>JAEUQO010000363.1 GCA_016789605.1 Acidobacteriota bacterium
CCATCTTTGGTTTGAATCGCCAGCGCGCCGCCCAACGTGTTCAACCCAAACAGCGGATTTGAACCGGGCAACAAGGCGACTTCCGAAATTGCCACTTGCGGAATCAAATCCCAACTGACGACGTCACCAAACGGTTGGTTCAACCGCACGCCATCCAGATACACCGAAAGACCTTGCGGCGTGCCCAACAGCGGCGATGCGGTGTATCCGCGATAATTCAGATCGGCTTGATACGGATTGCCCTGAATTTCGTTCAGGTTCACGCCTTTCAAGCGCCGATTCAGAAAGTCAGACAGGTCAAGCGCATTGCTCGCGTTCAGATCGCGCCGCCGCGCAGCCTGCACCGGAGTCGAAATTTCGTCAGCACCGAGGTCATTGCCGGGCAACGGCGTCGCGGCCACAACGTCTACGCTAAAAGCCAGGCCTTCCACCGTCAGTGTCACTGTGCGCGTGATCGGCGCTGTGGATTGCACATCCAGCAACACAGATTGCGCCGCAAAGCCTGTCTGCTGAATTTCCAGTTGGTAGCGTCCAAACGGCACGTTCGCCAACCGGTAACCGCCTTGTGCATCAGTCTGAAAACTTTGTTCGACGCCGGTCGCCAGGTTTTTCAGCTTGCCTGCCGCAGCCACCGGCCGTTGATTGGGATCGCGCACTTCGACACGTATCTCCCCCAAAAGCTGTTGTGCCTGAACCAACACCGCAACGGTTAACAGCAAAGCTGTCAGACAAAGCAATCGTTTCATGAAGTCCTGACCTTCCTCTCGGAATTGCGATTTGTTTCTTCAGACAGCCAATGCCAAGCGCTGGTTTCAACCTTTACCGGCTTGAAACCATTTCGCAGCCAAAGACTGGCGAGCCGCTTCTAACGTGTGAATCTGAAAGGGGAGAAAGTCCGGTCAATGCCGGAACCTGATACGAATACGATCAAACCGGCTGCGTTCAGCGACGACCGTTGCCGAACACCGTTCCACTGCCTGTTAGCTCAGTTTTCACTTGGCTGTACTGCTTGGCCACAGAGTCACGCAGGCTCAGAGAAATGCTTAGCCTCTGTGCCTTTGTGCCTCTGTGGCAACACCCGTATGCCAAAATGAAATCTGATCCAAGTTGAAAGCGTTGGCGACTATTTGGCGACCGGTTCCCACTGCCGCGTCTTGGCGGATTTCAAGACGGCGTCTGTAACAAGGTCGGTTGCCAACCCATCGCGGAACGTCGGGGCGCTGGCTTTGCCTTCGCCAGCCGCCAGCAGGAAGTCTGCGAATTGGTGCGTGAAAGTATGTTCATACCCAATTTGCAGCCCCGGCACCCACCAGTGTTTGAGATATGGTTGATCACCGTCTGACACGTGAATGTTGCGCCAGCCGCGCACGATGCTCTGGTCGCGATGATCGAAATATTGCAACCGATGCAGATCGTGCAAATCCCAGAACGCCGAGCAATGTTCGCCGTTGATTTCGAGCGTATAGAGCGCTTTGTGTCCGCGCGCATAGCGCGTCGCTTCAAACGTCGCCAGTGAACCATTTTCAAACCGCGCCAGGAACAAACTGGCGTCATCAATGCCCACGGGTTCGACTTTGCCAGTCAGGTTGTGTTGGCGCTCTTTGATGAAAGTTTCAGTGACGGCGGAAACTTCCGTGATCGGGCCGTTCAGCCACATCGCGGTGTCAATGTTGTGCGCCAGCAAATCGCCCGTGACGCCGCTGCCCGCGACAGAAACATCCAAACGCCACAGACCTTCGCCGCCTTGCGGCAAATCCTGCGAAATCGTCCAGTCCTGCAAGAACTTCGCGCGGTAATGAAAAATGCGTCCGAAGCGGCCATCTTCCAGCAACTGTTTGATCAACGTCACGGCAGGCACGCGGCGATAGTTGTACCAAACCATGTTTGGCACATTGGCAGCTTCGACGGCTTCGACCATGGTTTTGGCTTCGGCGGCGGTACGCCCCAGCGGCTTTTCGCACATCACCATCTTGCCTGCTTTGGCGGCGGCAATGGCGATTTCGGCGTGCGTATCGTTCGGGCTGGCGATGTCAATCAGATCAATGTCGGGACGTTCGACCAACTTGCGCCAATCGCTCTCGATTGATTCATAGCCCCAATTATCCGCAAACGATTTCACACGCTCAGGGTTGCGCGCGCAAACCGCCTTGAGGTTGACCTGATACGGCAAGTCAAAGAAACGCCCGGCCTGCAAAAACGCATTCGAATGCGCGCGTCCCATAAAGCCGTAGCCGATAAGTCCGATGTTTAATTGTTTTTTCGTCATAGCTTGTGCTCTTGCGAATTTCAGGCGCAACCAGAATCAATGCTGGCTGCGCCGGTCTATAGTGGCCTGGCCGCCTACTTTTTCAGTTTGGCGACCGCTGTTTTCAACTCCTCAATTTTCTGGTTGAGCGCTTCCAACTGCTGGCGCAACTCTCCGAATTCATCCTCGGCTGGCGGCGGCGTGAGGCTCGCGCCATACCCGATCAAGGCTGGCCGTTCCACATAGGTCACGCGGTGCAAGACGCGCCAGACTTTGTTGGGCTGAGCGAACATCGTCTGCCGCAAAGCGCGGGCTTCTTCGTCGTTGCTCATCAGCCATTCAGGGTCTACCACGGTGTTGAAAAAGTCGTGAAAGTGAGTGCTATGCGGTTCCAGAAAGAAGCTCATAAACCGGTAACGGTCAACCTTTTCGCCGGGCATCAGTGGAAAATCGCGATGGTCGGTAATCCCGCGACTTTCCATGCCGCTCAGGTCCACGTGCAGTTCCAGCCCCTTGCTGCTGCTTTCCGTCTTTGTCATGGTCTGGGTCAAACCGACTTTGGCCAGTGCCGTCAGGTCGGTGGCGACTTTGGAAAACGCGTGCTGTCCCGAAAAGCCCACCATCAAATTGAGTTCGAACGAACCGCCGACGGAATGTTCGATGGTGCTGGCAAACTGCTGTTCCTCAGCGTGAAATCCGCCATCGCCATCCCAGACATAGGTATTGACGATGTTTCGCTTCCCGGCCCGCAGTTGCAGCGCTTCCATTTTCCGCTGCCAGCTCTGGAAGCTTTCGGAAGCATGCGCCCGTTTCGACTGATCGTCGAAAGCCTGGGCAATTTCGAGCTGGCGCGTTTCGCCCGTTCGTTGTCGCTCTCGTTGCAACGTCTCCTGACGTTTTTTGCGCTCCGCTTCCAGCAAAATCAGCTCGTCCTCGCATTTCTTCCGCTGCGCCTGATCGGCAGTATCGAGCGCCTTGCCGGTTTTGGCTTCAATGCGCTTCAGGCGGTCTAGCTCCGTCTCATTATCCAGGATTTTGCGATCAATCTCTTTGAGTAACGCGTCGTCCTCGTTTTCGATTTGCCGTCCAAGCGAGGTTTCATCCACCAGCCGCGCATTGAATTGATGGAAATAGGCCGCGTGCTCCTGATCGCGCTGTTCGATTTCCTGTTTCAGGGCATAGGCTTCTTTCAGACGAAAATAACTGGCCGGATAAAGCGAGCCATATTGCGCGCGCATTTCCGGCACGTGGCTATGAAAACGATTACTCGTCGCGCTGCTACCGGTCATTCCGTCAAGACACCCGCTCATGGTGTAAGTCGGATTGATCATGAAGGTGATGGTATTGACGTCTAATGGCAGACCTTCCACCGGCAGAACCTGATATCCCAACATACGGCCGCTGCGTTTGAGCCGACTGACAAAGACATCTGCCAATCCGCTGGTCACCAGCGCATAGCCGACATTTTTGGGCACGAAGCGTTGCCCCAAGTGAGCAAATTTAGGAGTCACCTCGCGGCTGCCGCGCAATTCAAGTTTTTCGCTGGTCATCAAACTATGGCTGGCCGCCACAGTGCTGGCGTTTTGCCAGTGATAGGCAAAATCCGCGGCGGATTTCATGCCGGAATCCACTTCTTCGATGGATGTTTGCACGCCCACTCCCGCACTCGTGCTTGAACGAATGCCCAGGAAAAGCTCGATCTCCGCTCCGGTGCTGACATCCTGTTCGCGCGTCCAACTGTATTCGACGTCGCTCGCCTGAATCAGCTCCACCGCAGCAGCGCCGTTATAATCGTCTTCTTCCGTCAGATTTTCGCTCGGCACAGGCGGCGGCCCTTCGATGTACCCCACCAGCGTCGGTTTGATCTGTGCGTTGCCCACCCATTTCAAATCCAACTCTTCAATCCGCTTTTCGTCCAGCAATTGAATGCTGTCTTCACCCGGCATTGCCAAACAGCGTTTGAGCATCACGCGTCGGCGTTGTTCGGCGTCCACCTCTACCCGGCTGTATTCGACCGCTCTGGCTCCGCCGCTGGCGACAACAGGTACACCAGGAAGCGCGCCTTCCGTAATCGCCTTGATCTCTTCTGCATCCAGGGCTTCTTTCCACAGGCGCAGATACTCGATTTCACCCTGAAAAAATGCCGTTGTTTCTGACCAATTGCTTTTGCCAATATAGTTGCTGCTGCGCACCGTGGGCGTCGGCAGCGAGACAGGGCGACAGATTTTTTCTTCGCCATTGATGTAAATCCGTCCGCGATAAACTGGCGGCACTTTCCCCCAACCTAACCCGGCCTCGATCAATTCCCGATCGCTGCCAGTGGCTGAGACGCCATGCGTTTGATTTTCCTGCATCAGGCATTTTCGCCAATCCTCGTCGGTCATGCCTTTGAGTTCGGCCGCCGTCTTAATTTTGGCTTTGAGCAGGAATGCATAAATCGCGGCCTTTCCAATGAGAACGTCATTGGCAAACCCCTGAAAGTAAGCAGTTGTGGAACTCTCATCCTTAGCCCATTTGGAGTTGTGGACCAGTTGCCAGATGAGATGGTTTCGCTGCTCTGAGTCCGTCAGGTGATCTTCTGCGGTGTCTGCAGACCATCCTGCCGCAACCATCACGTCTTTAATCGTCATCGGGATCGGATCATTCTGAATGGTGACGGCAAGATGAATCGGTGTTTTCACTGACAAATCAATGGGACATTCAATGCTTGAGGTCTTCGCGGCATCGTTGCAGACCTGCAGGTACAAGCGTTTGCCTTTGGTCCCCAACAGGATGTTGTCCTGCTCCTTGCCATTCCCCAGATCAATGACGTGCATTTCGTCAGTCAGTTGCTCAAACTGCAGTCGCGTTTCGATAGTGAGCCCGTTGTGACAGTCTGCATTGATCGAAGGCAACATCACAAAGTGCGTCTTACCATCGAAGGTCTTTTTCTGGTTGAGCAAATACAAGGGTGAGCGATCGCCTGGCGCGCGATCTTCGAGAAAACCATCCAGCGGCCAACGCCGCACTAAATTCGCCTCGTACTCGGTCAGCGGGTGATCGCTGTGGGTTCTGATTTGCTCCTCCGTCCGAGCGCAATTCCACAACCGTACCTCTGCAACCTCTCCTTCAAACAAAACTTTACGCAAAGAAAAATTGCTCTTGCCGATGTAGTTACTGGAGTACGAGTACTTTCCAAGCGATGCGGGTTGTTTCTCGGCTTTCTTTTTTACTCCGTTCACATACAGACAAACCTCTTTTCCATCAGCCGTCACCGCCAGATGCAACCACTTCCCTTGCTCAATGACATTGTCGAATTTGAAATCGCTTTCAAACAGGTAGACCATTAATTGGCCGTTTTTATCCGTGGTATAAAGGCGCAGACCGCTATCGACCTCCGCTTCGCCAAAATCAATTACGGGCGTCCAGGCCTGCAGACTGTCAAAACGGACTCGCGCTTCGATGGTGAGGCCCTGGCTAAAATCAGCCTGCCACTTCCGTGTCTGAGCAAAGCTCCTACCGTCGAAATGCATAATCGGTAAAGGCACAGGGCTGAGCGATCCGGTGAAAGGACTCCACTGCGTATTGTTGACCGTGAGTGGCAAGGCAGGAGCGGCCAGATTGCGCGCCGTGGTTCCTTTGGTGTCGGTCAGAGGGTAATACGCCAACAGACCTGGTTCATTGCCAGAAAGGGACATCTTACTATTAGCTTCAATTTCAGAGGCACTCAACGCTTCGTTCCAAATCCGCAACTCGGCCAGTTGCCCCTGCCAGGCTAGTGGAACGATGTGGTTTGCCTGGTTGGCAAGCGAGCTTTTGCTGACGCTTAGTGGCTGGCCATTCGCGTATATTTTGGGATCAACATTGTTCTCGCGATCCAGCACGAAAGCCCAGTGTGTCCATCTTTCGCGATATGCTGCAACGTCCGCCGTCAAGCGATCCAGGGTTGTCGCGTCAGGGTTGGCGGGACCGATATCCCACACCACTTTATTACTGGTATCAGGCATGGCGATGCGCGAGATGAGCTTCCCTGCCTCATTCTGCGCCTCCAGCAACAGCGAGCCAGTGGGAAATGCCGGACCGCCTTTGGCCCAAAACTCTATCGTCAATCGCTCGCCTGCATCTTTGAAAACACCTGAGGGGATAAGCAGCCTGTTTGTTCCGTCAAATGTGAGGCAAGTGCGATACCGGTCGTTCAGCCAGGCTTCGGGCGTTGTGCCATCGGCATCGGTCGTGTTGTAGCGAGTTTGGCGCAGATTGCCATCGTGATCCTGATAGCTCAGGATCACACATCCTTCGCTGCTTTCCAGCGACTGCAACCGGGTGGCGGACTGGGCGAAATCTAACAGCGCTCCTCTGACCATCAAGCCGCGAGGGTCTGTCTGATCAGGCAGATTGGTCATGATTTTAGGATTAGCGCCTCCCTCTTCCAGACCCAGCATAAACGAATTGCGCTCATCGTTGTCCGCTCCTGACAAGGTTAGCTGATTCAAGAGATCGTCAAGGTCTTGTCGCAGGAAAACCGGCGCTAATCGCCAGAGCTTATGGTCACCAATCACCAGCCCCACGCCGTTCTTACTCGTAATCGCGTATTCCCCCTGGTCATTCTTTTCAAATTTCCATTCGTACTCGTTCAGCCCGGTTCCGTGGGAAATTGTTGACGGAGCGCCTGTTTTGACGCCCAGCTTCGTATTCGTTTCCCGATTTGTCAGTGTGTAGGTTCCGCTTCCTGGAGAAAACTCTTGGATTTTCCAGTCCTGGTGAAAAGAATTGGAGTCCAGGTCATACCAGTGATCACCAGTCCCAACCTGATTCGTGTATATTTCGAGGGTTTGCCCATCCATTGCCACTAGATGGTAGAAGGTGGATTCCTCTTCCGCGACGTCTCCGACATCAAGCTTGTAAAACGGCTCCCAGATTTTGGCGGTGGCATCGCCACTTGTCGTAACAATGCGCTGGCCGTCTGGGCTGAACTTTGCAGAGTGAACGTCTTTTTGGTGACCAGTCAGCAGGTGTTTCTGCTGTCCCGTGCTGGCGTTCCAAATGATAGCGGTATTATCAGAGCTTGCCGTAACAATACGCTGGCCATCCGGACTATAAGTCACTGCCTGGAGACTGTCGCTATGGCCGACCAAGCGATATAACAGTTGTCCCGTGTCGACGTCCCAAATGATCGCAGTTTCATCAGAGCTTGCAGTGACAATACGCCGACCATCCGGGCTATACGACACTGCGGTGATGCCCCCACGATGGCCATTTAGATGATGCTCCTGAGTTCCTACAAACGCATTCCAAAGGATGGGGGTGGCGTCGTCCTGACCTATGGTGACGAGATGTTTGCCGTCTGGGCTGTACTCTGCCGCGTTCACCCAGCCAGTGTGCGCGCGAAGCACATTCTCTCGTTTCCCCGTGGTTGTATTCCAGATGTCTGCTGTTCCGTCGCGTTTTGCCATAGCAATGTACTGCCCATCCGGACTGTACCTCAGCGACATTATCGTCGTGTCTTTCGCCACATCGAGGGTGCGCAGATGGCCACCAGTATTTGCGTCCCAGATCATCGCGGTTCCATCTGTGCTTTCAGTCGCAATGAACTTTCCATCCGGGCTATAACTTGCCCTATTGACCTCTGCTTTGTGACCGCTTAAGACATGTACCTGTTGCCCCGTCTTGGCATCCCAAATGGCTGCCGTCTTATCCCAACTTGCAGTGACGATAAATTTTCCGTCCGGGCTATATTTAGCGGATTTGACTTCGCTCTTATGGCTCAGTGTGGCGATCCGCATTCCGGTGTTGGCATTCCAAATGCCTGCCGTTCCCTCCCAACTTGCGGTCAAGATATGTTGACCATCAGGGCTATATTCCGCGCTGAAAAGCCCGCTTGTGTGTCCAGTGAGTGTATGTAGCGTCAGCCATTCTTTCTTTGGCAAGATGTTGTTCAACTTCACCGAACTGCTGGCCGTGGCCAATGTCACGCGGTCGGAAATCAGATGCAGCCGATGGCGGCGCAGCGACAGGGTTGTCCATTTGCCCGTCACTTGATCAAGCTCAAAACAGCGCACGACACGCACGCCCGGCGGCACGACGAAACGACAGGTGGCGCGCTGCCAGTTTCCATTGAGCTTTTCCAGTTTGAAATCCTGATAATTTTCGAGCGGCGCGATTTTGATCTTTCCTTCCGCGGCTTCACCGACGCGGCCCCAATACGAAGGCTTAAAAGTGATGGCATCGCTGTCCACCTGGAATTCAAAACTCTCTTCGTAGGTTTCTCCTTCGACCACCGCCACCAGATCGCTGTTACTAAACTTGCTTGCGTCCGTGGTTCCATCTTTGAGCTTCCGCTTTAAGGTCACCCCGCTGGCATAGGGAGCCCCGTGCGCAAGACCGTGATTGGCGTTGACTGAAAAATCAAAGACGCGTTGGCTGCCGTCGTCTTCAATGGCCAATCCGCCCAAGCGCCAATACCCGACCAAACCGGTTTCGCGCCCGGTCAGGTTCAAGTTCATGCTGTCTTTGATTTGTTTGGGGCTGCGGGAGGTATTCCACAAACGAACTTCCGCCAATTCTCCGTCCAGAAAGTTGGCCGTTTTTTCGTGATGACGCCCCAACATAAACGCCGGGGCATAACTAAATCGGGGCGAGCCAGAGACTTTTTTCGCGCTGCCCTGCAGTTCGCCATTTTCATAGAGCGTCAGTTCGGCGCCATCAAAGACCCCTGCAATATGCACCCACTGATCAGTCACCACCTTGTTATCGGCGGACAGAGGGATGGAATCACCGCTGGTCTGGCGTAAGCGCACAGCAAATTTTCCGCGGCTGACTTCCAGCGCTGCCTGTCCCGTATCGAACAGAATCTGGCGCTCACCCGAAGGGACTTTGACCCACGCTTCAAGGGTAAAGCGTTTATGCGCTTTGAGGCCGTCGTTGAGCGGAATCTCGATGTAATCGTCCTTGCCGTCAAAGACCAATCCACGGCGTTTGGCCGAATTGATTTTGACGTTGAGAACTTCGCCGTTCACCCACAGGCGCTCGATGGTGAAACTGTTCTGGTCTGCCTTGAGCACAGGATACTGGCCGTTGTAATCGCGTGTGCCGACCAGTTGCACCAAATCCTTTTCCGTCAGCCCGTGATTCACCGCGTTCACCTGCAACTTGCCATCTTTCAGTTCGTAACCGGTGATCAAGCCATCAAAGATCAACTCGGGTTCTTCGGTCTCCACCTTTGTCCAACTGCCCAGGCTTTTGCTGGTTGGGGTAATTTTGAAGCCTTCCGGCGTCGGGGACTCAACCTGATAAAGGCCATCCAGGCTTGTGCTCTCAGTAAGTTCAACCAGATCGCCATAGCTCAGCGATTTCGCCCCGTCGGCACTCCCTGTGGTAACGTGCACTCGATTGGTTACGTTTTCATCGCCGGTGGCAAGCGACAGCCCGGCAATGGCCCCCTCGGTGGCAGATGTTTTGGCGGCCAAAGCGCGAATGTTGTCGAGTGTGGAATGTGGCAAAAACACTTCGCGGTCCTGGCTGCGCAGGGTTTGCTGGCCCGCTTCGCCAAATTGCGCCAGAGTGCCATCAGCAGCGATGCCAAAGCTAACGGTGGCAATGCCTTGATCGGTGGGGACGGCCAGCAACAGTTTCGTATCATCACGCATCAGTTGCGTATCGCCGTCTTCGACTTCTTGTGTGCGCTGTATGTCGTACCGGGTGGCGGCCAACCCATTGGTGATCGTCAGCGGATCCCCCTCGTTTTCAAACGCCAGCGTGCGATAGATAATTCCGGGGACAGCGGCATAATTCACATCTTCCGTTTCGTCTACCGTGCGAAAGCCATAATCCCTGACCTCAAAAAGGCGCTCGCTGTTGGCTCGCAGCGTCACCAGGTCTACTTTTTTCGTTGCGCCGTTATACGCAAAGATATGCCAGCGATATTGGTCTGGTTCATTGGTCGGAGTCGCGACCACGGCAAACCAGCCGTTTGTCATTTGATTCAAGATTCCCGGGCAAACCTCGGTTGTCGGTTCAAAAAAGAACTGGTCGCGCATATCGCGGAAGCCAAGCGAATCAACCGATTCCATTCGCCCTCCCGCATTCAACTTTCCTTCTTTGAGTGGTTTGTAACGCTGACGGCTGCGCCGGAAACGCACTTCGTATTTGGGTACCAGGCTGTTGGTGATGCCATCAAGCACGAAGCGATCAACCAGTAATGTACCAGTGAGAGATTGGCGAAAGAGGTATACATGCCCTTCGTGAGAAACCAGTTGCACCGGCGCGTCGGCTGTCATCGCGGCGCTTTGGTACAACGAACGCAACAGATATTTGCCTGTCGCGTCGGTCATCTGCTCCTGCTCATAAGCGGCAACCGACTCATCACCACCAACCTCATTCGGAAAAACAACCTCTTTGAAATCTTCCCAACCGGTGTTCTGAGATTGGTTCAACGCACTGTCTTCAAAACCATCCTGCTTGATGGTGTAAAACAGTTTGGCGACACCCAGTTCCACGATTGTGGCGACAATGAGAAGCTTGCCTTCGTGATTTAGCGTATTGAAATGCCTGGCGTTTTTTTTCGCGAGCTGCATTAACGATGAATTGTGATTTCGAGACTGTGGGGATTTTCAGAGGGCCGCTTGCGAAAGGACTTCATCGCCTGTGCCGCTCCGGTTATGTGGATCAATTTGCTGGCAGCGTTTTTGGCCAGTTGCGTTAGCCGGTTACTGCTGTCACAAAACGCTGACGTTATTTTGTGGCGCGCGCCTCACACAACAGCAACATCAAATGTCTTGGGCGCTGCGCAAACTCGGCAAACCAACGCCAGCAGCATCAAATCCGCCGTCAACCGCAAGCGTTTGCCCGTTGATAAAGCGGGCGCGCTCGCTGCATAAAAATGCCACGGCGTCGGCGATTTCCTGGGTTGTGCCGTAACGATTGAGCGGGATGGCGTCGTGATAACTGGTGCGGATGTCGGCGGAATGCACTTGCGCAGCCATGGCGGTGTCGACCGGACCGGGCGCGACACAATTGACGCGGATGCCGACATTGCCTAACTCCACCGCTTGCTGTTTGGTCAGGTGAATCAATGCCGCTTTGCTGGTGCCATACGCCACGCGCAAAGTGCTCGCCCGCAACCCTGAAATCGAAGCGATGTTGACGATGCTGCCGCCACCGGTTTTCAACATCACCGGTGCGCAGGCTTGCGTGCACAGAAACGGCCCGCATAAATTCACCGACAACACCTGCGACCATTCGTCAAAACTAGTGTCCAAAATCGGTTTGAAGATGGCAATGCCCGCGTTGTTCACAAGCGCATCTATGCGACCAAAGCGTGCGACCACGGCGTCCACAGCGTTTGCCACACGCGGTGGATCGGCGACATCGCATTCGACGGCCAAAACATCCGGGCGTGTGCCCAGACGAGCGGCGGTTTGCTGCAACGTCTGGGCATCAATATCCAACAAGGCGACACAATAGCCATCGGCGAGAAAACGTTCGGCAATGGCCAGGCCAATGCCGCGCGCTGCGCCGGTAACGACCGCAACTTTGTCGCTCATCGTGCTCAATTCCACCCGTGCGCATCGCGCACAGCAATCATCGCCGCCAGAATGTCATTCCAGGTTTGCGGATTGGTCATCGTCTCGTTGGAGAACATGCAACCGTCCCAGTTGATGTGTTGCGTGCTCTTGGTGAGATTGCCATCGGCATCGCGCAGCCAGAGTCCGGCGGCGCGGGTGATGTCCATTTTGCCGTTCGGATCGTTGGGCAGGCAGTGGCGTCCGGTTTTGTCGTGTGTGCCGGAACCTTTCACGGTGCCGTCGTTTTGCGCGACGTGAAAATCTTTCACCCAGGGACGCAATACGCTGGTCATCTTGGCGAGCGCTTCGTAAAGCACTTCTTTGTCCTGCCAGTCGTACCCTTCCGGCAATAAAGAATACTGCGGCGCGTTGTACCCCATCGTGAAAAGCATCGTGTGCGCCATGTCCGCCTGAATGCCGAGCGTTTCGGGGCGTCCGACCTGTTCGAGCAAATCGTTGAGGTCTTTCCAGCTATGCATGCCGCCCCAGCAAATTTCGCCTTCTGCGGCGAGCTTTTCGCCATAGCCTTCGGCGATGTTGCAGGCTTCGCGGAAGGTGTCAGCAATCTTTTTGGTGTTGCCCACCGGGTCGGCGGCCCAATCTCCGGGGGAACAGGATGAATCCACCCGAACGACTCCGTATTTGCGAATGCCCAGCTTGTTCAGCTTTTGCGCGATTTCGCAGGACTTGCGAATTTGCGTCAAAAAGGCGGCGCGCTCTTCGTCAGAGCCCATGGCGGAACCGCCGCCGGTCGGCCCCCAAACGGGCGCGACGAGCGAACCAATGACCAATCCGCGCGCAGCAACCTGATCGGCCAGTTCTTTTAACTGATCATCGGTCGAATCAATGTCGGTGTGCGGCAAGGAAAGAAAGATGTCCACGCCGTCGAACTTTTGGCCGTCGACTTCAGCCGCAGCGGTCATATCCAACATCTTTTCAAATTCGATAATCGGTTCGGCATCCGGGCCGCCTTTACCGACAAGTCCGGGCCAAGTGGCGTTGTGCAGTTTAGGAAATTGATTGCTCATTGGTTTGCTCCTCGGAAATGTATCCACGAAGCTCACGAAGAGGCACGAAAGAAAGCAGATTCTTTGTGCTTCTTCGTGTACTTCGCGGATAGGATTTTTCTTTGATTTACTTTTTGCCCAGCGCCTGGTTGATTGCGGTTTCAGCCAGCGGAGCCATCACCGCGTATGCTGCGTCATTGAGCAGCACGCCGTCGGTAGTAAATTCTTTTTTCAGATTCCGGCCCTGCCCCAGTGCGGCGTAATAGTTCAGATACACCGAACCGCTCGCCGCCGCGTATTCTTCCAGCCAGTTGTTCACCCCGATGATTTTGCCGAACGGACGCAACAACGAGCGTTTGGTGTAACAGTCGCAAATCGGCGTCACCGAAGCCAGCACGACTTTGATGTTGTTGGCTTTGGCCAGCTCCACCATTGACGTGATGTTTTCGGCGCTCATCTGTTGCGTAATCGGGCCGTGCACGCTGGCGATGTCGTTGGTGCCAGCGGCAATGACGACCACGGCGGGTTTTAACTTGATGACGTCCTGGCGAAAGCGCACCAGCATTTGCGCCGAAGTTTGTCCGGCGATGCCACGATTGAAATACGGTTTGCCGGGAAAGAATTTTTCGGCGGGCCAATTCTCGGTAATTTCGTCGCCGAGAAAGATCACGCGGGTTTCTTCGGGTTTGGGTTTGGGCAATTCGGTGTTGGCGCTGCCATAGTGAATCAGCCCGGCCCAATCCCAAAGCAATTGGCGCTGCAGTTCGACGCGTTGTTCGAGCGCCGCCAGCGATTCCGCGCAACTCGGCGCTTTTTGCGCCGCTGCCGTCAGCGACACGACGGCGACCCCGCCCAGAATAAATTTGAGAAGTCGTGAGTTCATCTGGTTAGAAAATCAACCGGTCTTTTTTCTCGTCGAGCTTGGCGGCGTCCAGTCCGGGCACTTTTTTCAAGTCTTCGATGGATTTGAACTTGCCGTTTTTCTCGCGGTATTTGATGACGGCCAGCGCTTGTGACCGTTTGAGCGAGAGGATGCTTTCAAACTCAATCGCGTCGGCTTCGTTGACTTTCAGGCGCGGCACGTCGTCAGCCGGATAGCTGCGCGTCAGGTAATCCACCACCGTGTTGATTTCGGCCTCGCTGGTTTTCAGGCCAAAAGCGACCATCTTTTCCACCGTGCGTTGCCAGCCCGCGCGGTCTTGTTTGAGCGAAAGCGATTTGTCCAGATCGTGGCAGGTCGAACACATCTTCACCGTTTCGGCTTTGCCAGGTCCGTCAGGCATCGGGCGAGTTTGCCCGTTGGACAAAGACATTCCGTAATTGATGACAAACAGCGCGCTGGCCAACGCCATCAAGGCGCCGTGCGCGAGACGATTGCGTTTCATAGAGACTGAATAATTCATTGGTAAACCAGAGTTAAACATGGAGTTCGGGCTTGCGAGCCGCAGATTGCAGAGCAGGCTTTTAGCGTGAACCGTTCCGAGCGTCAAGCAAGCCCGCCTTCCATGCGAATTAGCGTATCAGATCAGCCGCACCACCAATTGAACGTTGCGCTGATCGTTGAGTTGCGTTCCGTGACGACACAAAACGCCAGCCGTGGCTGTTGCAACGTACCGCCATTTTGCTCTCAGAATGTTCGAGAAGCGCCTGCGATACAGCCTCAACGGAGCAAGGCGCTCCGTGACTTCCCCGATAAGTGCGCGGCACTTATGCCAATGCCTCTTTGCAATATTGCACACACTTCGCCAGCTCTTTCATCACATCCGAACCTTCCGGCACGGGGTATTCCAGTTCGATGCAGGCCGGGAAGGTGTACTTCTCTTTCTTCATCAATTGCAGAATCTCTTTGATCTGTGTGTCGCCCTGCCCCCAGGGCATGTTGGGCCCCTGGTTGATCTTGCGATCTTTGAGGTGCAGGTTGGTGATGCGCTGGTGATATTTCTTGATGAACTCTGCCGGAGAAAAGCCATTGCCTGCGGTGAAATGCCCAACGTCAATGTTGCAACCATTGAATGCCGAGTGAGACATCGCGGTTTCCCAGCTTGACGGTTTGGCAAATGCCTCGTCGCTGGTCATGTTCGAATGACCGTGATAACCGAGCATGATTTTGTGCTTGGCGGCAAATTCGCCGAGCTTTTTCGTCTGGCTCAGCGGCGGTTCGCAGGTGATCGCTTGGCACCCCATCGCCTTGGCCACGTTGAAGCAGTAATCAATTTCTTCGTCGGGCATGCTGGCGTTGAGGCCGAACTTGACGATATGAATCGTAACGCCCGCCTCTTTGTATTGTTTCGCCAACGCCTTGTATTTCTCCATCGGAGCCGACAGACGCCACTTGCGCAGTTCTTCGGCGCGGGCGCGTTGTGCGGCTTGCATCGCGGCCTGCTGTTCCGGCGTCATTTGCGGTCTGCCTCCTCCCGTAGGCGCGCCGCCCCCCTGCGGAGGACCACCTGCGCCAGGAGCACGCCCTTGTCCACCGGGCGGTGGTCCCATTGGGCCGCGTCCCTGTTGCAGCGGCGCTCCGGCATAGGCTTCAACCGGCTCTGACTGCATTTCGACGACATTGATACCGAGTTGCACCAGGTATTTCAGCAAGTCATCTGCCGTCGCAGGCATTCCGCGAAAGCTATACGGCGCGATGATGCCGATTTGCACGCCGCCGAACTTTGAGTTGGGCTTCGCCTGGGACAACGAAACCAAACCGCTGGCCGGTAACGCGGTCAGCGCAAGTTTGTTGAATTGTCGTCGCGTGAAAAACATTTGGGTTCCTCTCTTTTGTGAACTAGATCAGATTTCATTTTGGCGTACGGGTTTTGCCACAGAGGCACAGAGCCGCAGAGGTTTCTAAGTATTTCTCTGAGCCTTCGCGGCTCGGTGGCCAATCCGTAACGCGAATTGAAAAACGATCTAAAAGCTGATGACGATCCTGATGACATCTAACGACCTTCTCATACCGAGTCACGTGCTTATGGCAGCGCCAACGCCACCAACTGCGCATCAAATGTCGCCACCACGACATACTGTTTGCCGTTCGCCCAATACGTCATCGGCGTGCCGTGCGGACTGCCCGGCAGGTCAAGCGTCGCCAGCACCTTGCCTGTAGCCTTGTCGAACGCGCGCAAGACATTCGTTCCGCCGCCACTACCACCGCCGCGTCCGCCAGAACCTTGCCCAACGAACAACAGCGTTTTGGTCAGCAGCGGCCCGCCGCCGCCGGCTCCCAATGGCCCAACATCTTTGCCCTTGCCGATCAATTCATTCACTTTGGCGCGCGGTCCGTCGCCGTGCGGAACTTGCCAGACGTGTTCGCCTTTGTTCAGGTCAATTGCGGTGATGCGTCCGTACGGCGGCTTGAACAGCGGCAATCCTTGTGGCCCACGAACGCTACCGATCAAGGCGCGGTAATTGAAATTCGAGTACGCCGGGTCGGGCTTGCGCAACGTCACGGTGATCGGGTTGCTAACCGAAGGAATGTAGAAGATGCCCGTTTCAGGATCGAAGGCCGCGCCCCACCAGTTTGCGCCGCCGCCCCAACCGGGCAGGTTGATCGTGCCTTTTTCGGTGGGCGGCGTGAACAGCGGCCCGTGATCATACTTCTGCAAAATCTTGCGCGCTTCGGCGCGCAATTCGGGCGTGAAATCAATCAGGTTTTCTTCTGTTGCGCCTTGCAGTTCAAACGGCTTGATCTTGGTCGGCGCCGGTTGCGTCGGCGAAAGCTTTTCGCCAGACACGATCGAAGCTGGCACTGGACGCTCTTCGATGGGCCAGACGGGCTTGCCAGTCACACGGTCAAAAACAAAACAGAAGCCGGATTTGGTGATTTGAGCCACGGCCTTGACCGTTTTGCCATTGACCTTGAGGTTGCACAACACGGGCGCGGCAGGCAGGTCGTAATCCCAAACGCCGTGATGCACCGTTTGATAGTGCCAGACGCGCTTGCCGGTTTTGGCGTCCAGACATACCAGGCTTTCAGCGAACAAGTTATTGCCTGGCCGATGCCCGCCATACCAATCGTTGGTTGGCGTGCCCAGCGGAATGTAAAAGTAACCGAGCTCTTCATCGGCGCTCGCCAGCGTCCAGTTGTTTGTGTTGCCGGTGTATTTCCACGATTCGTTTTCCCAGGTTTCGTTACCGAATTCGCCGGCTTGCGGCACGGTGTGAAAGACCCAGAGCGGTTTGCCGGTGCGTACATCAAAGCCTTGAATATCACCGCGCGGCATTTCTTTGTTGGTCGGGCCATCGTTGATCGAAGCCCCCACCATAACCACATCGCGGCACACGGTTGGCGGCGAGGTCACCGCGTAATTGCGCGCATTGACCGCAAGTGGAATCGCTTTGGTCAAATTCACCCGCCCCTTTTCGCCAAAGCTTTCGACCGGCTGGCCCGTCCTGGCATCCAGCGCGATCAAATACGCGTCGCTGGTACCGATAAAAATGCGTTCCTGCTTGCCGTCTGTCCAATATGCGACGCCACGATGCAAGAAGCCCAAATTGGTGGGCTGGCCGGTTTGATAGCTTTTGGGATCGTGCACCCAAATTGTTTGGCCTGTTACGGCATTGATGGCGGCCACCTGACTGAGCGAAGTGCTGATATACAGCACGCCGTTGACCATCAGCGGCGTTGCTTCATATCCCAGCGTGTAAAGCTTGGAATTGGCTTCGAGGATTTTCTGATCCGGCGAATCCCACTTCCACACAATTTTGAGTTTTTGCACGTTGTCACGGTTGATCTGATCCAGCGACGAATACTTGCTGGCTCCCGAATCGCCGCCATAGGAACGCCATTCGCCTTTTTTGCCGACGACTTTGCCGCTGCTCGCAGGCGTCCAGAAAATGAGGGACGACAGGCAGATCGCCAACCCCAGAAAACGTTTGTATTGGTGCATAGGACTCTCCTGAATCAGTCAGACGACACAGCAAATGGACGAAACTGCTCCACATACCGTTTCGCCCCATCAAAAAAGACAATGATTGAACCTCTTCTAGCGCGCGGGCGGTTTGTCCGCCGCGATGTAACTCGTTGAAATCAATTCTTCGTAATTGCCGTGCTTCCCTGCTTCGTAATCTTTCACAAATACCGGGATCAGTTGCAGCATCGTGAACGTCGTATGGCCATCAAGTCGGGCCGGATGTGAATACCGGGCAAAGGCTGCGCGAATGATCAGACTGCGGTCATTGACAGGCAGCAGCGTTTTGACATTCGCAGCATAGGCGTCGTAAATGCCGTTTTGGAACAGCACCATCTCGACATTTGAGGTGTAAAACGCCGTGACGGTCAGGCCGCGTTTGCGCAGATAATCGCCCACACCTGCCAAGGCTTTTTTGCCCGCGAAATCTCCGACAACAGGAATGATCAGATTTTTGCGCTGCATCCCGCGCACAAAGTCGTAATCATCAGTGCTGGCCAGAAAGTTTCCCTGTTTGCCGTTCAAATCTGTTTGCGCCAGCAATTCCTTAAAGGTGGGAAAGCGTCCAAAACCAAAGCCGCCGCCACCACCACGAAAGCCGCCAGGCGGAGGGCCGCCCGCACTGCCATTACCACGCCGATTCAGCCGAAAGCCGATGTCAAAGCCATCATTGCGAAAGCTTTGATAGACATATTCCAGGCTTTTGGTATCGGCGTCGTTCAGCGGAAATTCAAAGTCCTGCGTAATGGCTTTTTTGATTGCGGCCAGATTTTCCGCATAGAACTTGTCATCGGCGGTAAGCGCGCTCAAGGCCGCCAACAACTCATTCAGCGGCGCATCGGCTTTGGGTGTTTTGTCTTTTGGAAAAGGCCGGCTCAGCAACAGCGAGAGAAATTGTCCGCGCGTTGGCGCGAGTTGAAAAATCGCCTTGTACAGCAAATGCTGAATGATGGCTTGCCGACGGATGTCTACGATAAAGGCGATCTGTGGACGAATTTTGGCGACATAGGTGAAGTTCTGTTCGGGGCCAACGCCGATATACGCGCCACCGGCAGCTTGTAACTGACGCAATTTATCAACAATCGTCAGATACGAAGTTTCGTTTGAAGTGAAATTGTCCGAAGGGAAAAAACCGCCGTCTTCTGACAGCTCGCGGCTGAGCTGGCTAAATTCTACCGCTGATAGGAATTCGGGTGGTTTCTGGAGAGCAGGTGCGGCTTGCCCAAACAAACTCTGCGTAAGCAACAGGCAAAGCCAGATGAACAACAGCAGTCGTAACCGCAGTTTCATTGCCCAACTCCCTGAAAGAAGATTACACAATCCGGCAAGATCGTGCTGACAAGATTGTGCTGATCTCGGCCTCTGGCGTGTGACGCGGCGCAACCTGTTGCAGGTTGCGCCAGGCCATCATTGCTATTGTGTTAAGAAAGGATTGATCGCCTCGCGCGAGAACCGCACGAACGCTCTAAAGACGAAAGCCAGTGAGTGTAAGTCACTGGCTTTTTCCCCAGGCTCAATGCTCCATCGGGAAGCCGAACGCGTAAATCGTCCCATCATAGGTGGTCAGATAAATCTGGCTCATCCCGCCGGACAAGGGGCCGCCCGTGGCAAAAGACGTGATCGTCGTACCGCTGGTCCACAACTCTTTGCCGGTCGTGCCGTCGAGCGCGTAAATCACCGCTTTGCCCGAACGCGCCGCGCGCAAGGCCGCCGTCATCTTGCTGGCAGCCGCCGGGCGAAATGCGCCGGTAGAGGTGACAAACACCACACCGTTGATGATCGTCGGCGTAAGCGGCGAAACCAGATCGCGCGACGCCCAACCCGGCGTGAGCTTGCTGCTATCGTCGCTCAGCTTCCAGGTTAGCACCGCGCCTTTGCTCACCGCGCCGCCCGCAGCCGTGAAGCCTGCTGGCAACGCGCCATTGTGCGCCGCCAGAATCCAGCGCGTACCGCTCAGGTCTTGCCAGCTTGCCAGCGAGCCCGGCGCAAAATCTTTGTTGCCAGCCGCTGAAGACGCCAGCGGCTGGCCCAGACTTGCGCTGTCAAATACGTGAATGCTGCCGTCTTTGGTGGCGGCGGCAACCAGCGTTTTGCCTTTGTGCAAAAACACGACCGGCGAAGAAGTGAATTCCTGCGCAGCAGAAAATGCGGCTTTTTCCGTCAACGTCATCGGATCGAGCGCCACCAGCGCATTCGGTTTGTCACCACCGCTGCCTGTTGCGACATAAATCGTGCCGTCAGCCGCAAATGCCATTCCGGCAGAACCAGCGACATTGCCCTTCCAGGTTTTGACTTCGTTGCTCGTCAAATCAATTTTCCAAACTCCGTTGGCTGCGCCGCCGCAACCATTGGTCGTCACGGCATAAGCCACTTGATCAAGCACGATCAATCCGCTGGCGTTTGCGCCGGGCGGCAAAAAGCGCACCGGCGACCGGTAATCCGCGCCGTTTGACAGGTGCATCGCATGCAACATGCCGTCGCTGGCCAGTGCATAAATCAAAAACGGCCCGGCGCCCAATTGTCCGCCCGGCGGGTTGGCAGTATTGACCCGGCCTTGTTGCACCAGCATCGGATTCGCCGCAGGCGGCGCTTGTTGCGCACGCGGCGGATTCGGTCTGACATTCGCCAGCGTGACAGCGCCTTTTCCGGGTTCGCCAACAGCGCTCTTGGCGGGCGTGTTGCGTCCCGGCCCGGAAACGCCGGTTGGCGCGGGCACAATCGTCGTCAGCACCGGACGGGCAACCCCGGTCGTCACCCCGCCGGGACATTGCAACGTGCCCGGTTGACTGGCAGGAGCGGCTTTCAATTTCTTTTCCCACTCCATGCGGCCCAAGTCGGTATCAATGGTGAACAGGCTGTCATCGCTGCCCGCGACAAAGCCGAGCATGCGAAACCCGCGATAGCCGATCAACCGATCCAGCGTCGCAGGCGGTTGCAGGCTGTTCAATTGTTTCGGCTGATTTTTCAGTTTCATTTTCCAGAGAAACTGAAAATTGCCGGGTTTTGCCACTGAGTCTTTGTTGATTTTGGCGTCGGTGCGAATCCAGGCGGAACGCTGTGCATCAGCACCGTCGGTGTGCCAATCGCGACCTTGCGCCCGGACAACGACAGTCAGCGCCAGACAAGCAAGAAAAGCTGCTACTGTTCTTTTCACCGTTTGCCTCCCTTTCCGCTCGCCGCCGATTGCGCAGCCGATCCTCCGGCAATACCAAAACAATACTGGTATCCATCGAAGGTGTTGATGTAAACGCGCCCGTTGGCCACCGACAATCCTCCCCAGTGGCTCCACGAAGCGATGGTGTCGCCGCTATTCCACAATTCCTTGCCGGTTTGCGCATCCAGCGCATACAGCACAGCCTTGGTCGAATTCTTGATGCGGTTGCGCGCGTCGTGGTTATAGGCCAGCCCAATGTCATACGCGGCTTGATCGGTGTCTTCGCCGCTGCCGTAAGCGAAAATCACGCCATTGGCAATCACGGGCGGTTCGGCACGGTTCATGTCGCGCGACAGCCAGGCAGGCTCCAGCCAGTATTTGCCGGCTTTATCCATCACTTTGAACGCGGCAATCGCGCCCCATTTGACCGGGCCGTTTTCGATCGGAGCGTTCCACTTTGAATGCTTCGGCCCCCAGAACGGCGTCAACACCCAACGCGTGCCTTTTGCGTCTTCCCAGGTCGCCATCGAACCCCAGATGCCCGCCGAAGCGAAGTTCACCTCTTCGTTACAAATCAGCGGCGTGCGATGGAGCGGCGTACGGTGATCGTCGCCGCCAATGGAGTCGGTGTCCATCAGGTAAACGACGCATTCCTTACCTGCGTCCACCATCAGCTCTTTGCCCTTGTAAGGGAAAATCGCGCAGGAAACCTGCATATCCAGGTCGCGCTTCCAGAGCCATTCGGCATTTGACGGACCGTAATAATCCGCCAGCTTACCGGCTTTGGTCACCGGGTCTTGTTTCACACCGATGATGCCGTTGCCGTACACGCCGTTTTCCGGATTCCAGGGACCATCGCCCGTGCCGGTATACATCACGCCTTTGCTGTCAATCGCGCCGCCGGTGCGTCCCCACATGCCACCGCCTGCCGGTCCCCATGAACCGACTTTGTCCGTGGCCAGGTCGTAGATGTAAACCATGTTCGGATTGCCGCCGCAGCCTTGCGCCGTATGGACGTAGATGACGTTTTTATAAAGGTTCAATGCGTAAGGTTTACCGTTGGGCGGCATGAATTTGGCGGGCGCGGCGATTTCTTTGCCCGTGGCCAAATCTACGCGGCGCAACGTTCCGTCCCAGGCAGCCGCATAAACGATGTATTCGCCTTCGGCTTTGCCGGGACCAATGACAGGCGTCGCGGTGATGCCGCCGGGACACAAAATCCCAGCGCCGCGTCCGCCGCCGACGGGCGGTTCCCAATCGGTTTCAAAGTGACGTTTCCAGAGAATCTCGCCTGTTTCGGCATCCAGCCCATACAGGTTGTCAGAAACCCCAGTCACCAACACGATCTGCTTCGGGCCTTTGTCGGTTTTGACGCGCCCGGCGATCAGCACCGGCAACAGGTTGTGCATCTGACGCGGTTCGTTGTCGAGTTTGACTTTCCAAAGCAGCTTCATGTTTTTGACGCTGGTTGTGGAAAGAATGGTTTCGTGGCGTTGCCACGCAGTGCGCTCAACGTCGCCGCCGTCTGTCAACCAATCGGCGAGTTTGCCAGTTTGCGCCTGTGGGCGCGGGTTAAAGGCAAACAGGCAACAGAGCAACGCTAAACAAAATCCTGTTCCCAGCTTTCTGTTTCGCAATGCAGGACTCCCTTCAAATTCACGAAGGCGCACGGCCTTCGCCGGTCTAAAGATTTTTTCGAATGTCGCAATAGATACGTGGAAAGAGATAATGCATGAACCGCGTACGCGGCCCATGCATTATCGCTGTTCGGCAGTTTGTTTCAACTCGCGACGCTAGAAGTTGAGTTTCAACCCCATCACGATGCGGCGGGAGTTGGCCGCCGACGTGTAAGACCCGAACAGCGCGTTGACTTGATTGTTATTCGCGTCAAAGCGCGCGGTCGTATCCACGCCGGTAAACTGCGTGTGATTGAAGGCGTTGTACATTTCCAGACGATACTGCATCCGCACGCGGCCTTCCTTCGCCAGGTTGAAATTCTTGAACAACGAGATGTCCCAGTTGTTCGTGCCCGGCAACCGGAAAACGTCTTTCGGCGCGTTGCCTTTGCCGAAATCGCCAGCCGCTGTCGGCGGCAAAAACGCATTCACGTTCAAGTGACAGCCACCCACCGCAGTCGTCTGGGCGGCAGTGTTGGTCGACGCAAACGCATGGCTGCAAATCGAATCGCGCTGCCCACGCGGCAACACAGGATTGGCAATCATGACGACGCGGCTGTCGACGCCCGCGCCGCCGCCGCCCACCAAATCACGCGCGGCAACCAGCGAATACCCGACGCCCGAAGGCGCGCCGCTGATGAATGACGTGACGCCGGACAATTCCCAACCGGCGAAGATCGTACGCGACACGGCGTTGTCCCAGTACTTGCTCAAGCTGGGCAGGCGGTACACGTAATTGAGGACGAAGTTATGCGTGCGATCAAAATTGAAACGCCCGTAATTTCGCACCCGGCGATCAATGAATGGGTTGACGGCGTCGTTGTTGCCGTTGACCAGACTCATGGCCTTCGACCAGGTATAGCTCACACCGTAAGACAGGCTGCTCGACATACGACGATTCAACTGCACTTGCAGTGCGTGGTAGTTGGAATTGCCGCCGGTTTCGATCAACTGGATATCGGCATAGCCTTTGATCGGGCGCAGGAAGTTGTCAGGCAATGGCGTCGTGCCGCCCGCCACCGTCGGGTCAATGCTCGACGGCAGGAAACGTGCGCCATAGGGCACCGCGTTCAGGCTCAACCGCTGCAACAGGTGACGCGCCAGCGAACCGACATACGCCACGTCGAGCACCGTGTTGAATCCGATATCACGTTGCACACCGACGCTGTAGTTATAGACCACTGTCGGGTCCAGTTTCGGATCAACGGCATTCACGCCCGCGGGGTTGATGCTCAAGGGCGTCGCCAGCAAATCCTTGATCGTCGTGAAATTCGCCGTCGCCGTGATCAGATTGGGCGGCTGTTCGACTTGCTGCAACACTTGATCGTCATTGAAGCGGTCGAAAAACACGCCGATACCGCCGCGTAGTGAGGTCTTGCCGTCACCGAAGATGTCATAGGCAAAACCGATGCGCGGAGCGACCTGAATCGGCGGAGTATCAAACACCCGTTCTGAAACCTGACGCATGCCCTGGAACGCGGTGCCGCTGCCATCCGCAAAGGTGCCGATTTTGACCGAAGGCAAAATCGCGCCCGTCACAGGATTACGCGCCACGCGATTGCTGCCCGAGCAAGGATTGGCGTTATTCAAACAATAGGGCGTCATCAACGCCGGTTGTTTCGTCGGGTCATAGAGCGACTTGTCGAAATACACCAGCCTGGTGTCTTCACTATAGGTCGGTTCGATGTAATAGAACCGCACGCCCCCATCCAACGTGAAACGGCGCGTGACTTTCCAGTTGTCTTGCGCAAACCATTCGACGTTGCGATACCGCGCATAACCATTCAATTTGCCGTTCGCTTCGGTGTAGGCGTTGACCGAACCGATCAGTGCATTGGCAAACGGATGATTGGTGTCTTGCGGATTGTTGACGTTGCGGTCGAAATTAAACGTGCCGTTGAATGCCGCTGAACGCGCCGCGTTGCGCGTCGTGTATTCAAAATAGAACCCGGCTTTCAGGTTGTGATTGCCACGCACCCACGACAGGTTATCCGAATAGTTCCAGATGTTGTTCGTGCCGAAGAACGGAAAGCGTTGTTCGATGTTGAATTGCGTCGCGTTGGGAATGCCGCCAAACGTCGCATTCGGAACCAGACGCAAGGGATTCGCCGCCGGATAAAATTGCGGCAGCGTCAGCCCCAGTTTGACGCGGTCGTTGCGGTCAATGCCTTCCTGGTTGAGCGGGTTGACCGTTTGCAATGCGCGGTTGATGCCAAAGGTGAATTCGTTGGTCAAGGTCGGCGTAAAGCTGTGAATCAACGTGCTGACCAAACCGCGGCTTTCGATCTGGTATTTGATCGGGAATTGCGGCCAGACATTCGACGCCAACACAAAGTTGAAATCGCCTTTGAAGGCTTCGTAATTCTGAATGCCGCGCGCGTAAAAAGTCGTCTTCGAGCTGATGTTCCAGTCAACGCGCAAGATTTCTTCGCGGCGCGGCTGGTCCACCGTGCTTTGGAAAACGTTGTTGTAGTTGTATCCCACCGTGGCCGCATTGATATTCGGCAGCGGGAAAATGCTCAGCAGCTTTTGCCCGTTCGGGTCAATGCGGTTGGCCGGAATGATGTTGCCGGGGAAGCAAGCTGTCGTATCGGTCAGCGTGCAAGCGCCCGTCTTCTGCGGGTCACGCACCGGAATCAGGCGTCCGTTGGTGTCGAGACTTTGCGAGAAGTTGCCCGCACGTTCGAGCGCCGTCGGATAGGTGATGGTGCCTTGACGCGTCGGATACACACGGGGCAGATATTCCTGCGACCAGAAGAAAAACAGCTTGTCGCGGTTTTTGTTGAAGCCCGTGCCCGGAATGATCACCGGCCCGCCAATGTTGCCGCCCCAATAATTGAACCGATACCGGGGTTTGGCTTGGTTGCGCAGGTTGTTGAAAAACTCGTTGGCGTTGAATTGCTCGTGCCGTTTCAGGTAAAAGCCGCCGCCGTGAAAATCACGTGTGCCGTTTTTGATCACGACGTTGATCGTGCCGCCGCTGCTGCGACCGTATTCGGCCTGATAGTTGGTTTGCAGCACTTTGACTTCACCGATAGCGTCAAGACCAGGCGCAAGATACGGCCCCAGTTGCGAACCGGTATCGAGCGACGAAACGCCGTCGAGCGTCAAATTGACGGTACCGGGACGGCTGCCGTTGATGCTGACGCCGACCAGATTGTTCCAGCCGGGGGCTTCACGGTTGGCGGTGTCAACGACACCCGGCAGCAATTTGACCAACCCCATGTAATCGCGCCCTTTGAGGGCGATGTTTTGAATTTGCTGTTCGTCAATCAAACCGGCGCGCTCAGCGCTCTGTGTCTGAATCAAGGCGGCTTCTGCCGTCACGGTGACTGTCTGGTTGACGTCACCGACTTCCAGCGCGATGCGGCGCATGGCCACACGTTCATTGGCGGTAACGACGATGCCTTTTTGCTCAAACCGCTTGAATCCAGAGGCAATGACAACCACGGTATAAGTGCCGGGCAGCAGTTGCGGTACAACGAAATTGCCTTCGCTGTCAGCCTGGACTGTCACCGTGCGTGCAGTTTCTTCGCTGGTGACCTCGACCTTGGCGTTCGGCACAACCCCGCCATTGGAGTCAGTCAAAATACCAGAGATTTGGCCTGTCAAACCTTGCGCCAAAGCTCCGGCAAGCAAACAAACCAGCACGAGCGGCAACACCAACAAATTCCGAATCGTGTTGTTTGTACTGGGTAACATACACCTCTCCTTGGTTGAATAGATTGTGGGCAGAACGCGAGCGCTGACGTGTGACAGGTCAGCGTACCGCGCAAACTTCGTCCGATGAGAGTCGAAACACCCCAGCATTCGGCGGTTCTGCACTGCGACCGCTCTCTTATTGATTTGGCAAAACGTTTGAAAGAAAAAGGAAAGTCAAAACGCGAAACGATCATTCGTGAATTGTCGTTTCGTCAGGCTACCAGCAAAGCAGAAAGCTTTCGTCAAGCCGCATTTGGCTATTCAGATTCGTTGGGTAACAGTTCGTCCAAAATCTCTGTTTTCCAATCGGCCAATGAGTCTTTCATCAGGGCACGCAATTTCGCCCCGCTCAACCGCGTCAGCGAATCAACGATCTGTTCGTGCTTGGCAGCACTTTCCAGATACGATTTGCGTTCACGGCGATTGCGCATCACAAAAAACGCAAAGAGCGGTACGACGATGCGCTCCAGACATTCGGCCAGATATTCATTGCCCGACATTTCCCAGAGCTTGCGGTGAAAGGCCAGGTCGTTTTCATAAAACTGATCCAGGTCCAGGGCTTCTGCGGCGGCTTTCATCTTTTGGGTAACGCTGCGTAAGTATGCGACATCAGCGGCAGTCACACTCTCTTTGGCCCATTCGATGGCCAGGGTTTCCAGCTCGACGCGTAAGCGGAAAATCTGCTCCACATTACGCCGCTCCAGCTTGGTCACCGTCGTTCCCTTGTAAGGAACCTTGCGCACATACCCTTGATGTTCCAACTCGATAAGTGCTTCACGCACCAGCGGAATCCCCGCGCCAAGCTGTTGTGCCACTTTGCTCTCGACGATTGGCTCGCCCGGTTGAATCACCCCGCTCAGAATTGCCTCTTTGAACGAAGCGACGACTTGATCTCGTTTGGAGACTGGCTGAATCAGCCTTAACGCCTTCTCGTTCATCGCATCCTTCTTTCCAAGTGCTCAGGTATCGGAGTTTTGGACGGCGCGGATTGTACACACCACTTTTACAGAAGACAAGATCATAAGATGATCTGTTTGACGGCAAAACTGCATTTTGCCTCTCGCTGCGGCAGAAACCTGTCTTGGCAATTTGCGCTGAAGTTTGCTAGATAAGGCTGGTGAGCGAACGACCATCCAGTCAATTTTTCAAACGACACGATCAGACCGTGCACATAAACGGTTTGACGCTAACGGATACAGAGTATTCGGCGGCGTTTGTTGATTGGCATTATCACGAAAATCCGCACTTCACTTTGATCACACGCGGAAACGTTCTGCAGGGAACCAGACGCGAAACTTATGAATGCTCGGCCAACACCCTGCTGTTTCATAACCGGCAAGAACCACATTACAGCGCCAAACCAGCAGGCCTGACGCGCGGCTTTCAGATGGAAATTCACCCGCAATGGAGCCAGTCATTTGAAGCCAGACTGGACGCGTTGCCGAATTGCGCCAAGCTCGCGCATCCTGGCCTTAAGCTGCTGTTTTTCAACATCTACAAAGAAGCCAAATTACCTGATGGTGTCTCTGGCCTGACGATTGACGCTTTGGTGCTGGAGATGTTTTCGCTGATGTGCGGCATCGAAACCAAGACGCGCGGCAATCGTCCCAACTGGGTGAAAAAGGCAGACGAGTTGTTACACGACCAGTTTGACCAACCGCTTTCGCTGCAAGCGCTGGCGCAGGAATTGGATTTGCACTGGGCACATCTTTCGCGCGAATTTCCCCGTTACTTTCATTGCAACTTTGGCGATTACGTCAGAAAAATCCGTCTCGAAAAATCGTTGGCCTTATTGCGCAACAAGAGCCTGAGTCTGACTGACATCGCCCAGCGATGCGGGTTTGCCGACCAAAGCCATTTCAACCGCTGTTTCAAAGAATTCAGCGGCGTCACGCCCAAAACCTTCCGCAAAATTTCCAGCTAAGCCCGGGCACGCTAAATCCGTTCAATTTTTCCTGCCGTCGTTGTCGCACGCTAGCGCTGACAAAACCCAATCGTCCGAGCAGGAGAAGAAGTCATGAAAAATGGTCTGCGTCATTTGTTGGCCGTGACAGCGCTGTTGTTGCTGGTGTTGCTCAGCGCGCTCAATTGGCCCGAAACCGCAATTGCCGCGCGGCAGGAAAAAACTGAGAAAAAAGCCTTGCCGCCTGCAACCTGGAGCCGTTCACGAAAAATTGACGTCAAACACATTGCGCTGGATTTGCGCTTTGACTGGCAGAAAAAACAGGCGTTCGGCACGGCTGCGGTGACACTTTCGCCCTTCCAGAAAACGGACCGGATCGCGCTGGATGCGGGAATGCTGACGATTCAGACGATCACGCTGGCCAATGGCACGCCACTCGAATTCACCTATGACGGCGGTGACAAAAACGATGGATTGCAGATCAGACTTGATCGCCTTTACCAAACCGGCGAAGACCTGACGGTGAAAATTGCCTATCACACGAACTGGGTAAACCTGCCTGATCCCAACAGCCTGGGCGGCAGTATGGGAAAAGGCTTGCGCTTCTCTGCCCCGACCACAAACGATCCCAACAAACCGCGCGAAATCTGGTCAATGGGCGAACCGGAATCCAATCGCTTTTGGTTTCCCGGTTACGATGCGCCCAACGATTTGCGCACCACCGAGCTTCGCGCGACCGTAGACAAAAACCTGGTCGTCATTTCCAACGGCAAACTTACGACCACGCAAGCCAACGCCGATGGTACGCGCACATTTCATTGGCGCATGGAGACGCCTTACGCCAACCATCTAACGTCGCTTGTCGTGGGTGAATACGTAGACGTGAAACAAAATTTCGCCGACCTCGAGTTACACAATTTCGGCTATCCGAACGAAACCGCCGCCATCACCGCCAGCGTCGAACGCTTGCCCGACATGGTCAGATTCTTTTCGGAAAAAACCGGCGTGAAATATCCCTATGCCAGTTACGCACAGGTTTTCGTGCAAGACCTTCCTAACTGGGCAGGCAATTGCACAACTGCAACCATCACCGAAAACATGGTGGATGATGCGCCCACACACGCAGACTTTTTCTATCTGTGGGACCTGACCGAAGCCGAAGCGCTCGCGCATCAATGGTTCGGCAGCCATCTGACCGCCCGCGATTGGAGCCACGTCTGGCTGAACAAAGCTTTCCCGCGTTACTTTTCCGCTCTGTACAGCGAACACAAAAACGGGCGCGCGGAGTTTTTGCTCTTCCAACATCTGTTTGATCACAACACCTATCTGGGCGACTGGAATGCAGGCAATCGGCATCCCATCGTCACCCAACATTATGACGATGTGTTGGCGTTTACGGGCGACAACTATCCGTATTTTCGCGGCGCGTCGGTGTTGCAGATGCTGCGCAAACATCTGGGCGAAGACAACTGGTGGCGCGCCATCCGCCATTACCTGAAAGCAAACGCCAACCAATCGGTGACCACTGAAGACTTGCGCCGGGCAATCGAAGACGCGACCGGTGAATCTCTGGCATGGTTCTTTGACCAATGGCTGTACAAAATCGGTCATCCGGTGTTTGAAATCACTCAAAACTACGACGCCGCCAAACAACAACTGACGCTACACGTTCGGCAAACGCAAAAACTCAATCCCAACGAAGCGTATCCTCAAGTTGATTTTTTTCAGGGCAAAGTCGAGGTAGAAATAGATGGGCGAATCGAAACCGTTTGGCTGCAAGCCAAAGCCGAAAATGTATTCACCTTTGCCTCGGCGCAACACCCCAAGCTGGTCAACTTTGATTACGAAAGCACCTGGATCAAGGAACTCAAATTTGAAAAGTCGCTGGCTGAATTGCTCTATCAGCTCCAGCACGACAAAGACATTCTGGGTCGCAATTGGGCACTGGGCGAACTCGTCAAGCACGCCAAAAACGAAAAAACTTCGGCGGAAGACAAAGCGAAAATTTTGGCGGGATTACGAGCAACCGTGGCCAGCAACGTTTATTGGCGGTTGCGGCTGGCGGCGCTGTCGCAACTTCAAGGTTTGCTGGCTCCGTTTTGGGAAACCAAAGCCTTTGCACTGGATGAAGCGACCATCAACCTG
>JAEUQO010000410.1 GCA_016789605.1 Acidobacteriota bacterium
ATTTTGGCGGGATTACGAGCAACCGTGGCCAGCAACGTTTATTGGCGGTTGCGGCTGGCGGCGCTGTCGCAACTTCAAGGTTTGCTGGCTCCGTTTTGGGAAACCAAAGCCTTTGCACTGGATGAAGCGACCATCAACCTGTTGCTGACGGTGATCAAAAACGACGGGGCTTGGCTGCGTGCTAGCGCCATCGGCTTTTTAGGCATGACGCGCGAGGCAAAATTCGCTGATTTGTATCTCAACGCATTGGATGATCCCAGCTTTCGCGTCATCAACGCAGCCGCCATCGCGTTGGGAAAAAGCGGCAGCCCCAAAGCGTTTGGCGCGTTGGCCAAGCTGAAAGACAAGCCTTCGATGAAAAGCCAAAGCCTGATCAGCGCGTTGCTGGGCTTAAAAGAACTCGGTGATGCGCGCGTCGTTGACATCGCCTTCAATGCACTGTCCGACCTCAAACTATTGCGCTGGCGACTGCCGACGCCTCCGGTTTGGGATTATCGCGTCGTTGCGGCAGACACCATCGCCGCCTTGGGCAAAAGCGAAACGGCCTATCCCATGATTTTCACGCGCTTCAAAACCTCTTTGGCCGAGAATGACCTCGAAGGCACGTTTTACAACCTCGTTCTCATCAACAAACTGGCAGACCCACGCGGCCAGGAAGCGTTTGCGCTGCTGAAAACAAAATTTAAAGACGACGCCAACACCATGAAAGCCGTCAACGATTTCGAAACCCAGTTCAAAGAAGCAATCACCAGTCGGGTAAAACAATAACGACACAAAGCGAAACGGGCACCTTGCGGTGCCCGTTTCGCTTTGTGTCTAAAATCGGGGCGATAGGATTCGAACCTACGACCTCTCGGTCCCAAACCGAGCGCACTAGCCAGACTGTGCTACGCCCCGAAAGCTTGGCCATTATACACATCAGCACTGGTTCAGCAACCAGCGGTCTCGGCAGGCAATCGGCAGCGTTAGTAGCTGCCCGTCGCAGCCGCTCCCGTGATGGGTTTTCCTTGCGCTTCCTGCACAATCTTGACGCCAGCGCTGGCACCAATGCGGGTTGCGCCTGCGGCAATCATTTCGCGCGCCGACGCCAGGTCTTTCACGCCACCTGCGGCTTTCACCCCCAGGTCTGCGCCCACTGCCCGGCGCATCAATTCGATGTCGTCAACAGTCGCGCCGCCTTTGCTAAAGCCCGTCGAGGTTTTGACGAAATCCGCGCCCGCCTCTTTGGCCAAGACACAAGCGCGCACTTTTTCTTCATCGGTCAGCAAGGCGGTTTCGATGATGACTTTGACAATGGCGCAGGCTTCGTGGGCGGCTTCGACCACGGCGCGCACATCACGTTTGACCCATTCATCGTCGCCGGATTTCAGTGCGCCGATATTGATAACCATGTCAATTTCAGTTGCGCCATCAAAAATCGCCCGGCGTGTTTCATAGGCTTTGACGTCAGGCAATGTCGCGCCGAGCGGAAACCCGACTACCGTGCAAACGCGCACCGGCGAACCGTGCAACCAAACGGCGCAATCTTTGACCCAACCGGGATTCACGCACACAGACGCGAAACTGAACGCACGCGCTTCCTGACAAAGAAGCTCGACTTCGGCGCGCGTGGCTTCTGGTTTGAGCAAGGTGTGATCAATGTATCGTGCGACTTCAGCGTTGGCAGCGGCAGCCTGCCCCCACCCCAGCCCGATGCGCGAAGCGCCCGCTTGCAACGCGCAAGCGATGTGATGCGGGCTGCACTGTTCGTCGCTGCCAGCGCTTCCCTGCTCTTGCTGCAAGCGCGCGATGATCTGATCTGTGATCTGTTCAACCAGTTTTTCCAGCTCTGCGTTCATTTCGATTTTCGCCTTTTACTCAACAACAGCCTTTGCGCGGACGCGCTTCGTCAATCGGTTGGCCAGCGCAATATCCGCGCAGCACGGCGCGCACGATAAACCAGACACGCCGCAGAACAGCTCCGATGCGCCCGGCATTTTCCGCCGAATGTGGCGCGCGCTCGTGCGTGCAAATGTGTGTTTGGGATTTCATATGATTGCGGCGTCAGGCTAGCACAGGCTTTGCGGTTTCGGCTAGCGCGGCGATTCGCCGTCAGAAGCGGCGGCGACAGGATCATTTTGCCGTGCGAGAAAGGCAGCCACCGCTTTGATCTCATCGGCATTCAACCAAAACAAGGCGGGCGTTTGCGACCCCGGATGCCCGCTTTGCGGATCACGCAAATACTTTTCCCATTCGTCTGCCGTGCGCGCACGCGCTTTGGTCAAATCTGGCGCAACGCCGACGATGCCGCGCCCATCAAGACCGTGACAGGAAATACAACTGCGGCGAAAGGCGACGCGCGCACCCGCAGGCATCAATTTTTCAATGCTGGCAACGGCTTCCGGTCGAGCGTCAATAACCTCTGAGTGCGGCGCAGCGCATCCTCCCAGCAACAAGCTAAAACTCAAACCTAATGCCAACCGCCAGCGTTGCGCGAACGCCGACCTGACCGCCCGGCTGGAACCGGGCATTGCTATTGGCAATCGGAACAAAGTCCCCAGATGCGCAAACTGTGGCGAGTGGGTTTGAAACTGTGTTCTGCCGCAATCTCGTCTTGCTTGCGTTCGATAACGTCGCTGTAAAATTCGATCAAGCGGCCACATGCGGTGCAAATCAGATGATCGTGATGCTGATGGTTATACAGATGTTCATAACGCATGCGGTCGTCGCCTAAACCTTCTTCACGCGCCAGACCGCATTCGGCCAACAACTTGAGCGTACGATACACGGTGGTAAATCCGACGCTTGGGTCTTCGGCCTTGACCAATTGGTACAAATCTTCCGCGCTGAGGTGACCTTCAGTGCGCAGAAAAACTTCCAGGATCAACTCACGCTGCGCGGTTTTCTTGAAGCCTGCGACACGCAGATGCTCCAAGAAAATTTCTTTTTCTTTGGCAAACTCGCTCATGGATTTTGTGGATGAATTTGGTTCTTCGTACGACCGTTAGCATAGCATCCCGGTTGACGTTTACGAAATCAGGCGATTTGCCCATCACAAAATCAGAGCGAGCAGCGCCAGCGAAGGGTTATTTGCCGCCCACTGGCAAACTGCTGGGAACGCTTTCCGGCGCTTTCGGCGCAGGAGCCAGATCATTCAGCGATTTGAGAAACGCGAGCAAATCTTTCTTCTGTTGCTCGTTCAAATCCAGCTTGGCCACCTTGGCATCCTGAGCATAGACATCCAGACCGCGTCCGCGTCCGCCGCCATCGTTGTAAAACTCAATGACTTCTTCGAGCGTGGCAAACACACCGTTATGCATGTAAGGCGCAGTGCGTTCAATGTTGCGCAAGCCCGGCGTTTTGAACGCGCCGAAACCATCCTGTCGCCGCAACACTGCGCCAAATCCCGGATCGGCATCCAGCGGCGCGCCTTTGGCGGCGGTGGCCGGCACGCCGAGCGCCGCCACAGCATCGTCATGAAAATGCGGCGGAATGTGACAGGTCGCGCATTGCCCCTGTCCGAAAAACACAACCAGGCCGCGCAGTTGTTCTGTCGTCAGGCGCTCGTCCTGCCCTTTGACAAAGAAATCGTAGCTGGTGTCCGTCACGTTCAGTTTGCGTTCGTAAGCGGCCAGCGCGCGCGCGACGTTCTGCAAATTGATCTCGCTGCCATCCTGTTTGGAATTGAAGCCAAAGGCTTTGCCGAACAATTCGCGGTAACGTGGAATGGCGCGCAACCGTTTGAGCAATTCGGCGGCGCTGGGTTGCGCCATTTCGTCTTCGTTAAAGATGGGTTCGAGCGCTTGTTCTTCCAATGAACCGGCGCGCCCATCCCAGAATTGAATTGAGCTGAAAGCGGCGTTGAAAATGCTCGGCGTATTGCGTGACAAAACGCGGCCAGTGCCTGCGCGTTGCGCGCCGTATCCGTGTCCGCCCACCCCGACGCCTTTGGGCAAGCCATCAGCCATGCCGTAATCCGGGTGATGACAGGAGGCGCACGACATGGTTTTGTCAGCAGACAGAATCGGATCAAAGAACAACAGATAGCCAAGCTCTACGCGTGTCGCTTCGCCGCGATTATTCACAGGTTCTCGCGGTGAAGCGAGCGGACTCACCGCTTCGGCTGCCAGTACGCCACGCGCCAGACGCAACCATTCGGCGCGGTCTTCGAGCGCAACATTTTTTGCCAATGTGGTAATTTCCGCCGTGGTCAGCACTGCCCCGCTTGCGCGGTAATGCCGGTACGCATAAAAGCCGCCAGCCGCCAGACACACGGCAAAGCCAGCCACAACCAGGAGCTTGATCGTTTGCGAAAGATTGTTCGTCATACTGCACACCTAAGAATCAATTCTGTAGAAACAAATTTGCTGAAAACGCATTCTGGCGGGGCCTGGTCTTTTGGTCTTGGGGTGAGTCGGGCGGGGCAAGCGGCAATCGTGCAAGGCGTCAGGTGATTGCCTACTTCAGATAATACCCGAAACGGGTGGTTGCGCGGTAACCGCTTTTGTTGACTTTGACGCGCACGGCGCGATAACGGCCATCGCGGCTTTGGTCAGTTGGGGTATAGAAAATCACGTACTGGCTGCGCAGCTCATCGGCGACTTGTTGGTATGCGTCGCCCAAATCGTCAAAACTTTCTGGCAAAAAAATGCGGCCACCGGTCTCTTCAGAAATGCGCGTCAGATATTTCTCGCTTTCTTCCAATTGCGCCAGAGACAATTTCAACCCATCAATGCGCAGCCGATTGGCAGACGACGAAGAAGACGAGCGCTCGTAAAAATCCAGTTGGTCGCGGTCAGCGCGTCCCTGGATGCGCGTTTTGCTGACGGCGTAGACTGGCACTTCTTCTTCGAGCAAGGCGCGATAGGCGCGTTCCGGCGTTATCACGCCGCGCCCGCTATCAATGCCGTCGGTCAGCACGATGACGGCTTTGCGGCCTTTGATTTTGCCCAGTTGTTCGTGCGCCGCCAGATATAGCGCGTCATTGAATTTGGTGAACATGCCGGTTTGCAACCGGTTCAGAGCGCGTTTCAGCGTGGGGCGATTGCTGGTCCAGTCCTGCACCAATTCGACAATGTCATCGAAGCGGATCAGCGAAACTTTGTCTTCGGGGTCGAGTTGGGAAATGAAGCGCCAGGCGGCGGCTTTGAAATCTTCGATCTCGCGCGTCACGCTGCTAGAGGTATCAATCAGCAACACGACATGCACCGGCATGCGTTTCAACGTGAAAGAGCTGATGGGTTGCGCGATGCCGTCTTCGTAAATGGTGAAGTCTTCGGCTTTGAGATCGGCAGCGAACTGCCCGATTTTGTCGCGCACCGTTACCGGCAACAACACTTCGGTGGAGTCAATGGAAATCGTGCTGCCGTCGTCAGTCTTTTTGGGCGGATTTTGCTCTGTCGGCTTCTGTGACGAAGATTGCGCCCAAACGCAATCTGCCCCGCCCAGCAACAAGCAGAGAAAACAAAAGGCAAAGAGCAGGAGCCATTTGCCTCGAATCAAAGAAAAGTTTTGTGTGTCCGGCTTACTCACTTCGATTCGTCCATCGCCGTTTTCATTGCGCTGATGATGCGATCGCTGGCGCGATTCTTGCGCAATTCATCGAGCGCTTTTGCCGACATATCAAAATCCACTTGCGAAGATTCGATCTTGCGAATGATGGTGCCTTCCGAAAATCCCGCCTGAATCATTTCCAGCACGCCGCGATTGTCGAGCTTCGGCGCGCGTTCCAGTTTGGGCGTTGCGCCTCCGGCTTCACTGGGCGGACGCACAATGCGCACGGTAGCAGAACCGCTGACGTCGCTTTGCTGGCTACGTTCGCCATTTGGCCCCAATCCGCGCGAACGCGATCTGCTGCCCGAACCGGATTGCGAACCAAAAATCATGGCTTCATCTTCGCGGCGTTTGGCCTCTTTTTCCGTCGGCAGTTCTTTGAAAATCGGACCGTTGAAAAAGGCGTCATCGTCTTTGGCAAAGAATTCGTCGTCGCGCAACGTCGTCAGCCGTTTCATGGCTTCACCGCGATTGGTGATTTCGATCATCTCGCTGATGATCTTTTCGTTGACGCCGCGCTTTTTCAGCTCGACCAGCTTCAATGTTGAAATGTCGAACGCCGTTTCCGAGGTGCGAATCAACGTTACGATGGTGCGCTCTTTGAACCCGGCTTTCGTCAGATTGACGATTGAGTCGTTGGTCAAAACTTCGCGCTGCGTGGTGTTGGGTGAGGATTGCGCACGCACGCCCGTTACCGCGCAAAACGCAAGTAACACTGTCAGACCAAGAGGGGCGAGATACTTCATAACCGATCCTCCTTCTTCACGTGTGACGGCTCAAAGGGGCCAAGCCCGGTTGAAAAATTGGAAAGGGGTGGGGTTACATTATCGCGCAGCAAGCGCGGGAAGGAACGCAATAGAAGCACTGGCCTGTTTTGGCAACATTCCTAGCGGTTTTCCTTTTGCCCATCCGCAGACCTGACCGCGCGGTGATACGCCGTGTTGATACGCCAAACATAGTTCATCGTTTCCCGGTACGGTGGAATACGACGCCCGTATTTCAGCACCGCGTTTTCGCCGGCATTGTACGCCGCCAACGCCAGATTTACATCTCCGTTGAACATTTCGAGCAGGTTGCGCAGGTAACGCGTACCGGCCTCTACGTTTTCGAGCGGATCGTGAATGTTGCGCACACCAAACCGCGCCGCCGTTCCGGGCATCAATTGCATCAGACCGCGTGCACCGACACGAGAGACAGCGCGATGGTTAAAGCCCGACTCTTCGCGCATCACCAGATAAATCAACGTCGGGTCCATGCTGTACTTGGTCGCCGTATAAACGATCAAATTGTCCAGCCCGCGATGGCCCGTGGTAAACCGCAACGGCCAATCCTGTCCCTGGGGCAATTTCTCTTCGGTAACTTCGACTTCGCGCACGATACGCTCGATGTCTGCGCGTTCCACAAACGTCTGCATTTTGCCCATCCGGTACCCGACGCGGTCGCCGTCTTCCCAGATGGAATCAGCGTCAATCTGCGTTCCGCCTTTCAGGATCAAACGCGCCACTTTACGGGTGACAGTATCGGCGGCTGACGATGAATTCGATTCGGCCACGGGCGCAGTGATTTTCCCTTTTGGCCTGGTCGCGACAGGGTTGCCCGTGGCTGCCGCATTTGTCTTGGCCTCGACAACTTCGACGGGTTTGGGCTTGGCAATCCGCACAACTTCTGTTTTGGGAACAGAAGAAATGATCTTTCCTTGACGATACCAAACGGCATCGCCAACTTCCCAGATGGCTTCGGCTTCGATCACGCGGCCATCTTTCAGGTGCAATTCATCGGCGCGCACCAACAGATGCGCGCCGACTGACAAAATCAGCGCCAGCAACAATTGTTTGCTTTGTCTGCCCCAAACGATCATTCGTTAATTCTCAAACGTGAGCGATGCCAAAGTAATTGTCCCACGCCAAATCGAGCAACTCTACGTTTAACGTCGGAGCCAATCCCTTGTACTGGCAAATGTCCAAAAACCGATTGAGCAAATCGCGCGGTTCGCACGATTTCATCACTCGCCGCTCTTTCGGATACTTGCTGATCAGGTAATCGAGCACCGAACTGTCATAGGAAACACCGACCATCTCTGCACGCCGCTCAAAAATGCGACGATAGGTGTCTTCGGCGGGCGGTTCGATACGCACGCGATATCCCATACGGCGTAAAAACGCTTCGTCCACCAAACGGCTCGGCTCCAGGTTGGTCGAGAATACGACCAACTGTTCAAATGGAACGCTGATCTTTTTGCCGGTGTGCAAAGTCAGAAAGTCCACCTTGCGCTCAAGCGGAACGATCCAGCGGTTGAGCAATTCTTCCGGTTCGACGCGCTGACGTCCGAAATCGTCAACCACCAAGGTGCCGCAATTGGCTTTGATCTGAAACGGCGCTTCGTAATAACGCGCAGCGCGGTTGTAAATCAGATCGGTGCTTTCGAGCGTCATTTCACCGCCGACGATGATCAGCGGACGCATAATGCGAATCCAGCGCCGGTCATACACATCATATTCGGATTCGTCCAAGGTGCGTTCGTGGTTATGACCGTCGTAAACGTTGATGACGTGTTCATCAACCGCAACCGAATACGGAATCCAGATCGGCGTTTGCAAGGCGTTGTTGATGCGTTCGGCGACTGAAGTCTTGCCCGTGCCCGGAATGCCTGAAATAAACAGGCTGCGGCGTGAATTGATGGCAAAGCCCAACGTCTGTAACAAACTGTCAGGCAATACCAAATCAGAAAACGCCGTGGCGACCTGATCCGGCCCGACCAGTTCATCAGGTTGCGCCTGAGAACGCATCATCGCGGTATACGCCGTTAACGAAACCGGCGCAGGACCGACATATCCAGAAATTTCCTGAACGCGACGCAAGGTCTCCCAGCCGCGATCAAGCAAGGCATAGCGATTGTTGTTGAATCCGGCGTTGCCGCGAATTTCGACCATCTTCTCGCGGTACAAATGCTGCATCAAGTCTTCGACCAGCGACAGCGGCAAACACATACGCTCGGCGATAATCGCCGTGGTCAGAGAACTTTCAGTGCCCGCAGTTTTGAGCGCGAGATCGGCCAGAAACTGAAATGAGAGCCCCGTTTCCGTAATAGATTCGGGAACTGGCGGCGCAAAGGATTTGGCTTTGGCAGGTGCTGCTTCGGTCATACTTCCCTGAAGAAAAAAGCGGAAGGATGGAAACGGCGCGTCCTGGACTGTTGCCAGCGGTTCGCCACTTCCATCCTTCGTGTTTGTGAATTACTGATCCAGATCAGGATCGGCCGTTTGGTCTTTCTGCTGCGCGCTGGTGGACAGCTTCTTGTATTGCTGATTGAGCGTGGCAGCTTCGCGCAACCGACCGGTGCGCTCATACAATTGCGCCAGATTGCTCAACGCGGGCAGCGAACCAGGTTGGGCCGTCAACGCCATTTCATAATGTTTGATGGCGTCGTCAAATTTGCCCTGCTGGCTATAAACATAACCGAGATTCAAATTCGCGCCGACGTCGCCGACAGCGATAATGAAATGCTCTTTGGCTTTGTTGTAATCGCCTTTGCGGCCATAGGCCAAGCCGATGTTGTTGTGCATGCGGCGGTCGTTGGGCGTGACCTTCAAGCCTTTGTTGTACCATTTGACGGCATTGCCGAAATCGTTGGTCAGGTAATAGGAATAGCCCAGGTTATTGAGGAAGCGCGCGTTAGCCGGTTCAATTTTCAGCGCGCGTTTGTATTCTTCTTGCGCGGTGGCGTATTGGCCTTTTTCGTCGTAGCAAACGGCCAGCAAGTTGTACGCTTCGGCGAAATTTGCTTGCAGCACGGTCGCGGCGACCAATTTTTCAATTGCGCCATCGGTGCGTCCTTTGTCGTGCAATTCGACAGCTTCTTCAAACAAGGTTTGCGCGGCGACTTCAGCCGTGCTGACTTCCTTGGTAGTGCCGTTGGCATCGGCAATTTGATCCGCCATACCGTTTTGCGCGCGATTGAGCGGCACGATCTTCATCTTTTCCAGATCCTTGTCGCTCACTTTTTTCATTGCCATGTTGTTGTCTTTGCGACGGAACAACCGGGCGACAGCACGGAAAGGCGCGCCGACCACACGCTTGAAGCCATTCGGCTTTTTCGCCGGATCGCTGTTCGCTTCGCCGTCTTCATCTTCAAAAAGAAATAAATTCGCGCCGGAATCGAGTTGCGCGACAACGCGCGTACGGACGCTGGGAACCGCCGCCAGCGAAGCCATCACCACCGCAGCAATGATGAAGCCGGTGATCAAGGGTGTGCGCAGTGTGCGCAGAATGTTTTGCCAAGCCATAAGAACCACCTTTCTAAATTTCAGTGAGCAGCAGCGAAAGAGCACAAGCGTGGGAGATGCTCGCCGCGATTTTCCGCTGGCCTGCAAACGCTCAATTGCGAGGCACAGGTTTGCGCGTCAAAACTTCAGCCGTTTCGTCTTCATAAACCCGCGTCCATTGGCCGCCGAGCACGGCAATTTGCGCCAATGGTTCATTGCGTTTCAGCACCATCCACTGCACGTCATATCGGTCAAGCATTTCTGCCCATCCCGATCGTACAAGCGAAATCACGTCCATATCTTCCAGCACCGTTCCCTGACGATAAAAATCGTTGCGGCCATCCACAAAAACCCGTTGCTGGGGATAGAGCCGATAAATCAAATAGCCGCCGTATTGGTCGCGCGCAAACAGGTTGCCCGCTGGCGGATGTTGCGCGACATATTCCGCCGCGCCAACCGGAAAATCTTTGCTGTTGAATCGAGGCGACAACCATTTGTCAGCCAGTGCGCTGCCCGGCAACCAAAGCAAAAAGAACAGCGCCAAAACATAAACCAACCCACCATTTAGCTGTCCGTTGATCGCCATTGTCGAACGATACCAGCCACGCACCGCGCGCCAGGTTTTGGCTTGCGTGCCTTGGCCTTGCGTCTGGGTGTCAATCAACTCAGCCAGGAGCAAAGTCAATTGCTCAGCAATTATCGGCAGCAAAAAAACCACTGCCAAGGTGACGTGCCGTTCTGATTGCAGCGTCAAATGGCCCCACAACAGTAACAACCCTGTTTCGACAAAACGACGTTGCCGCAATGCGTTGACCGCGGCAGTGGCTCCCAATAACAACAAAAGCTCAATCAGTTTGCCGTCAAACGTATGAAAGTTCGGCGACTGATATTCACCAATTTGCGCGAGCAAGGTTTTGTCATTCAAATATCGCCACAGATGCCCATATAACCGGAAGCCATAAGGCGTGCCCAGCGCGGCCAGCGCCGATAAGACACCGACAATCACATACGTTTTGAGCGCGCGGCGGCACTCTGGCGTCCACCATTCACGGCGCGCGGCAAATTCGAGCGCTTCGGCAACGGCATACAGCCCTAACACCACCAACGTGATAATGAACGCGCCGTGCAAATTCGCCCACAATAGCGTCAGCAGCGGCAGCCCATAAATCCAGCGTGTACGACGGCGGCGAAAACTTTCGACCGCCGCATACCAGACAAGCATCAGCACAATGGAAAGCAAATGCGGACGAGCCAGCCAGTGGGCGATGCCAAGCAATGCGCCAAATACCGTCAAGATGCAGGAAAGAATCGGGTCTGCCTGACGCCGTTTCATCAACTCAAAGAGCAGCGCATAACTGATTGCCAACACCAAAATTGCGCCACCAACAACACCTGCCAATCCGCGCCAGCCGTGCAATTTGGCCAGCAGAACATCTGTCAACCATTCCCACGCGAACCATTCGCGGCCAAACATCGTGTGGGAAAACGGATCGGTGCGCGGAACAGCGTGCGTTTGCCAAATCAATTCGCCGGTGCGGATGTGCCATCCCGCATCGCTGTCGTGCAAAAAACGGCGCGCATCAACAATCAGCAGTTGTAGCACCAATAACAAACTCAGACTGGCCAGCGGGGGAAGCATCCAGCGCGCAATGGGGCCGACCTTTTGCGCACGTGTTTTGCCAGCGGTTTCGGAGCGGCTCTGTGGTTCTGCCTGCGTCATGGTTCCTGTGGCGTCAAACCGGGTTCAGGCTCAACGTTCTACGGCCAATTGGTCGCCGAGCTTGAGTCCGGCACGCGCAATCGTATGCGCGGGCAGTTCCAGCACGCTGCGCGCGGCGCGATGAGGAGCGGTCACGCGAAACGGGCGCATATTTTCAACCAACTTAACAATACGCAATTCACGGTCGAGGAAAAGCACGTCAATTGCGAAAAGCATCCAGAATGTATGGACGCCGTTACAGGGGCGCAGCCACAATGCTTCGGTAGGGGCGAGACGGCGGCGGAACATCAATCCGCGCAACCGTGTATAAAATGTGTTGGCTAACGCGACCTCTTCAGCCAGACACTGGCCCGTCGCGTGATGGTAAAACTTCATGGTCTCCACAGCGTGTCGGTTTTGTGCAAACCTCAAAAATCAAAGCCGTATAGGTCTTTTGAGATTTGAGATTCGCACACCACAGCAAAACGCTTTAGCTATCCCAATCGTCATCCTTTTCGCGCATCCGGCGACGCACAACGATGACGCTCAAGACGGCGGCCACAACTAAAAGAACGGCAATCAGAATGTAATTCAGTGTCAGGTCTGGTCTCTCATCTGCCTGAAACAGCAGAGCGGCCAAAGTCTGCATGGGGGGTCTCCTTATTGAGTTTCCAAATATTGCTTAACCTTGGTTTGGGCGAATGCCCTTTATTGACCGATCGCGCCGAAAAGCTCGTAAATGCGAATCAACGCGGGTCCCATCAGTACGATGAAAAGCGCCGGAAAGATAAACAACAGCAACGGGAAAATCAACTTAATGGCGGCTTTAGCCACCTGCTCTTCCGCGCGCTGACGGCGTTTGGTGCGCATCGAATCGGCGAAAATACGCAAACTGTCCGCAATCGAAGTACCGAAGCGGTCGGTTTGCACCAACATCGCCACCAGGGATTTCACATCATCCACTCCGGTGCGATCACCCAAATTGCGCAAGGCTTCGTCGCGCGGTTTGCCAGCGCGAATTTCGCGATTGGTGACGGCCAATTCTTCCGACAAATTTGGTTCAACCAATTCCATTTCGCGGCCTACACGGTGCAAGGCGGCATTCAAGCCCAACCCTGCTTCCACGCAAACGACCATCATATCCAACGCGTCAGGCAGCGCGCGCATAATGCGTTCTTTGCGCTTGGTGATCAGCCTCGATAAGGTAAATCTGGGAATGAAAAGGCCAAAACAAACCGAGACAAACACCAGACCAACTGTCGAGCTGTCCATCGGCCGCCGCAAAATCACGGTCAGGGTGAACAGCACCAACACAGGCAAAAGCACCGCCGCAACCAGCCCAATCACACGAAAGATCGTGGCCGCATTTTCGTTGTAATAGCCAGCCTGGATCAACCGCCGCCGCAAACGCCGCAAGTTGCGCGGGGAAGGTTGCGGCACTAACTGCGCGATCGGTTTGGCAACGCGTTCGACGATAACCGTCGAAACAGGCTGGGAGGGGGCCTCTTCGACAACCCGCGGATTGATTTCACGCAAACGCGACTCAACCGGATTCGCCGGACGCACCGACAGCCAGTAAAAAGCCATGACCACGCTCACGACCGCCAATAACAAAACTGCAAAAAAGAGAATTTCCATATTGCCCAGTGGTTAGCTCAGCCTCGAACAAACAAACCTGATCGCCAAAATCCTGGCCGAAGGCCGTTGCAATCAGTCTCCCCTGCTACACCTTGATGTCTACGATCTTGCGGATGATCAACCAGCCAACGATCTGCATCACGATTCCCGTGCCCAGAATGTAATAGCCATAAGGATGCTCATAGAGCGTTTTCATATAGCCAGGGTTGACCAGATTGATCCAGAAAAACAGGAAGAACGGCAACGCGCTGACAATGTAGCCAGACAAACGAGCTTGCGCCGATTTCGTGCGGATCTCGCCCTGGATGCGGAAGCGCTCGCGGATCGTGTGACTGATGTTGCGCAAAACTTCAGACAAATTGCCGCCGATTTCGCGCTGAATCAAGACCGCCGTAACACACAATTTCAAATCCATGATCGGCACACGTTCGACCAGATTTTCCAGGGCAGATTTGATGTTCAGGCCCAGATTCTGTTCTTCGTATGCCTTGCCAAATTCGCGTGCGATCGGTTCCGGCATTTCTGTCGCAACCATCTGCAACGCAGAACTGAAGCTGTGCCCAGCCTGCAAGGAGCGCACCATCAGTTCCAAGGCATCTGGCAATTGCTCCAGGAAGTTGCGAAAGCGGCGCATGCGGCGAATATAGACGTATATGAAAGGAATCGTCATCACCACAAACGCCGTCAAAAACATGGCCACCAATGACCGGGAGAAAAGAAACGCCAGAACCCCTACACCAAATCCGGCAATCATGCTGGTGATGACAAAGCGGTACACGGTGACCGTCATATCCGCTTGGCGCAACATCGCTTGCAACTGGTTGAATATCTCAAAGCGAATCAGCAACCGGTGAAACACCGGCACAGTGCTCAGCAATTCGTCCTTGAGCAATTGCATTTCGCGTTGGCTGGCGCCACCGCGCTCTTGCACCAACTGTTTCATGCGTTCGTCAATGCGGCGGCGATACGCATCTGTGTCACGGCTGACAAAGAAATACAGCGCCACCGTCAAAAAAACGAACGTCAGAAAAACCGGAAGAATGAGAAACAGACTCATAACACCTCTAACTCGGTTCTAGTATCTCGGCTCAAACACATTCGGCGGCAACTTGAAGCCATATTGCTCCAACCGCTCCGAAAATTTCGGACGAATGCCGGTCGGTTGAAATTGCCCCAACACCTCGCCGCGTTGTCCAACGCCTGTGCGCGCAAATTTGTAAATTTCCTGCATGGTGATGATATCGCCTTCCATGCCGATAATTTCCGAGACGCTCATCACTTTGCGCGTACCATCGCCCACACGCGAAACCTGAATAATCAAATCAATGGCAGAACTGATTTGCTGACGCATCGCCTTGTCAGAAATGCGCAAATTTGCCATTGCGATCATCGTTTCCAAACGAGAGAGAGCATCGCGCGGGGTATTGGCGTGGATGGTCGTCATACCGCCATCGTGACCGGTATTCATTGCCTGTAACATGTCAATGGCTTCTTCGCCACGCACCTCGCCAACGATGATGCGATCAGGACGCATACGCAACGAGTTGCGCAGCAACGCACGCTGCGTCACTTCGCCTCTGCCTTCGATGTTGGGTGGGCGCGTTTCCAACCGCACGACGTGCGGCTGTTGCAGGATCAATTCCGCAGAGTCTTCAATCGTAACCAGACGCTCTTCGTGCGGAATGAACCCGGAAAGACAATTGAGCATGGTCGTTTTTCCGGCGCCCGTACCGCCAGAAATCAGCACATTCAACCGCGCCTTGACGCAGGCTTCGAGAATCTGCACCAGCGGCTGCGTCAACGCCTTGTATTCGACCAGATTTTTGATGGTCAGTGGATCAGCGCCGAAACGGCGAATGGAAAGCATCGGGCCGTCAATGGCCAGCGGCGGAATGATCGCGTTGACGCGCGAACCATCTTTCAAGCGCGCATCCACCATCGGCGAAGACTCGTCTACGCGACGGCCAATTCGCGAAACAATGCGATCAATAATTTGCAGCAAATGCGCGTCATCGCGAAAACTGACGTCCACCGGTTCCAACTTGCCGCGCCGCTCAATAAACACATTGCGGCAACCATTGACCAAAATATCGGAGATGGTTTTGTCTGCCAGCAACGGCTCCAACGGACCAAGTCCGAAAAGCTCGTTGAGCACATCGCCAGTGACCTTTTCACGCTCAGCGCCGCTGAGCGGCGTATTCTCTTCATCGAGAATGCGCTCAATCACCTTTTTGACGTCGTTCTGAATCAGATTCGGATCGGCGCCTTCAAGTTTGGTCAGGTCGAGTTTGTTAATTAACACGCGGTGAACGCGGGTCTTAAGCTCTTGTAACGCGTTCGATTCTGGCGCCGCGATACGCGCCGTGCCGCCATTTTGCTGTTCGTAAAGCCTGGTTTTGAGGACTGACATAGTGTTTTCTTCCGCGGGGCTGTTTATACGCCGGGTTGGGGGGAAGCAGGAGAAGTGCCCGGCCAGGTTCGATTGCCAATGCTAACGAATTGCGAGAAGCGCGCTGACGACAGTATAGGCACCAACATTTTTTCGTCGTCATTTGCCGACAACGCCACAAGAATTGCGACGCTGCCGACGGGGAATTATTTTTTGCTGCCAAAGATGGAAGTCCATCCGCTCCGTGCGGGACGTTGCGGCGTGGGGGCTTCCGTTTGCGGACGAATGCCGCTGAGCTTGCTCGCCAAGATGCTGAAATCCTGCACAACCGGCGACTGATTCTTTGACAACACCAACGGCTCTCCCACGTTAATGGAAGAGATTGCAGCCCGATAATCATTCGAGATCGTGCCGAAAACCGGCGTTTCCAACACTTTCTCGATTTGCTTGAGATCAAACTCAGGAGTTTTGGTGTAACGGTTGATGACAACTTTGATCCGGCCGCGGTCATACCCCAGCCGGGTGAAAATATCCAAGGTGCGTTTCGCGCTGCGAATTGCCGGAATGTCGAGCGTCAGTAACAAAATCAAATCATCGGCCGCGTCCAATGCCGAAATGGTGATCTCGTTCAACATACGCGGCGGATCAATCACCACATATTCAGCCTGTGCCCGCAACAAGGCGATGGCGCGCGTGACGTGTTCCACCCGTACATCTTCGTCTTTGCCGATTTCAGTCGGCGCGGCAAGCAATTGCAAATATTTCGACCGCTGCGTCAAATAGCTGGCCAGCAATTGGTCATCCAGTTTGTCAAAGTTCCGCACAACATCATGGATCGAATAGTTTGGTTCCAATCCCAGATAGAGCGGCTGATCGCCTGCCTGCAAGTTCAAGTCAATCACGCAGGAACGTTTGCGTGACAAGCGGGCCAAACTGGCCGCCAGATTTGCAGTCACGAACGTCGTTCCGCATCCCCCCTTACTGGCATAAACAGCGATCACACGTCCCAGGTGAGACTCTTCAGGACGCACAGCGGATTGCTCAATCTTGGCAAAGACCGCTGCAATTTCCGATTCGACCAGTGGCTGGCGCAAAAACTCCATCGCGCCGGAACGAAACGATTGCAAAATCACATCAGGGGAATTGTCTTCGCTGGAACAGATCACTGCCGTGTCTGGCAGTTCCTGGTGTATGCGCTCGACCAATTGGAATGAATGGTTCAATTCGCCGTTGAGCAACACGAGGGCCGCTTGCGGCTTTAGCCGATTAAGCTCATCCAGCACCTGAGGCGCATTCGGCAGTTCAGCCACGATCGCGAGGGGAGTTTGGCTGGAACTGCGCAACCGCGTGCGCTCTTGCTGATTCAAACTGCGGCCAATGACAACGACAGAAATCGCTTTTGACACTGCTTCAAATCCTTACACTGAAATCTCAATCGTCTGTTTATCTTTGCCTACGCGTATGTTCGCATCAATCAGCGAATCTTTTTCGGGCAGCGAACCATTCGGGAGACGACGACCAACAGCGGCCTGATAGAAGGCGAGATTATATGCCCGGCTATCCCGAAACTCCATCGAAAATTCCCGCCTGACCGAGGTTGTTGGTTGAACACTACTGACAGACGATTGCAGCTGGCAGGACAACCTGAAGTTTTTTAGCGCCAACACCTTACTTGAGCAACTGCACCGACATCGGCAACCACGTTTTTCGAAACGAAAAATTGCTGTCGTTGGCAAAATTGGCCGTATTAATAGGCGTGCCGCCTGCGATAACCTCTCGCACAAATACACCCCGGATCGTGCCGTCGTTTTGAATATCCTGCATAAAGAACAACCCGAAATTGGTCACCACCAATTCCGTGGCGCCTTCGTTTCGCGTTAATTCAAGCGGATTGAAAAACAACACCGGCAAAATCGCGCCGTGCGTGTTGACGCCCGGATAGCTAGCGCTTTTCACATAGTGGTAGATGCTGAGCAAGCTGCTATCTATGGCATCATTATCCAACGTGAAGTATTTCAGGTTTTGCAAGCCCGAACGCAGCTTGTCGTAGGCAGCAAAGTCCGTGCGATCAAACACCTGAATGCGGTCGCCAACGCGAACTTGCCCGCAATACCCAAACCGAGCCAATTGATCCACAGACAACTGGTCAAACGTCACACGCGGCAACGCGCCCAGATCAGCCACCCGGTAAACTTCCCGTTTGAAGGTGACGGGCATTCCCATTATCGTGCGCAACCCAATTTCGCTTTGATCTTGGGTATCACGCAATCCAGTCACCCAGGAGCCAACACCTGTAACTGAATCCACAAAGGGATAAGCGCTGCGCGCGCCAGCGGCAAAACGAGAGCGGTAATAATCGCCTGATTGATCCGGCTTACGAATTGAGCCGTCTTCGGCAACGCTCACGACCGTCACATTTTCGGCGGAATCGAAAAAAGTATCCGGCAACATCAACGGACGCCAGCAGCCGCCACCGATGCTGGTTCCCTGTCCCAGAGTTCCTGTTCCACCATCTACCGGAAAAAGCGAAGCCGTCGCCGTAGCGCTGATATTGAACGTGCTTAATCCGAACACGCCAGCAAACACGGCTGGCACCGGCACGCGCCCGACAACTTTTACGCGCGGCAAGTCGCCATTGGTCTGCAATTCAACATCGCCATTGGTAATGTTGATCGTATTGGGACTTGGCAACCCGGCCTCCGGGTCTGGTTCGGTATACCGGCGCACCGAATTGAAACTTGCAAATTGAATCGCCATCTGCTGTACGACGCCAGTCTGGTGCGGAGCGCTTCCGCCGCCGCTTTCGATCGTGGCACGCAAGCCAGCAGCGCCAGCCAATGCCGCCGCATCAATGCCATTCTGCAATTGGCCGCGCGCGCTGAAGGTAAACCCTAAATCAATCGAGAGCGCCAACATGCCGATCATGCTGGTCATCAAGACAGCCGTCAGCAACATAATGGTCCCTCGCTGCCGACGGCGCGGGCGCGTCAAGGCGCGGGCAGCGTTTTGCGAAAGAGCGAGTTTGGCGAAGATGCGTTTCATATTACTACCTCTTCTGTCTGGCATCCGGTTGTCAGTTCGTCCAAGTTCGCAGTGCACTTAGCAATGAGAGGGATGCGGTACACGACCTGACATCCCTCATTACTTTGCGTAAAACCACCTCATTGCTGCAGAACAAACAGCAACGGTTAAGGTTTGTCTTTGCCTGAAGGAGGAGCCTTTGTCTCCTTGGCCTCGGGCTTTTCTGTCGCTGGTGGGGCTTTGGTCGTGATGACCTCAACTCCCACGGGCCCGCTCGGCTGCAAATTCAAACTGGTCGTGGTGGAGCCTTCAACCTTGGCAGGCTCAGCTTGTTTTCTATTTTCAACCTGCGGTTGTTCGTCGCCAGTTTTGCGCGGAACCGCGTGACCAGATTGGCCTTCGATCGCACTGGCAGGCACACCACCTGCCGGATTAACTGACCCCACCGGTTTCAGTTCGCTCACACCGGGCAAACGCGGCAATTGATCTGGATTGAGCGGCTCAACAATCTTGACCGTCGCCAGGAACAACAACTCTGTTTCATTGCGTTGGAACTGGCGGCTCTTGAACAATTCGCCCAGGATAGGAATGTCACCCAGCAAGGGCACCTTCGACAAATTGACTTGTTCTTGGTTATCAATCAGTCCGGCCAACGCAAAGCTCTGTCCGTCGCGCAACTCCAATACAGTCTTCGCACGACGCACGCGCAACCCAGGAATCACCAAACTTTGGATTTGCACGCCAGAGGCGAAATCCAAGCTGGAAACTTCCGGCGCAAGTTCAAGGCGAATGTGATTTTCGTCAATGATTGTCGGCGTAAAATCCAGTTTCACACCAAATTCTTTGAAGATAATGGTGATGGCCTGTTGTCCTTGTTGCACGGACTGAATCACCGGGATCGGAAATTCGCCGCCCGCCAGGAAGCTGGCCTTCTGCCCGTGCATCGCGATCAAGTTCGGCTCTGCCAAATCACGCAATGCGCCGCGCGAATAGAGCGCCCGTACAAACGCCTGTGGTCCAAAAAGTGCGCCAGGAACGCCCAACAGGAAATTCGCTCTGCCCGTGGAATCCGCAGTGCCGCCGGGACTGCGAGAATCACCCAGATTCACTGTGGATGTGCCTTGCCCGGGACCACCTGAACTAACAAACGTTGGCACGGTGGAATTGGCAAACCCATACGCTGTGCTGATTTCCCGCAACACACTGCGGTTCACTTCGGCCACGCGAATTTGCAATTGCACCTGCGCGGCATCCAGCACTGGAGCTTTGAGCAAGTTGGTGACTTTCAAACCTGCGGCTTCGACAATCTTCTGCACCTGATCGCGCAGGTCAGGATTGGTCACGCTTCCCGAAAGCACCACAGAGTTATTGGCCTGGCTCAATTGGATGTTTTCTTTCGGGAAAAGAATCTTGATCTGGTTGTCAATGAGCGACAGGTTGACCTGTACGTAAATATCAAACACAAGCATGCGGTCTGGCTCGCTTTTGCCTTTTTTCGCCCAGGCAACGAGGTTGACCTGGCCAAAAGTGAGACCGTTGATCAGCGCTTGTTTGTAGTTAATGGGTACGACTTCGGCGATCTTGGGATCAGAGATGGAAAGGCGGTCATATTCCTGATCAAATTCAATCAGGCGAGATTGGCCAACGAGCACGTCAATTTTGAAAGGCTGCGCATTGTTGGCGAATGAAGCTTGCAGCAAGGCTTTTTCCTGCGCATACGCGCCGCCGCCAATGGTCAACAACAGCGCGATGGCCAGCGCACAACGCCAAACGGGCTTGAAGTTGATTGGGTGAAAAAGATGATTCATAGCGTCTCCTGAAAATTTCGGCTGTAGAGGATTCGGCAATCAGCCCGGAACGTCACGGCGGCAACAGCGCTCGCCTTGGCCTAACTTTTTCTCTCGGCTTCTACCGTAGCTTCTACCTTACCGCGGGAAATCTTGCCAGCCTGGGGGGACGGTGAAAATGAGCGTCTCTCCTGGTCGCTTGCTGCGCGTTTCACATACCGGCGGGGCGCAGCACTAAGCACAGCAACGAGCGACCAGGGTCAGCAATGACCAGCGCAACTAAGGAACCATTTCGACTCGGGTGCGCTTGGCACCTTCGATCAATTCAATGGAAGGTCCAACCGGCCCAACTTTGACCTTGGGAGTTTGCTGCGGCTGATTTTGCCCATTGATGTAAAAATTGAACGGCGGAGGCGTAGGCCCGCCTTTCGGCCCACCGCCACCAGCATAGTTTCGCGTACCTTCCAACGCGCGCTGTTCGAGCGCCACATCGTTGAGTACGTCGCGCTTGGTCGCGCCCGGCGTCTTCTCTTCGTTTTGATCTGTCGTATTGCGGATCGAAAGCTGTAATCGGCCTTCAGACTCAGCCAACTTCAGTTTTTCAGCCTGGGTTGGCGTCACTTCCAACGTCACTGTATTGACCAACGCTGGCTTGCCGTCTGTTTTGGTTTGTGTTTGCTGACCACCGGCAAGTACTCTCACTTTTTGCAAGATCACTTTCGACACCGGCTTTGCGCCATCAAGTTGCGGTTGCATGATGGCAATGACGTCCACATAAGCACCCGGAATCACGAACCCTGCCACGCTGCTGGCCTCATCCACACGCACTGACACGGAACGCATCCCTGGAGTAGTGATACCCGGCATGCCCGGCGCTGACCCAATGCTCGCGAGTTGTTGGCTCAAAATCACCGTTTTGGCTGGAATATTGGCCAAACTAACGCGACCTTCGATTTCTTCACGCTTGACCAAAGCTCCTTCCGGCACCAACCGCTTGGGATATTTCACCACTGCAAACTGTTGTCCGTTGATTTGTGTCCCCAACGGAATATCTGCCGAAGCGATGATGACGCTCGTTTCCTGCTCAGCGATCTTCTGGGTAACACGACTCTGCAAATAAACCTGCGCCAGATAGATCGAGAGCAATCCGAAAACGACCGCACCCGCCAAGGCAATCAAGAAGCGTCTATTCATCGTAATGACTCCTTAAATCAAAATCCTGATCTCTAACCCAATCCGTCCACTACTCGTCAACGAGCTTGCCAATCAATGCTGGAGGCCTCTCATTCGTGGTCCATATAGCAAGTCACGCCCATCACAATCGCACTCTGCTCAGGAGTATTGTGCGTGCCATCGTCAAACATTTTCAGCAAAATCGGCAGTGGTGTTTCGAAGGAATGTCGCAAATAGATGCCGACGCGCTCACCGCGTTGGCCACCAGTGTAATTAGGTTCCGGTTGAGTGGCGTCATCCCCGGTGCCATAAGCGCCGTCATTGCCTGGTGACAAACGAACCGGAATGATTTGCGTCCCGGCTTCGACAGGGACTCCGGCGCTATTCATATAAGACTTTACGGCGTTAACGGCAGCAGCCTGTTTTTCGCTTTCTGAGCTGTACGGTAATCCGGCACCGTGCGCCGTCATCAAAACGCGCGCGCCTTCACGAGCCGCCAAAACGAGCGTTTGCTTTGCTGCCCAGGCTCGACCAATTTCAATAATTCCCAGGACCAAACCAAGAAAGATCGGAAGGACAAACGCAAGCTCAACCATTGATTGTCCGCGTTCAGAATGCCGTCCCAGAAAAAAACGCCTCCTGCCAGACTGACTCTCCCCACCACTATGCTGCGCCTGAATCTCAATTGCTGGCTTTCGTGTGTTTGATTGATGTTTCATACTTTCTCCTGACAACTCATCAAAGATTTCTCTCTGATGCCGCTAGCGACAATGCAAGATGTCTCTTTAACTTCCCCGCTTCAAAGTGCAGGTGGCGCTGATCAACACACGTTCAAAACTTTCGATGAAGACCCCGATCGGTAACCTGTACGGATATAAAAGCGTCACGCGTACGGTTTGAGGATTGTTCGCTTCCAGATCCAATTGTTTCTGTGAACGTTGCGGGTCTTCCGCATAGAAAAACACTTGATTCCCGTCAAACCCGTTATTAGTCACGTATTGCCGGACCGCTGGTTTGACATATTTTTCAAAGTTCCGCGCTTCCCCGCTGTTCGGATTACAAGCCGGCGGTGTGCAATGAATGTTATCTCCCCCCGCAGGATTCTTGGCCCAGATACGAGCGCCTTCATAGGCTGCCCCGTAAAGAACCATTTGCAAGTTAAATCCCTGCGCGATTACAGCCACGCCAATCAACATGATGAACAGCATTGGCACAATAAAAGCGAACTCAACTAATGATTGTCCGTGTTCGAGAGTGCGAATGTGGCGGTTACGCGGAGGAGACAAACGTTGAATCTCTTTCATAGCGTACCTCAATTTGCGAATTGCGAAGCGGAACGATAAGGCTTGAGCGGTCTTTAACTCAAGCGTTGGGGAGAATGAAAGCAATGCAAAAGAAACGCTCAAAGAATTGCGTCTCAGACAGCCAACCAAATCCTCACTTGGACATCTGTACGTTGGCTTATTTCTGGTCGGCCACGTGTCAATTCAAAACTCGCGATCTGGTGACTTACCCTTTGATCACCACAATAATGACCACAAAGTAATCAGCGCAAGAAGCCCGTGTAAAGGGCGACTAAAGTCCCGGCCGCAAGCGCTGCTCCGAAAGGCGTTGTGACCGAGGTCAAACTTTGGTCGTCCTGACTCTCAAGTCTGATGGCGTAAAGCTTAAGGCTCGGCACCAAAATCCCGAAAAAGTTGCAAAAGACTCGCCGAAATCGCAGCCAAGTCAGTTTCACCTTGCGCTCACGCAAGACTGAAATTGCTGCCAAAATTGGATAGGAAAGCAAGGCTGCAAGCAACGCTCGCAAAACATCGGTTCCGCCCAAAAAAGCTCCGATTGCCGCAAGAAACTTTACGTCTCCAGCTCCCATCGTTCTTAAGCCAACTGTTCTTCCAACAAAATACGGAACGAACAAAAGCAAAAACCCGAGGCCAAAGCCTTTCAAAGAGAACAAAAGGCCCGACCATCCATGTCCAACACAATGCATTATTATTCCGACAAGCGCAGCCGGAAAAACAATGACATTGGGGATACGGCGCTCCCGCAAATCAAAGATCGTGATAACAATGACGAGGGTGGTAAGTGTGGCCGCAATAATCTGCGCAAACCAATTCATTGAAGTCTCGCCTGAGCGATTGTATGCCAGTTCTTTGCAATCACAAGGCTAATCCACCATCAGCCATCAAGCAGAGAGCAAATGGCGATAGGATCATCGGGCACCATAGACGATGATCCTTGCCTAACTGATCGTAAAAGAACGCACCTTTCCCGATAGATAACAAGCAACCAGACGCCCGCCAAAAAACAACAGGCACACAAAATAAAAACTGTCGGGATTGGTGACTAGACGTGAGGCAGGGGCATTTCACGCCAGTAATGGTTGACGCTGAAGGTAAAGCCAAACAATATCTACTGGCTTACCTGATTCCGCCACAAGACAGATGGGATGCCACTCGGTGAGGTGCGGTGCTGGGGGGGTCGGAACCTCTTGATGCAGGCTCAAGGTGCACAGTAGGGTATCTAGGGCAACGGGGCGGCACCTGAGCCAGAGGTTAGCATCTTTCTCTATAGCACCCAATGATCTTAAAGGAGATCACTGAGGAACTTATGCAGGCTCTTTGTCTAAATGAAAAGAGCGAGTTGGCGACCAAAATTGGCCTTGCGCGTACGTCCGGCTAGGAAATGCTTTGGTTCGCAGCCGCCAGCTTGTTGTTGATCTTGCCAAAAATCGAGCTAATGCTCTGTCCCATCGTGGTCAGCACAAAAACAGCCGCCGCGCCGATGAGCACCAACAGCAATGAATATTCCACGATGTCCTGACCTTGCTCGTCTTTGATAAACTCTTTAATCATAGATTCCTCCTGTCTTGCCTGGTTACGGTTTGCAAAACTTAAAAGTTGTTTGGTTGTGCGGATGTAACGTAGGGGAAGTGTCGAATCCGTTGGAACAACCAGCGAAATGGGCGAAGATGGTTGTAACGACTTCTGCTGCTTGGCCGCAACCCTGTCACCCGGTTTTTCAGCTTTTCATCCAGATCAACGCACAAGAGATAAAGCGGCAAACTACTTTCCGTTCCTATCTCCAGGCGCATCCCCCCTGACGCAAGCTTCAGCATGATATAGATAACCTCAATTTTTCTGGGGGGGCCGACTGGTTAGATGCTGTAAAGACCGGATCTGCATTGGCAATCAAAAATTGATCAACGCAGTTACGACAAGGAGCAGAAAAAACGCGCGCATTGTAGCCTCAAGATGAGGATTGATCAAGCAAAAAGTCCAACAGAAAAACATAGGCTGATTTGATTCAGTCAAAAAGCTGGAAAGGTGATTTTTTCCCTGTAAGAGCCACGACTTTATCTGCTAGCCTAACTTTTTGAATTGGGTACAATGCCCCGCCCCCAGATTACCCAATGACTCAACGCACTCTTTTTTCAAAAATTCCTTTGTTGCAAAAGACTTCCTGGCAACAGGCAATCGCCAATTCAGGCCTCTGGCTGTTCACAACTTTTTTGCTAAGTGTTTGGCGTCTAAGGCACCCAGCCTTTGGCTTGCAAGGGGATTTGCCAGTGCACTACCACATATTGCGCTCCTTCGCGCACAGCCAAGCTGAAGGAGATTGGTTTCCGCGTTGGGCAGGTCTTCTTGATGGAGGACACGGTGACGCCTTATTCACATTTTACCCACCACTTGGCTACTGGATAGGCTCACCCCTCATAAACGTTTTTGGCGTTGGGGTTTTGAGCTCGCTCAAAATCACCAGCGTGATCTCGTTTCTATTGGCACAATTTGGAGCCTACAAATTTGCGCGCGCATTTTTTTCGCCCCGCACAAGCTTAATAGTCTCTGGCAGTTATGTACTCTTGCCGGCACTTCCTCTCATCACGCTCCATCGCGCCTTTCTGGCGAATGCAATGGCGCTAAGTCTGGTGCCGTTTGTTCTGCTAGGCGCACACAGATTACTGCACGACGCCCGTCCGCGGCGTGGAGCCCTGATCTTCGTCAGCAGTTTTGGCCTGTTGATTCTGACGCACGCCATCACCAGTTATCTTTGCGGAGTCGCGCTCCTTCTGCTGGTTGTGTGCTATTTGCCGCAAGCGCGCTGGCGTAGCCTATATCATCTGACACTGGCGGGCCTGTCCACCCTCGCAGTCACGGCATTTTTTTGGTGGCCACAGCGTGATGAAATTGACTGGGTTCAAGTCGGTCTGCAAGTCGTGCAGCAAGATTATCGCCATTACTTCTTATTTGCAGAGGCTGCCAACGACAGTGCCTATCGCCAAGCGTGGGCCGGGCTCAATCTCATCACCAGCTTCATTACCCTGGCGCAAACGGCGCTGGCATTGTTGCTAGGAATTTCGTGCTGGCGCGCGGTCAGCCGGCAAAACTCAAACGAGGCCGACAAAACGAATCTTCTCTATAAACCTCTCGTACTTTTTGGGCTGGCTCTTGCCGCAACCGGATTCTTCCTATCCCTTCCGTTGTCGGATGTATTCTGGCGTTATGTCCCCGGTCTCAAATTTGTGCAGTTTCCCTGGCGCTTTCAACCGATTGTTGCGCTCGGTTGTGGGTTGCTGGCGGCAATATCCTGGGAACTGAAGACGCAAAACAATCGCCGCTGGCGTCTACTACTTACGCTTTCTCTCCCTTGGCTTGTTTTGATCAATGGCGTGTTCACGCTGTCCATCACCCGTCTGAATGAGCCAACCATCACGCGCGCACAAGTGGCAACGGTATTGAATCCACAACCGCTACCTGCAATTTCACAAGACGAAAGCCGCCGTCTGTTGAATGAAAACAATCTACGGTACCTGCCTTATACCGCCAATCAGGTCTACTTTCGCCCACAAGGCGCAGAGCTGACACTTTACCCGCCAGCGGAACAACCGGGCGGGCTGACCATTCTCGCCGGACAGGGCAATGTCGCCGTCAAAAAGCTATTTTCAGCGCAGCGTGAATTCCAAATCGAAGCCGCAGAACCATTGCGCGCGCGTCTGGAAACCTATTGGTATCCGCATTGGGTCGTCCGCCTGGACGGGCGCGAAATCACGCCACAAAAAGAAGCCAATAGCGGTTTGATGCTGCTAGATATCCCGACGGGTTCTCACACGGTGACACTCTCATTTGAAGTGCGCACAGGTTCGGAACGGCTGGCGCGCTGGTTGTCACTGTTGTCAGGAATTGTGTTGCTGGGCTGGGCGCTATGGAAAAGGAAGGCATGACAAACTGGACGGCAGAACCATTTGCTTGGGGTTCAGGGGCATCCGTGTCCTGGCGTTGGATTGCGCTCACCGCGCTGCTGTGGGTAGTTGTCAGTGCATTGCTGCTCGTTTCCTGGTTCAAAAATCCTGCCTTCGGATTGCAAGGCGATGTGCCCTTGCACTATCACCTGACTCGTTCGTTTGCGCGCAGTCTTGCCGAAGGAGATTGGTTTCCGCGCTGGGCAGGCTTACTTGATGGCGGTCGCGGCGACGCGGTTTTCACCTTTTACGGGCCGCTGTATTACTGGCTGACCGGAGGAATTGCGGTTCTCTTTGGGGTCAGCCTGCTTTCCGCGTTGAAGTGTGTGCTGTTTCTCAGCACATTTTTGGCTCAGGCTTGCGCCTACTTCCTTGCGCGCGAGTTTTGGGATCGAAAGCCCAGCTTGCTGGCATCTGTGGCGTATGTCCTGCTGCCCGCATTTCCCTTGCTGGCGCTGAATCGGAGTTTTCTGCCGAATTCACTGGCAATAAGCGTTGCGCCGTTGGTGCTGCTTGGTGGTCATCGGCTACTGACAAACGTCAAACCGTGGCGCGGTTTGACGTTGCTCTGTTTAGGCCTGAGCGCCGTAATTCTGACGCACGCCATCACAACGTATCTTTGTGCCGTCTTGCTCGGCTTACAGCTACTCAGTTCCTGGCGACGCGTCACGTGGCGCAACGTCGTTTGGCTCGCCCTGGCAGGAATTTTGACTTTGGCGCTGACGGCGTTTTTCTGGGTGCCACAGATCGTTGAATTGCACTGGGTACCGATTGGCAACGAACTGCCACACGATTATCACAGCTATTTTTTGTTCGCGCCTGCTGCGGATGACACGCCTTACCGACGCGAATGGGCCGCACTAAATCAAATTGCCAGCATCATCACCTTGGCACAAACAGCCCTGGCTTTTGGGTTGGCGTTGCTCTGCCGCCGCACGAAAAGCGCCGCTGGCAAAACGCTCCCCTTATGGCTTTGCGTCCTCATCGCAGCCTTCGGCCTGTTTATTTCCTTGCCCAGCTCAGAATTCGCCTGGCGCTCGTTGCCAGGCTTGCACGTCATGCAATTTCCCTGGCGCTGGCAAGCATTTGTCGCGTTGGCGATAGCCCTGCTTTTGGCACAAACGCTCGCGCACTGGCCAGAATTTGGACGCCGAGAACGGGTGTTGTCCTCCGCCTTGCTGACCTGGATTTTGGCGCTTAACGTAGTGTTGACGTTCTCAATCGCGCGCAGCCGCCAACAACTCCTCACATCCGCTGACTGGACTCAATCGGTCTTGCAAACCGGTGTGCTGCCGGCCGAAACCGCTCAGCGCGGAGCGCCAGATGTGCAATCAAAGCTGCAAGCGGCGACACGCAGCGCCAATCAAATTTATTTCCGGCCTCGTTTCGCCGAACAGACTTATTACCTGCCCACGGACCAACCCGGAGGGCTGACAATCCTGAGCGGAAACGGCCAGGTGCGACAGCAAAGCTTACAAATCCGCCAGCGTGCGTTCATGCTTGAAGCTGTCGAACCATTGCGCGTGCGTGTCGAAACCTATGCCTATCCCCACTGGGTAGCCCGACTGGACGGACAAGAAGTTGCCATTGATAAAGAAGCAGAAAGTGGCCTGATGCATTTTGCATTACCGCCGGGCAACCATACACTTTCGTTGACCTACGAAGTTCGCGCGCCTGCTGAACGGGCAGCCAGTCTGTTTTCGCTGTTGACCTGGCTTGCATCGGGCGCGATCTGGCTCCGGGTCCAAATTCGCCAACGCCGTCCCCCCAAGACTTAAACCTGCATTTCAACGCGCATGCGCCAACCACTCATTCAAGACTCTGCGGTCAAGACAGCGTTCCTCTGGACGCTGGCAATGCGATTGTTTTATTCAACGATTGGCGCGCTCGCCGCGCCATATCTGAAACTCGATCCCGCGCTGATTCGCAGCAATGATTTGACCGACAATTTGCTGACACGCGACACAGGTTGGACGTATCGCTGGCTCGGTGTTTGGGAACGATTCGACACGCTGTGGTATTTGCACATCGCGGCACACGGATACGACCGCCCCGACGCAGTCGTGTTCTTTCCGTTTTATCCGCTGTTGATCAAGCTGCTCGGCTGGCCGTTGCGCTCGCCGTTGCTGGCGGCGCTGCTGATTTCGACTGTGGCCAGCTTCTTTTTGTTGTGGGGGCTGCAAAAACTGCTCAGCCTTGACCTGCCCTCAGAAACCGTTCGCCGCACGATCTTGCTGTTGCTGCTGTGGCCCTCCAGCTTCATTCTTTTTGTCGGTTATCCCGAAGCCTTGTTGCTCGCCTTCCTGATTTGGGCGGTGTACTGCGCTCGCCAGCAACGCTGGTGGTGGGCGGGCGTGCTGGGTCTATTGGCGGGTTTGACCAAAGCCGCCGGGCTTTGCGTCATCGTCCCGCTGGCCGTGCTGGCGTGGCGCAAACGAGAATGGCGCGCCTGGCCGATCAGTGTGTCGTTGCTGTCGCCGCTACTGGTGACAGCGCTGATCAAGGTCTCCGGGTTGCCGCTCGCGTCTGATGCTTATCCCAAACACTGGCGCACGGAAATCGCATTTCCGCTGGTCACCCTCTGGGCCAGCCTGCACGAAGTCATCACGCAACACGACGCCGTTTTGCTGTTGAACCTGGTGGCGCTGACCGTTGTCTTTGGCGCAGCGTTTCTCAAACGGCTGAACTGGGAATATACGTTGTTTGCGTTGGCGACGCTGACGTTGTTTTTGACTAAGAAAACCGATCCGTTGTTGCAAAGCACCAATCGCTATGTGCTGACTGTGTTTCCCGCGTTTGCCAGTTTGGCGATTTGGTTGCGGCATCCGCTGGCGCTGGCGCTCTATTTGTTTCTGGCGTTGTTGCTGAACCTGGCTCTGCTCTGGTCGTTTTTCGAATGGGCGTTGGTCGTCTGACAAAGGGGAATTCCTGTGGTGTGGTTATTCGCGCTGACGCTCTTTGTGAGCGCGCTGCTGCTGTTTCTGGTGCAACCCTTGATTGCGCGTATGCTGTTGCCGCTGCTCGGCGGCACACCCGCCGTTTGGAATACCTGTCTCTTCTTTTTTCAAGCCGTGCTGCTCGCCGGATACGGCTACGCGCATCTGACCAGCAAGTGGTTGAACTGGCGACGCCAGGCAGCCTTGCATAGCGTGTTGTTAGCAAGCGCGGCGTTGAGTTTGCCGTTGGCTGTTCCCGAACGCTGGCTGTCAGCCTTGCATCCGCAATCGTCGCCTGCGTTGTGGTTGCTGGGCTGTCTGACGCTGGCCGTCGGACTTCCCTTCTTTGCGGTATCAACCAGCGGACCGCTGTTGCAACGCTGGTTTTCGCAAACGCGCCACGACTCAGCCGGTGACCCCTACTTTCTTTATGCCGCCAGCAATCTGGGCAGCCTGACCGCTTTGCTCGGGTATCCGTTGTTGATCGAACCGCGCTTGCGTCTGTCTGCGCAAAGCGCGGGCTGGGGCTTCGGCTATTTTGTGCTGGCCCTGTTGGTCATGGCGTGTGCCTTGGCGTTGTGGCGCAAAGCGAACGACCGTCCTCCGACAGCCGCTGCAGACGAAACCGAGCAACCCTCCGCTGAGCAAGATTCCCCACCCAACGCAGCGCAACGATTGCGCTGGGTCGCGCTGGCGTTTGCCCCTACCAGTTTGATGTATGGCGTGACGACCTATCTGACCACAGATTTGGCTGCGGTGCCGATGCTGTGGGTTTTGCCGCTGGCGCTTTACCTGCTCAGTTTCATTATCGTGTTTGCCCGGCGGCGCGCTTTGCGCTTGACGCTGCTCAATCTGGCGTTGCCGTTGCTGGCCATCGTGCTGGTCTTTTTGATTTTGACCAAATTGCCGCGCCCGTTGTGGCTGTTGGGCGGCTTACATTTGCTGTTTCTTTTCTTCGCGGCCACCGTATGCCACGGACGCCTGGCAGAGGAACGCCCGGCGGCGCGCCATCTGACCGAATACTATTTGTGGTTGTCGCTGGCCGGAGCGCTCGCCGGATTGTTCAACACGCTGATTGCCCCGCTGATCTTTCAAACGGTTGTTGAATATCCCTTGTCCATCGTGCTGGTGTTGCTGTTGCGTCCGGCGGAAAAATCCGCAGTCCCGCAACAGTCGTGGCGCGTCATGCTTGGGCCACTGGGAGCGGGAGCCTTGACCGCCGTTCTGGCAATTTCGCTGCCACGCCTGGGAGTGCCGACCATGATCGCCGTCGTGCTGGCGCTGGTACTGCCGTTGTTGCTGAGTTACGCCTGGACGCGACAGCCGCTTCGGTTCGCGGTGGCCATCGGCGCCATTATCTTAGGCAGCAGCTTTTTCCAGACGCTCTATTACGGACAAACCCTGTTGGTCGAACGGGGCTTTTTCGGCGTTTTGCGCGTGGCGCGCGACGCCAGCGGAACCTATCAACAACTCTTCCACGGCAACACCAGCCACGGTCGGCAATTTCTTGATCCGCAACGCCAGTGCGAGCCATTGTCGTATTACCATCGGCGCGGACCGCTCGGACAAATCTTCGCGACGTTCAGCCAACAAACCACCTCGTCACAAGTCGCGGCGGTCGGACTCGGCGCAGGCGCGATGGTTTGCTATGCGACGGCTGAGCAACGCTGGTCGTTTTACGAAATTGATCCCGCCGTCGCACAACTGGCGGACGACGAACGATACTTTCGCTATTTGCGACATTGTGCGGCAGCGCCCGTGCAAACAGTACTGGGGGACGCACGATTGCAATTGCGCCACGCCGCTCGTGGACAATATGGCCTGCTGGTACTTGATGCGTTCAGTTCTGACGCCATCCCCACACATTTGCTCACCCGCGAAGCCTTTACGCTGTATCTGGACAAACTCGCCGACGGCGGTTTGCTCGTATTGCACACCTCAAACCAGTTTCTGGATTTGCGTCCCGTGGTCGCCGATTTAGCGCAAGATGCCAAGTTGACAGGGTTGGTGCGCACAGACCTCGAAGCCTCTGACGATCCGCAAGACCAGGGCAAGGAATCTTCGCAATGGATGGTGCTGGCTCGTAGCGCGGCACAACTCGACGCCTTACAGCAGGACAAACGCTGGCAACCGCTGCCGCAACGCAGCGCTCCGCAAGTTTGGACAGACGATTACTCAAACATCCTGGGCGTTTTCAAATGGCAATGAGCCGGGCGAACCAGCCGCTGACGCATGCTATACTGCGCGTCTTTATGAACGACCTCGCGGGCATCTATCTACACATTCCGTTTTGCACGACGCGTTGCCATTATTGCAATTTCGCCACCGGCGGATATGAATCCGATCTGGCGCAACGATATGTCGCGGCGTTGCGCACAGAAATCACCCGCGCCGACCTCGCCGCGCATCCCGCGCTGCAATCCGTCAACACCATCTATTTTGGCGGCGGCACGCCCACCACGTTATCCATTGAACAGTTGCACAGCGTGATTGCTCTCTGCCGCGAAACATTCGCCATCGCCGCTGACACGGAAATCACCTGCGAAGCCAATCCCGGCACGATTTCGGAAGACTTTCTGACGCGGTTGCGCGCCATCGGCGTCAACCGGTTGAGCTTCGGCGTGCAATCGTTTGACGATGGCGAACTGCAAATGATCGGGCGTTCACACCTGGCAGAAGACGCACGGCAAGCCGTGCGGATGGCGCGCGCCGCCGGATTTGAAAACCTGAGCATTGATTTGATCGCCGGTTTGCCCGAACAAAAGATGGAAACGTGGCAGCAAAACCTGAACGAAGCCTTCGCGCTCGAACCGGATCATCTGTCGGTGTATTTGCTCGAACTGTACAAAGACGCGCCGCTGCTGCATCGCATCAACCGGGGTGAGTTGCGCGCGATTGACGACGAGCTGACAACGGAAATGTATTTCGCCCTGAAAGACGAAGCTGAAGCGCACGGGTTTGACCATTACGAAATTTCCAACTGGGCAAAACCCGGATTTGCATCGCGCCACAATCTGAAATACTGGACGGGTGCGCCGTACTGGGCGTTCGGCGTTTCCGCCGCCGGGTACGACGGCGCGCGGCGTTGGTCAAACACGCGCAACATTCACGAATACCTGACCAAAATCGAAGCGGGCGAATCGCCCGTCGCCGAAACCGAAACGCTGGATGCCGACGATTTGCAAAGCGAAAATCTGTTCCTGCGCTTGCGCCTGAAAGAAGGCGTCAATCTGCTCGACCACGAACGGCGTTTCGGCGTAAAGGTAACCGAACGTTACGCAGACGAATTGGCTCGGCTGAGCGAAGCAGGCTTGATCGAACTCAACCACGACACACTGAAGATTTCGCGCGCGGGCACGGTGCTCGCCAATGAAGTCTTCGCATCATTCATCTAACCTCTCCCACGAAGGCACACGAAGAAACCACGAAGAGTTTTTGATTCCTCGTAAAACTTCGCGGGAGGAATGACGACCATGAAACTTATTGACCTGAGAAGCGATACCGTCACCAAACCCACTGCGGCAATGCGTCGTGCGATGGCCGACGCCGAAGTCGGTGACGACGTGTACGGCGAAGACCCGACCGTCAACCGGTTGCAAGAACGCGCGGCAGAACTTTTGGGCAAAGAAGCCGCGCTGTTTGTTCCGACGGGAACGATGGGCAATCAGATTTGCGTCAAGCTGCACACGCGCCACGGAACCGAAATCATCGTCGAAGAGCGCAGCCACATTTTCAATTATGAGATGGGAACGGCAGCGGCGTTTTCCGGTGTGACTTGCCGCCCGGTGCGCGGCGAAGACGGTTTGCTCAATTGGGATTTGATCGCTGGCAGCATTCATCACAGCGCGCCGTATTACGTGACGCCGACTTCGCTCGTGGCGCTGGAAAATTCGCACAACATGGCGGGCGGAGCGGTTTTGCCCTTGGCGGTGATGAACGACATTTGCGACCGAGCGCACGCGCTTGGATTGCCGACGCATTTGGACGGCGCGCGCATTTTCAACGCGGCGTTGGCGTTGAATACCACCGTTGCCGAAATCGCTAAGCCGTTTGATTCGGTGATGTTTTGTTTGTCGAAAGGCTTGGGCGCGCCAATCGGTTCGCTCATTGTCGGCACAAAAGACTTCATCAAAGAAGCCGTCAGCGTGCGCAAAATGCTGGGCGGCGGGATGCGCCAAGTCGGCGTGCTGGCGGCGGCAGGAATGCTCGCGCTGGAAGATTCGCCGAAGTTGCTGGCCGAAGATCACGCCAACGCCAAACGATTGGCCGAAGGGTTGGCTGAATTGCCCGGCATCAAAATTGATCCCGAACGCGTGCAAACCAACATCGCGATTTTTGACATTGCGGCAACCGGAATCACCACCGCACAGATGGCTGCGGAATTGAAAGCGCGCGGCGTGCTGGCCAACGGCATCAACACGCGCGAAATGCGCATGGTCACGCATTATGATGTCAGTCGCGTAGACATCGAACAGGCGCTGCAAACCGTGAAAGAAATTCTGGAGAAATAGGTTTGGCGGAACGAAAACCAATCATCGCCATTGACGGCCCGGCGGGCGCGGGCAAAAGCACGATTGCCAAATCGCTGGCGCGGCAGCTCGGCTACCTGTTCATCAACACGGGCGCGATGTATCGCGCCGTCGCCTGGAAGGTTTTACAGCAAGGCATTTCGCTGGCCGACGCCGAACGAATTGGCAACATCGCTGAAGATTCGTTGATCGAATTGACCGGAACCGTTGACGCCTTGCGTGTGTTGATTGACGGGCGCGACATCACCGAAGACATCGTCACGCCCGAAATCAGTCAGGCGGCATCGCAAGTGTCGGCCATTTCCGCCGTGCGTCGCGCGCTGGTCGCCCGCCAACAGGAAATGGGCCAGGCGGGCGGCGTCGTGATGGAAGGTCGTGACATCGGCACCAAAGTGTTCCCCCACGCCGAGCTGAAAATCTATCTGGATGCCACGTCGGATGCGCGCGCGGCACGCCGGTTTGCCGAAGATTCGGCGCGCGGCATCGCCGTCGCCTCGCTCGCACAAATGAAAGCCGAAATCGAAGAACGCGATCAGCGCGACAAAACACGCGCCGATTCGCCGCTCGTTCAGGCCGAAGATGCGGTCTATGTTGATTCGTCGGCGCTCAGCATCGCGGAAGTCGTCGCAAAGCTGATGCGCCTTGTCAGCCAGAAAGTGGCCAGCTGAAATCATGTTCACAGGCATTATCGAAGAACTCGGCGTCATTCGCCGGATCACGTCGGCGCGCGCTGGCGCGCGACTGGAAGTTTCCGCGCACACGGTGCTGTCAGACGCCAAACTGGGTGACAGCATTGCGGTCAATGGCGTTTGCCTGACCGTCGTGGCTCAGGGCGCGGATTGGTTTGCCGCCGATGTGTCGGCAGAAACGTTGCGCCGGACAAGTTTGAAACAGGCCGCCGCAGGCACACGCGTCAACCTGGAACGGGCAATGGCAGCCAACGGACGTTTCGGCGGTCACATTGTGCAAGGTCACGTAGACGGCACAGGCGAATTTCAAGAAGCGCGTCCCAGCGGCGACGGTTGGGTGTTGCGCATCGGCTTTCCGCCCGAACTGGCGCGCTATATCGTCGAAAAAGGTTCGATCACCGTGGATGGCATCAGTTTGACCGTGGCCGCACTTGGAGAAACCTGGTTTGAAATTGCCGTCATTCCCCACACCTGGAAAGTGACAAACCTTGGCACGCTTGCTCGTGCGGCGACAGTCAATCTCGAAGTAGACATCATCGCCAAATATGTCGAACGGATGATGGCGCATTTCGCCGAACCCAAAAGCAAATTGACGCTCGAAACGCTGAGCGAGCTTGGGTATTAACACGCGCCGCACAAATAAACGCAAAACCTGCGCAAGCAGGCAGTCGTACGATTGCTCTCATTCCGCACAACAGAATTTCACCGCAACGAATTTCACCGCAATTGAGGAGAACCCTTTATGAGCCGAAACAGAATTGCCACGGCAGTATTGCTGTTCGCACTGACTCTCTCTGGCTGGCCTTCGAGCGCACAGCAGGCCCAGCAATCACAACCGGCCAAAGACGCCAACGACCCGATTGCCCGCATCAAGGATGAAGGCATGAATCGTTCGCAAGTCATGCAAACGCTCAGCTATCTGACCGATGTGATCGGCCCGCGCCTGACCGCTTCGCCTGGTTTGAAGCGCGCCAACGAATGGACGCGCGACCAGATGAAAGGCTGGGGCCTGGAAAACGCGCACCTCGAAGCCTGGGGGCCGTTTGGGCGCGGCTGGACGCTGAAATCGTTTTCGGCGGAAGTCAGCGCGCCGAATGCCTTCCCGCTCATCGCGTATCCCAAGGCCTGGTCGCCCGGCACCAAAGGTACCATCACCGGCGAAGTCGTCTATCTGGACGTCAAAACCGAAAAAGAGCTGGAAAAGTACAAAGGCACGTTGAAAGGCAAGGTCGTCGTCACCGCGCCGATTCGCGAAGTCAAAGCGCTGATGGAAGCGCCCGGCATTCGCCTGACTGAAAAGGAATTGCTGCAACTGGCCAATGCCCAGGACCCGGCCAAAGACCGCGCCGGCAGCCCCATGGCGCAAATGAACAATCCGCGCATGATGGAATTCATCAACGCGGCGTTGCTCGACGCCAAGAAACTGAACTTCCTGGTGCAGGAAGAAGCGGCGCTGGTGTTGTCGCCGTCGCGTTCGGGCAACGGCGGCACGATTTTCCTGGAAGCGGCGGACGTGCCCAAGGAAATCAAACCCGATTTGCAGCCGATGCAAGCCGTCATGCAATTGTTCATGTCGCGCGTCAACGCCTATGACAAAGACGCGCCAAAGACCTTGCCGCAAATCACCACCGCCATCGAACACCACAACCGACTGGTTCGCTTGCTGCAAGCGGGACAAAAGGTGCAGGTGCGCGTCAATCTGGACGTGGAATTTCACGATCAGGATTTGATGGCTTACAACACCATTGCCGAAATTCCCGGCACCGACAAAAAAGACGAAATCGTGATGGTCGGCGCGCACATTGATTCGTGGCACAGCGGCACCGGAGCCACCGACAACGGCGCGGGTTGTGCCGTGGCGATGGAAGCCGTGCGCATTTTGAAAGCCTTGAACCTGCAACCGCGCCGCACCATTCGCGTTGGTCTGTGGTCGGGCGAAGAGCAAGGCTTGTTCGGTTCGCGCGCTTACGTCAAAGAGCATTTTGGTTCACGCGCCGACGCCAATTCCCCCGAAGCCGAAATGGCGGCGATGATGGGCGGCCCGTCCAACGCCAAGCTCAATACCAAACCCGATTACGACAAATTTTCGGTTTATTTCAATCTGGACAATGGCACGGGCAAAATTCGCGGCGTTTACCTGCAAGGCAATGAAGCCGTGCGCCCGATCTTCCGCGACTGGTTGATGCCCTTCAAAGACCTGGGCGCAACCACGCTGACCATTTCCAACACCGGCGGCACCGACCATTTGTCATTCGACGGCATCGGTTTGCCGGGCTTTCAGTTCATCCAAGACCCGGTCGAATACGACAGCCGCACACACCATTCCAACATGGACGTGTTCGACCGTATTCAGGCCGATGATATGAAACAGGCTTCGACGATTATGGCGGCGTTTTTGTACAACGCAGCCATGCGCGACGAAAAACTGCCGCGCAAACCGACAGCCAAGTAAATGGCGGCGGCTTTAGTGGAGTGCGGCGCGACAGGCCGCACTCCACAACTGCGCCGAGCGCAGAGTTCAGCTAATGAGCAAAAAGTATTTGTTTATCTTCGTCCTGATCGGCGGCATCGGCGCGCTGTTTGTGTTTGAGCCGCAGCTTCGCCGCCTGGTAGACCAAGCGTGGAATCCCTGGGCGTATGCTTCGCTGGGCGGCGCGTCGCTGACCGGCAAATGGAAAGGCCCGGTCGAATTTGCCGGGCGCAGCACACGCGAAATGCAATTGGAATTGTGGCGGCATCCGATGGAACGACACCGGCGACGCGGCAGTGTGCGATATCCGCGCGCGGGCACTTTTGACGGCAAAGCCCAGATGCCCGACGAACAAGGCAACCTGATTTTTTATGAAGTCAGCGGCACCACCAATCGCAGCGGGTCTGTCTTGAAGCTGAATTTGCGCGACACCAATCGTCATCCTTCGCCACAAAAACAACCGCTCTTGCAGCAATTGTATGGCAGTTGGGATGGCGCAAGCTTGCGTCTGAGCGGACAAGCCGGCCTGGAAATTTATGATGGCCGCAGTTCCCGTTACACGTCTGAAGACAAGCCTGTCGCCGTCATCACGACGATGCAGAAAATGCCTTAACCTTGCATGCCATTAGCCAACATCGAACAAGCAATCGAAGAGTTTCGCGCCGGGCGCATGGTCATCATCGTGGATGACGAAGACCGCGAAAACGAAGGCGATCTCGCCTGCGCCGCCGAAAAAGTCACGCCGGAAATCATCAACTTCATGGCGCGCGAAGGGCGCGGCCTGATCTGCCTGCCCTTGACCGAAGAGCGCTGCGACGAGCTTCGTTTGCCCTTGCAAGTGTCGCAGGACGAAAACGGCACGCAATTCGGCACGGCCTTCACCGTTTCCATCGAAGCGCGCACCGGCGTCACCACCGGCATTTCGGCGGCAGACCGCGCGCACACGATCCTGACGGCTGTTGCGCCCAACGCAAAAGCGTCTGATCTGGTGCGCCCCGGACACATCTTTCCGCTGCGCGCGCGCCAGGGCGGCGTCTTGATTCGTCCCGGCCAAACCGAAGCCAGCGTTGATCTGGCGCGACTGGCGGGCCTGACGCCAGCGGGCGTCATTTGCGAAATCATGAGCGACGACGGCACGATGGCGCGCTTGCCCGAATTGGAGCGCTTTGCCGTCAAACACGACCTGAAGGTCATTTCGGTCGCCGATCTGATTCGTTACCGCATTCGCAATGAAATCTGTGTGCGTCGCGCCGCCGAAGCCATCGTCCCGACCATCCACGGCGAATTCACCGCCATCGCGTTTGAAAACCTGCTCAATGGCGAAGTTCATCTGGCCATGGTGATGGGCAACATCACGCCCGAAGACCCCGTGCTGGTGCGCGTCCACACGCAATCGGTGTTGAGCGACGTGTTTGGCAGTTTGCGCGACAGTCACGGCGCGCAATTGCAACTGGCGCTCGCACACATCAAACGCGCCGGATGCGGCATTGTCTTGTATCTGAAGCAGGAAGCCCACGGCGTAGGCCTGGCGGATCAATTGCGCGTCTATCGCGAACCGTCGGTAAATTTGCGCGAAGCCGCCCGCGAAACTTCAGACGCCGAAACCGCGCGCGACCCGATGCGCGACGTGCGCGATTACGGCACGGGCGCACAAATCCTGCACGACCTCGGCGTCAGAAAACTGCGGCTGTTGTCCAACCGGCCACCAAGACTGCACGCGCTGGAAGGCTTCGATTTAGAAATCGTCGGCCACGTTCCGCTGACGACGTAACGCATGCTTGAAACCTGCATTGCGGTAAGAGACAGCAAAACCGAGGGCGGAAAAAGTACCTGCACTTTTTCCGCCCTCGGTTTTGTATCCTGTTTTTTTTCTGCTCACCGTTCAGCCCGCGTCAGCGCTCACGGTATTGCGCTGATCCTTCAAACCGCAAAGTGGCGTCTTCGGTCACGCTGGGTTGCGCCACACCGCTCACCGGTTGCTGCAAATCGTTGGTGGTGGTTCCGGCGACGTGCCCGGCAATTTGACTGCCAGCCTGCCCCATTGGCGGCACCGCCGAAACCGGCGTCGGATACGACGCGGCATAGCCATAAACCGGCGCTTGCACCACCGGCGGTTCCGGCTCCGGTTCTGGCTTGGGCGCAAAAAAGATGCCGTTGAAAAGATGCGCCACGCCGCGCGCCATCGGAATCAACCCCAACATCCACAGCAATTGCATCACCGGCACCAACCCGACGACGGGCGCCTCGGTTTTCTGCAGGATGATCAATTCCAGGCTGCGCAACAATCCAGAATCGGCAGCGGCATTGAGCAATTGATACCAGACGGCGATCCAGACGCCGCCGCCAAACAGCGACAACGTCGCCTGTTGCAAACTGTATTTGCGTGTGTTGGCGGCTTTGACCTTGCGGACGGCTTTTTGGACTTCGCGTTGCCAATCGTTGGCCAGAATCGGTTGCAGAATTGGCGCAGGCGCAGGCGGAGCGGCGTTGTCCAACCGGCTGGTGCGTTTGATGGCCTGGCTGGCTTCTTCAAAACCGGTGCGCAGATTGGCGCCCAGTTCGCGCAAATCGCGTTTGAGCGTTTCAAAATCCAGCGGCCCGCGCTTGCCTTCCATCGCATCCAGAATTGCTCCCAGGTTGGCGCCACAGGCGCGGCAAAACCGTTGTCCCGGAACCGCAGCACTAGCGCATTTTGGACAAAACATCTGAAGCCTCCCGTGGGTGATGATTGGTGGTGCTCGCCGGGCAGTACGACTGCCGCCGCCAATTAGTTCCTGCGGCGTTTTTGTTTGCCGCTGGCGCGCACATAGCTGGTGCGCACCACCGTTTTAATGTTGCCGCGCACATTGAAATCGCCATCCAGGTGAAATTCCAGCGGATCGCACGCCGCGACAAAATCATCGCGAATGACGTTGACCACGTGCTCGTGAAAGATTTTCACCTCGCGAAACGAATTGATGTACAGCTTCAGCGATTTCAATTCGATGCAACGTTCATTTGGCACATAGCGCAAATGCAAGGTGGCGAAATCAGGAAAATCGCTGAACGGACAAATCGCCGTGAACTCTGGAATGGTGAAATCAATCTCGATGCGTTTGCCCGGATGTTCATACGCAAACGTATCGAGCGGAACCAGATTCATCTCGGCGCGCGGCGTCGAGCGGATTTCCAATTGCTGTTCCGGTGAAATTTCCACCGGCTTTTTCGACTTCTTTTTTGCCAAAGTAATTCTCCCGTCACGAATAAAACACTGACACGGCGCTGGAAGCGTGGGCGTCTCGCCCGCTGGAAAAGAAACAGCCGCGAAGCGTCTTTGCTTCTTTTTCCCCGCTCAGCGTCGGTGCTGATTTACTGTTGCAGTTCCTGGACGATGCTGGCCGCGATCTTGCGCGCGGTGTCGAGTTCTTCCGGGGCCAGCGAAATGGCCGCGACCACCGCGTGACCGCCGCCGCCATACCGTTCGCAAATCGCCGCCAGATCGTGCCAGCGCGGACGCGGCGCCCAGGGACTGGAACCGACCGAAATCTTTGAGCGGAACGACGATTGGCTGACGCTGACGCTATAAGTCACCGACGGATGCAAATAGTAAGGAATGAATTTGCTGTAGCCTTCCATGTCGTGCCCGACCACGTCGAAAAACACGACCGGGCCGACCACGCGCGCCGCCTGTTTGATGATCTCCATCGAACGCAAATGACGTTCATAGAGCGGCGCGATGCGTTCGGCGACATAGGGCAACGCCACCATTTCAGCCAGCGAACGATACTGCAAATCGGTGATGATGCGTTCGATCAATTGCGGTTCGCGGGTGTTTTCGATCACCAGCGCCAGCCGAAACGCATCGGCTTTCATTTCCACCGGTTCGGCGGCGTTTTCATAGAGCGCGCCGTCAATTTTGTTGGCCCAGTGAATCAGTTCGGCCAGCGGCGCGGCGTCAAACCCGAACTGTTGCGCCGCCACATCGGCGATGAACTTGGTGCAGGATTTGTAACTCGCATCCACGAATTTTTTGCCGCTCGTGTCGGCGCGAAAGTGCGCTTCGTCTTCGGGCGTCAAAAACGCGCTTTTGTGGTGATCAAACCACCAGGTCAACCGGTCTGACGGACAGTATTTGAAATCCACGATGGCGTTTTCGTCGCCGTCAAAGGCGGTTTCGTCAAACAGTGCGCCCGCGCGGTGCATCATCGGCTGAAAGGCGCGCTCCCAACCGGCGTGAATGCGCTCTTGGTAAAATCGCGCAAAGACGGCGGCAGACGACGCCCCGTCGAAACAGTTTCCGTGATAGCAAACTTTGATTTTCATTTGTACTGGTGTAGCTGCTTTCTCTCGCTAGAGTCGCGTGATGGCCGTTGGCCGAAGTATGCGCCAGCTTACGCTTTTAACGCGCGCCGACGCAAGGCAGAAGCCGCCGCCCGCCACACGCGTTGGCCGGCGCGCTTCCGTGCCGGGCAAGAAACGCCGCAGCTTGACAAGAACTCATTCCCCAATCCCACCAGCGGAAGCTGGTGGATCGTTAAAGTCCTGCCTACCAGGGCAAGAACTCATTCCCCAATCCCACCAGCGCAAGCTGGTGGATTGTTAAAGCCCTGCCTTCTTGGGTTTCCTGTAGGTCGGATTTGAACGATCCACCAGCTTCCGCTGGTGGGATTCCAGGAAGTGGCGGCCTTTTGGCAGGTCGGATTTGAACGATCCACCAGCTTCCGCTGGTGGAATTCCAGGAAGTGGCGGCCTTTTGGTAGGTCGGATTTGAACGATCCACCAGCTTCCGCTGGTGGGATTCCAGGAAGTGGCGGCCTTTTGGTAGGTCGGATTTGAACGATCCACCAGCTTCCGCTGGTGGAATTCCAGAACGTGAAAAGTCATGACAAGGCGATGAACCTGTGCCACCGAAGTCCGCACACCAGACTGAAATCGAATCTAGGAAGGTCGCAGGTGGTATTTTACCAGCCGGGCGCGAATGGCCTCGGGCGCATGGAAATCCTTCATCAGGTCTTCGGCTTTATAGGAATTGAACGCGCCGATTTCGGTGTAGCGCAAATGGCGCAAGACATCGGCGTGGCTGAAATCAAATTCGCCCGTCGGCAACAGCGCCAGCCATTCCTCATCAAAGTGGTAAAGCCAAAGCACGGTCTCAAACGTCGCTAAATCCCAGAATTGCAGCCGTCCCGCCCACCCGCCCCCACAGAGCAAACCGCCCTGCGGAGCAAACGCCACGCTGCGAATCGGCCCAATCGTTCCGCCCAGTTCCGCCAGACAACGACCTTCTTTCGCTGACCACAACCGCACCGACTTGTCTGAACTCCCGCTCGCCACACGCTCGCCATCCGGCGAAAACGCCACGCTCAACACGCTCGCACTGTGACCCGACAGCTTACCCAGCTCACGACCTTCTTTCGCTGACCACAACCGCACCGAGTTGTCTTCACTCCCGCTCGCCACACGCTCGCCATCCGGCGAAAACGCCACGCTCAACA
>JAEUQO010000431.1 GCA_016789605.1 Acidobacteriota bacterium
CCTCGGAGGTGAAGTATGTCCCGTTTGCTGTCCTTGGTGTTGCTGGTTTCCTCAACGTTCCCCACGCCGATCAATTCTGTTTTCGCCCACCCTGTTCCGTTTGACGATCTCGACCACGTTGGCATCACGGGTCAGATTACAGATGCCGTCGGCAAAGCGATCGCTCAGGCGCGCATCTTTGTTCGTCACCAAGCCACGATGCAGGAACGCAGTACAGTCGCCAGCAATGACGGACGCTATCGGTTTTCCCTGCTGATTCCAGGCACGTACGAAATCCGCGCTGAAGCCGACGGCTTTCAAACTGTGCGCTATGAAAAACTCGAGACCGTCGCAGGCACTCTGCTGCGCCGTGATTTTCAGCTCAGCCCAGCCGCTCTCGAAGCCAGTGTGACGATTGATGCCGAAAGCGAGCCTTTGACGGTAGACACCTCGCGCACTGTTGTCGGCGGCACCATCACCAAACAACAGCTCGATCAGTTGCCGACAGAATCGCGCAACCCGCTGGATTTGCTTTACACCTTGCCGGGCACGGCTCCGCCAGCGCTGAGCGACAAAGACCTGACAGAACCTGACAACCGGCAAAGCTTTCGCCGAGCGCCGGAAGAAGCAGGCATCTTCAGCCTGAACGGCGGCACACCATTTTCCAACAATCTGACCATCGAAGGACTGGACAACAACGATGACCGCGCGGCGCGCGAACGGTTTCTGCCTGCCACGCATGCCGTCGCCGAAGTGCAGGTCATCACCAATCAATTTTCGGCGGAATATGGGCGCGCATCCGGCGGGCGCGTGAATTTGCGCTTGCGCGGCGGAGCCAATCAGTTGCACGGACAAGCGTTGTATTACTTCCGCGATGAAGGTCTGAACGCAAACGGATTTGCGCGCAATGCCGATCCGTTGCGCGGCAAACGAATTCCCTTTCAAAACCACAATCCGGGCGTGAGCCTGGGCGGACCGCTTCGTCGTGACAAAGTGTTTTTCTTTGCAGCGTATGAATTGGATTACGTCTATGACCGCGCTGAAATCGCGGCGCTGGTTCCTATCGCCAGCAATCCGGCGTTTCCGCTGCCGCAAGCCAACGGCGGCAACCTTGGTTTCAACGCCAAAGACAAATCCGGCAACACCGTCATCGTGAATGATGGCGCAGCGGTCGGCTTGTACGATCTGACTGTCACGACACCTCGTTTGGCGCAAACCGTTCAATCACGCGTGGATTTCAACCTGGGCGAAAAGCACAATGCGTTTGCGCTGTTGACCTGGGCGCGGAATCGCGATGAACGCGGCTTTTCAGGCGGACGGCGCACGCTCGATACGTTGCGCCGCACCGGACGCAACAGCCAGTCTTTTTCTTTGGCCGATAACTTTATTCTTTCAACAAAAGCGATCAATACGCTGCGCGCGCAGTTCTCGCGCCTTTCGCCCGCTGATGCTCCGCCCAGCCAAAATCCAGTCGTACTCATAGACATTGATGATCCGCGTGACGTGATCGGCGATGCCAACGCCAATGCGTTGACCCGACGCGGAACCTTGCTGGCCGGAGCCAGCACTCTGGGCGGCACTGACCGTCGCGAAGACAGATATCAGCTACAGGAAACCTTGACCTATGTCAGCGGAGCGCACACCGTGCGCGCGGGCGCCGATGTGCAAACCATACGTTCTCGCTTTGTTGATCTGGCTGACGCCACGGGCACATTCACCTTTGCCACGGTGGCAGATTTTCTGGCCAACAAACCGGCACGGTATGAACATCGCTTTTTCACCGATTCGCTGTTGCGCAACACCTACACCGGAATTTTTCTGCAGGATGATTGGAAGCTGCGCCCAGCGCTGACGCTCTCGTTTGGCGTGCGTTGGGATAACGAAACGATTTTGCGCGACCGTAACAATTTCGGGCCGCGTGTTTCGCTGGCGTGGGCGCCGCGCAATTCACACCGCACGGTGTTGCGCGCCGGGTATGGCTGGTTTTACAACCGTGCGTTGTTGCGCACGCTGGATGATTTCATTCTGACCTCAAACACGCTGTTGGTAGACAGCAACAATGACGCCACGCAAACCTTTCTGCCATCACTGAAGTTTCCGCAACCGCTAACACCGAACGATCCGCGCGTGCGGCAATTCGGCGTGCGCGAAGCAGGCTTTGCGCGAAGACTGAGCAACGATTTTCGCATTCCCGAAAGCTATCAGGCGTCTTTGGGGTTTGAACGCGAGCTGATGCGCGGCGTCAAACTCGAAGTCAATTATGTTTTCAATCGCGGGTTGCATCTGTGGCGCGAAATCAATGCCAACGCGCCGCGTTTGCCTGCGGGAGTGCGCGATTTTGCCGCGTATTTGACGGCACGCGATTTTGACAACCGACGCGATCCCGTCACCGGTCAACGTCCGCTCACCAACACGGGCAATGCCGACCTCGTGCGGTTTGACCTCAGCCAAACGACCAGCCGCAGCTTCCGCGAAAACAACCAAACCGTTGTGCTCTTTGGCTTGAACAATCCTTCGACCAGCAATGCCACCAGCGGATTGCGCGCGGCATTGGCGGCGTTGCGCCCGTTGCGGCCCGCTCCGAACCTGACGCAAATCGAAGAACTGCAGGCGCTCGGCAACAGCATCTATCACGGCGTCAGTGTTGAGCTACAACAACGTTTCGCCAAACGCGGCTTTTTGCGCGCGTCATACACGCTCAGCCACCTGGAAGATGACGGCGTGGTAAACACGTCGTCTCCGCTGGTGGCGGGAGACTTTCGTCGTGAACGCGCCGCCAGTTTGCTCGACGCCCGACACCGCATCGCTCTCAGCGGCAGTTACGAATTTCCGCGCTGGCTGGGCGCAGTACAACTGTCAGGCACATTCAATTTGGCTTCGGCGCGGCCCTTCAACATCAGCACCAACGGCAACGACCGCAACCTGGATGATGTAAGCAATGATCGTCCCAACTTTGTCGGAGATTTAACCGCTATACGTTGGCGCAAATCCGGCGAAGCGCTGTCGCCAAGCCTAGCTAACGGCTTTTCGTTGCCCACCATCGGCACCGTGGGCAATTTGCCGCGCAACGTCGGACGCGGCCCGGCCAGCCATCTGCTCAATTTGCGCGTGGCACGCACCTTTGCCTTGAGCGAACGCAGCAAATTGCAGCTTCAGGCAGAAGCCTTCAATCCGTTCAACACTACCGTGTTCAGCTTTGGCGCGGAATTCGTGGATTACACGCCGACGGGTCTGGGTGATTTTTTGGTGCCTGTGCGCACGGTGAAACCGCGCACGATGCGGCTCGGTTTGCGGCTGGAGTTCTGAAACGCAAAACCGCTTGCCGAGGTCGCGCATTTTACGCCTCGGCAAGCGGTCTTCTGACAGACGCTGACGGCTCGATTTATTCGTGCCGAAGCGCGTCGAGCGGGTCTACTTGCGCGGCTTTGCGTGCGGGCAGCCAACACGCCAGCAAGGCGATCCCCAGCAGCAAAACGGCAATCGTGCCAAACAACAGCGGATCAGCGCTGCGCACACCAAACAAATAATCCGCCATCTCTCGTTGCCAGGTGTTAGAGCCGTAATATGCGCTTTGCATCAAACGCTTCAGGCCGTAAGCAGCCGCACCGCCAAACACCAAACCAATCAGCACCAACTGCAAGCCTTGCCAGATAACCAACCGCAATACGCTTTCCGGCTGTGCGCCTAATGCCATGCGAATGCCGATTTCGTTTGTGCGCTGCGCCACCGAATACGCCAACACGCCAGACAATCCGATGGCCGCCAAAACCAGCGCCAGCGCGCCGAAAAAGCTGAACAGTTGCGCATACAACCGCTCTTGCGCCAGCGTTTCGTGTGCACGCGCAGTTTGCGAGGCAACTTCGGTCACGGGCAGATTGGCATCGAGCTCACGCACCGCCTGACGAATTGCATTGGTCATCGCGGTCGGTTCGCCCACGGTACGCAGGGCAAAGCTCATCCCACCAAACACAGGGATTTCCTGCAACCAGGGGCGATAAAGCAACGGCTCTATTTCGTCGCGTTGGTTGTTGTATTTGCTGTCTGCGACCACGCCAACGATTTCCAGTTCTTCTTTGCTGTCGGTATCGGTCACGCGTTTGCCGAGCACCTGCTGATTCGGGAAAAACTTCTGCGCCAGGGTCTGATTGACGATGGCGACTTTGGGCGCGTTCTCGGTGTCTTGCGCCGTGAAATAACGCCCGGCAATGAGAGGCATTTGCAACGTCGCGAAGTAATTTTCGCGAATGGTCTGCCGATTGGTCGTGTGATCCGTCGCCGATTTTTCTGATTCGCCCGGCAACAGGATGTTCGTATTCCACATCGAGTTTGAGAGCAGCGGGATGGCTCCAAACGTAGCGGACTGAACGCCGGGCAAGGCATCCAATCTGGCCAGCAGTTGCTGATAAAAAGGCACGACCTGTTCGCCTTTGTAACCGGCGCGTCTGGGGTCTACGGAAAAGAGCAGCAGGTTTTCCTGATTGAAGCCCACGTTGACTTTTTGCAAATTGGTCAGCGTGCGAATGTAAAGCCCTGCGCCAACCAGCAACAACAGCGACAGCGCCACCTGCCCCACAATCAATCCTTTACTCAAGCGCGAAACCTGCCCCGAACCACGCCGACTTTGTTTCAATCCGCCAGCCAGATCGTATTTGGTTGCGCGCCACGCGGGTGCTAAACCAAACAAAATTCCGGTCAGCAACGAAACGCCAAGCGTAAAGGCCAACACACGCCAGCTAATCACAGGTTCAACTCCAACCGGCAGAAAGCTGGTGCCGCGCGAAGCCATTGTGGCCAACACGCTTTTGCCCCAATAGGCGAGCAAGATGCCTGCGGCCCCGCCAAGTACGGACAGCAACAGGCTTTCGGTCAGCAACTGGCGGATCAACCGCAACCGGCCCGCGCCAACCGCCAGACGAACACTGATTTCAGGACCACGCAGTGCGGCGCGCGCCAGCAACAAATTCGCGACGTTGGCACAGGCGATCAACAGCACCAATCCCACGACGACAAAAAGTCCATAAATCGTGCGCGAATACAGCTTGCGCATTTCCATCAGCCCGCGCCCGCCCATTTGCGCAACCAGATTGGGATAATCCTTGGCTTCGATTTTGACCGGATCGCTCTCTTTGCGCGGCGGCGGCATCAGTTCCAACGCCGTCGCTTGAAACACGCCGTGTAAACTGTCGCGCGCATCAGCAAGCGTCGCGCCCGGTTTCAATCGCCCCATCAAATGAACCCACCAATATCCTGGCCGCTCGGCTTTACTCATCGCAGAGTTGTCTCCCAGCAGCTCTTTTTCAAAAACCAGTGGGACAGTGACTTGGGGGCGTTCGGTGACTTGCAACGCGCCGGTGAAGCCCGGCGGCGTAACCCCGATGATCGTGAACGAGATTTTGTTCAGCTTCAGTTGCCGCCCAATGACAGAAACATCGCCATTGAATCGTTCTTGCCAGTAACTGTGGCTGAGCACCACAACGGGCGGGGCCGACAAATTGTCGTCCGCGTCTGCCAACGAACGCCCAAGAATCGGCTGTACGCCCAGACCTTTGTAATAGCCCCCAGAAACGCCCTGGCCTCTGACGACTTCAGATTGATTGTCAGCCACCGCCGTCATCTCATAGAGCGGCGCAAAGGCAAACAGGTCGCTCAGGGGACTGTCTTTGGCTTCCGCATATGCCTGACGGAGCTTGTCAATAATTTCGTACCGGAAGACCGACGCCTGTCGCCGATCGGGAGAACCGCCGATGAACGTCCCTCGCATACCCGAGGTTCTGAAGGCACGACCAGCTTCCCATTCAAACAGCACCAGCCGTTCAGGCTCTGTCACGGGCAACATACGCAACAACACCGTATCCACCAGACTGAATTGCGCCGTATTTGCGCCAATGCCCAGCGCCAGCGAAAGAATGGCCACCAGCGTAAAGCCTTTGTGTTTGAGCAGCATTCGCCAGCCATACCGCAAATCTTGAAACATTTCGTCCTCCAGTCGTTTGGGCTGCAACGCCAGCGCGTCCATCAATGCGCCAGCGCTGTGCCAGAACAAACTCAGTCTGCCGCGCCAGTGAAGCTGATCCCATTCGGCCAGCAACATCTCGCGGTAACGTAATTCGGCGTCCCATTCCTGCCGCCAGTCGGCGCGCAACCGACGCGGCACGATCACGCCGATCAGCGCAATCAGCCCGTGAATGAAACGAGAAAAAAGCCGTAATTGCATAGGCGCTCTGTTTACTCTTGCCGCAAGGCAAGCAACGGGTCTACGCACGCAGCACGACGCGCAGGCAGATAACACGCCAGCAAGGCAACAATTGTCAGCAACAGCGCAACGCCGCCAAACGTCAGCGGATCAGTTGCGCCAATGCCATAGAGCAAGGTTTGCAACAAACGCGTGAGCAGCACCGCAGAAACCAGCCCCAACACGATGCCAACGCCCGTCAGCCAGACGCCTTGTTGCATAACCAGACGGATAACCGTTCTGTCTTCAGCGCCCAAAGCCATGCGAATGCCGATTTCGCGCGTGCGGCGACTGACGGCATACGACATCACGCCATACAATCCGATGCCGGCCAGCAACAGCGCCGTCAGCCCAAACAAACTGGTCAAGGTTGACGCCATACGCGCGACAGACATCGTGTTTTTGATTTCATCGTCGAGCGTTGTAACCGTGCCAATCGTGAGGTTCGGATTCAACGCCAGGACTTCTTTGCGCACCGCAGGCAAAAGCGTCTGCGGCTCAAGCGCAGTGCGCACAATCAGCCGGGCAAACGTCCCGTCAGCCTGTTGCAACAACGGCAAATCGAGATGCGGAAAAGCGGTTTCGGTCAGGTCGTGCAAACGGTAATCACGCGTCACACCGATGATTTCCAACCACGGTTGCCCACGCAATCCGCGGCTGATGCGTTTGCCCAAAGGATTCTGGTTGGGGAAAAACGTGCGGGCAAAAGTTTCGTTGACGATGGCCACGCCGGGCGAGTTGCGGTTGTCCTGTGCGGTGAAACCGCGTCCGGCAACGAGCGAGATGCCCATCGCTTCGTGATAACCGGGGCCAACCCAGGTGTTATCAACCGCCAGATTTTCGCCGGGGTTTGGTTGCCAGCCTTCGATCACAAGCGAAGTTTTGCCAATGCTGTCGCTGAACGGTGTAATCGTCCCCATCGTCGCGGATGCCACACCGGGCAAGGCTTTCACGCGTTCCGCAACCTGTACATAAAATTGCGCGTTGCGTTCGCTTGCCGCACGTTTGGCAGCTTCATCCAACGGCGCTGTCTGAGCTACGCGTGGAAGTTCCAGCGGCACAAGCAACAAATTTTCCGTGTTAAAGCCCGGCTCAATCGCCAGCCGACGTTGCAGACTTCTGACCAGCAACCCAGCGCCAACCAACAGCACCAGCGCCAGCGCGATTTGCGTCACCACCAATCCGTTGCGCAAACTCCAGCGCCGTTCTCGCGTGGCCTGGCTGGCGTCGCCGTCTTTCAACGCAGGCGTCAAATCAGCGCGCGCACTTTGCCAGGCGGGCACCAGGCCAAACAGCACACCCGACACCAATGCGACGGCGATGGTGAATCCGAGCACGCGCAGGTCCAAACTGCCGCCTAAAGCCGAGCGCTCGAGGGCAAAGCCGGGTTGAAAGGCAAAAAGCAATTGATACAAATACGGCGCAAACAAAAGCCCCGCGCCTGCGCCAATGAATGCCAGCAACAAGCTTTCGCTCAACAACTGGCGCACGATGCGCAAACGTCCCGCGCCCAGGGCCAATCGCACGGCAATTTCCTTGCGCCGACTGGCGGCGCGCGCCAGCAACAAGTTGGCCACGTTGGCGCACGCCAGCACCAACAGCAGGGCAACAATGCCCAGCAACAACTTCATCGTTTCGCCCATCGAACGGCGCAACGACGAAAGGCCGCGCGCGCCCGGTTCAAGCAAAATGCGCTTTTCGTTAAACGGCAGCTTACGCTCGCCTTCACTTGTGTTGGCCAGCCAGATGCGTCGCGCTGTCAGATCAAAGCCGGTCTGGGCCGCAGCCAGCGAAACGCCGGGCTTGAGCCGCGCCAGCAACCGCAGCCAGGCCCCTTTGCGCTCAAACACAGAACTCGCCTGCCCGGCCAATTGCCGACGCATCATCAACGGCGCCCAGACTTCGGTCGGGACTTCCAAACGCATTCCCGTGAATCCGGCAGGCGCAATCCCGATGATCGTATACGGCGCGCCGTTGAGTTGCAGCGTCTGCCCCAATGCATCCGGCCTGCCGCCCAACCGGTGTTGCCAGCAACCGTGACTGATGACCGCAACGGGATGCGCATCTTCGTGACGGTTGTCTTCGGTTTGAATCACACGCCCTTGCGCGGCAGCGACGCCCAACATCTCAAAGTAATTGTCAGAAACCAATTCGAGGCTGAGTTTCTCGGCGCGCTCTGCTTCGCCCAACCGCACAGACGTTTGCACATAGGCCAGCAACCCGTCGAAAACGTCATTCTGCGCCCGGTAATCCAGATAATCGGGATAGCTGTAAATGTTGTTCTGAAACTTGGGGTTGACCGATTCTCCCGAAACCAGCGCCAGTTGCTGCGGCTCTTTGACCGGCAACGAACGCAACAGCAACTTGTCCGTCACGCTAAAAATCGCGGTGTTCGCGCCGATTCCCAGCGCCAGGGTCAACACCGCGATGAACGTGAAACCTTTATGTTTGAGCAGCATTCGCACGCCGTAGCGTATGTCCTGCATCATCTCGTCCTCCCACCTTCTCGGTTGTAACCAAAGCGCGTCCATAAACGCACCGGCGCTGTGCCACATCAGCGCGCATTTGTTGCGCCAATCAAGCTGTTTCCACTGGGTGAGCAAAGCCTGGCGATACTGCAGCTCGGCTTCCCATTCCTGCCGCCAATCAGCGCGCAACCGGCGCGGAACGATCAATCCGATAAAGTTGACCACGCCAAACCACAGCCCTTTTCCGCGTTGCTCTTGCATCGGTCAGCCTCATCAACCTTACTGGCCATCGGCGTTTCCGCCCTGCGTCGCCGGTTTGCCGGTCGCCAGCGGTTCCAGCTGTTCGAGCAAACGAAACCGTTTGCGCGCTTCGGCCAACGCGTCGCTACCTTCGGTTGTCACTTCGTAATATTTGCGCGCCGGGCGCTGTTCGGCTTGCGCCTGCGCTTGCGATTCCCATTTGGAAACGACGTAACTGGCATCTTCCAGCCGCCGCAACGCCGGATACACCGTGCCGCTGGCCAGCCCCGTCACCGTCATCACTTCAAATCCGTAGCGGTACCCGTTCTCAAGCGCCTGCAGAATCAACGCCATCGTGTAGGAAAGATAGCCTCTGCCCATGCTTTGCTCCTTTGTCTGACATATCGCGATCTCGTATAGATGCCTATACATATAATTATCTACATAGGGTTGTCAAAACTGATTGGCCATTTTTTCGCCGAAGCTGGCATTTTTTGGCAATTGTTCGCGGCCTTCTTTTCCCTCACTTCCACCAAACAGGAAGACACGCCAAAACAATCGTCATACACTGTCAATGCCTGACCAGCGCATAAACCCGCCGAAAGTTACCCGGCAAGAATTTGATCAAGAATGAATAAACTGAAGAAAGAAGACGACTTGCGACTGTTGCTGCTGACCGACCCGCCGGGCACTCTTGCTGTCCCTGCCCTGTCGCGTACGCTGGTCAGCATTCATGTTGGACCTTCGGTACAGGTTGGCTGTCGCAGAGGCGGACAAACGCACCGCGGTCTGGCCGTGCACGGCGACATTGATCTGATCCCGGCACAGACCCCCAGCGTTTGGCAGCTGGCCGAAAAAGACACGGCATTTGTTCTGAGCCTTTCGCCTGGTTTGTTGCAGCGAGTCAGCGCAGAGCTGGAACTTGATCCGCAGCGCGTCGAAATCCGAAACCGCTTTCAGATGCGCGATCCGCATTTGGAGAATATCGGCTGGGCGTTAAAGGCTGAGCTGGAAAGCGGTTATGCCAACGGGAAACTGTTTCTCGACAGTCTGGCGATTGCCGTCACCACGCGGCTGATTCGTTGTTATAGCGCGCAAGCGCCGCTGACGCCGAAACAACCCAGCTCGCTGTCGGGCCGCAAGTTGAAACAAGTGCTCTCGTTTATCGAAGACAATCTCAGCCAGCAACTTTCCCTCAACGAAATTGCCGCCAGCGCCGGGTTGAGCGCCTCGCATTTCAAGCAGGTATTTCGCACGGCGGTTGGGCTGCCGGTTCATCAATATGTGATTCGCCGCCGCGTCGAGCGGGCGCGCCTGCTCTTGCGCGAAAGCGATCTCGCCATCAGTCAGATTGCGCTCGAAACCGGTTTTGCCCATCAAAGCCATCTGGCGCATCACCTGCGCCGCGCGTTTGGCGTTTCACCCCAGGCCATGCGCAAACTGTCAGACTAGCGCATGGCGTGTGTTTACCGTCCGAATCTGCTCGTTTCCGGCTTTCTCTGTGCGACGAAATGCGCGGGCCGAACTACGCTCCGGCTCAGTGATTGAGCAAAGGAGTGTGCATGAACGTTCCCCATGTATCGTTAACGGCTGGTCAGGCTGCGCGCGTAATTCTGCTGAGCGGGCTGATCGCCGGTACGCTGGACATCACAGCGGCGTGTGTCAATGCAGGCTGGAAAGGCATCAGTCCGTTGCGCGTATTGCAATCTGTCGCCAGCGGATTGTTGGGCCGGGCAAGCTATCAAGGCGGCACTCGAACTGCGCTGCTTGGTTTGCTGTGTCATTTCATCATTGCCACAGGAGCCGCCGCGACGTATTTCGCCGCCAGTCGGCACCTGCCCTGGCTGACGACACGCGCAGTGGTGTGCGGGTTGTTGTATGGCGTCGCGGTGTATTTCTTTATGAATCTGGTCGTGCTGCCGCTGTCAGCCTATCCCGGCAAGGTTTCGTTTCCGCTCGGCGCACTTGTCACCGGCTTATTGATTCATATGTTTTGTGTCGGATTGCCGATTGCATTGACCGTTCGGCGTTTTTCACCGTGAGGCGGGTGGCAAACACTGCGAAGCAGTTCAACCAAGGAATTTATAGCCGAGTCCGTGCACGGTAAGAATGTATTGTGGCAGGCGTGGGTTCGGTTCGAGCTTTTGTCGCAACAAACCGATGTGAACATCCACGGTGCGTGTGGTGGGCATCGCGTCGTAGCCCCAAACTTTGTCGAGCAGTTCGTCCCGCGAAAGTACGGATTCGCGGTTTTCGATCAAAAAGCGCAACAACTGATATTCGCGCGCGGTCAGTTCGACGGCTTCACCCGCGCGCGTAACCGTCGCCCGGCGGGAATCTACGCGTACGTCGCCAAACACGTAAACTTCGGCAGTCGGCGTCGTCACCGCAGGCGTGCGCCGCAAAATGGCTTCGATGCGCGCCAGCAATTCGCCAGTGTCAAAAGGTTTGGTCAGGTAATCATCCGCGCCAAGTTTCAAGCCCAGAATCTTATCCACCACCTGACCGCGCGCCGTCAGCATAATGGCCGGTGTCGTCACGCCGCGTTGCCGCAAATCGCGCAACACATCAAAGCCGTTCTTTTTGGGCAAACCGACATCCAGCACCAACAAATCAAAATACTCGCCTGTGGCAAGCTGCAATCCGCGCTCACCATCTTGCGCGTTTTCGACAACGTAGCCTTCGCTGCGTAATACGTCAGACAAAATCAGCGTCAGTCCAGGTTCGTCTTCCACCAGCAAGATGCGTCGGTTCATAAAGATTTCTTTGCTTTGACCAAATGGCTAGTCGGCGGTGCCAGCATCCAGTGTGGAATGCATTGCGGCGGGATGCGTTTCGGTTTGTGCCAAGGCAGGCAACGAAACGGTGAATGTGCTGCCTTGTCCCGGCTGGCTTTGCACGCTGATCTGCCCACCGTGAGCCAGCACGATATTTTTGACCAGATTCAATCCCAACCCGTTGCCATGAATTTGTGCGGTGGTGGCTTCGCTGCCACGCCAAAACGGATCGAAGATGTATTTCTGCTCTTCGGCGGGAATGCCGATGCCGCGATCGCTGATGCTGATCTGAATTTCAGGTTTGCGACCGCTGCCAGAGAGTTTTGCCTGAACGCCTAACCAGCGGCTGTCGCCGGAATATTTCATGGCGTTGTCCAACAGATTGCGCAACGCGCGCGACAACGCCGCCGAATCAGCCAGCACGGGCGGCAAATCCGTGACCACCGTCTTTTCGACTTGAAAGCCGCCTTCGCCCAGAAGCGGTTGCGCCGCTGCAAGCACATTTTCAATCAACTCAGAAATGCTGACCGGTTGCAGCTCTAACTTTTGCCGACCCGATTGCGCCCCGGCAAATTCCAGCACCTGTTCGATCATTTCGATCAACCGGTCGCTCTCTTTGCCAATCAAGGTGCTGTAGCGTTTGATTTGTTCTTCTTCGCGAATGACGCCACGCGTCAAGCTCCAGGCGGCAGATTTGATCACCGCCAACGGCGTGCGCAATTCGTGCGAAACTCCCGCGACAAAATCCATCTGCTGGCGCGCCAACCGATGCGCGCGCTGTGCCGATTGCATCATCAACGCCACGCTGGCTGCGAGTACCAGCAAAATGCCAAAACTGATCAACAGGTTGCGTCGCCGTACGGCGGTCACCGCCGCCTCCAGCGAACCAGCCCGATGTGTCAGGCGCAGTTCCCACAACTTCTGCTCATCGTTGCCCATCGCCATCGGCGCAATTTCGCGCGGCGCAGGCGGCGGCGTACTGTTCGGATTGGCTTCGTTGGGCGGCGGCGGGCGGAACAAATTCATCTGTTCGCGCTCTGCCGGCGGCAAACTGCTGATAATCCGGCGAATGGTTTCGCGCCGTAATCCCAGCAACCCGACTTTCACGTCTGCGGCCGTTTTCGACGCAGACTCTGGGCCGAATTGAAAAACAGTCTTTTGTTCTTGCTGGTTGGTGACGATGGTCGCGCTGTAATCAAAACCGTTCGTGCCCAGAAAATGCCGCCTGGCCAACGTCGGCAAAATGTCTTGTTTGATTTCGTCGAGATTGAGCGTGACGATGACAAATCCAATCGGCAGTGACCAGGTCACCTGACCGCGTTCCCGAAATGTGGGAGGAATCAAAATCGGATGCACCAACACAGCCAATTGCTCATTGACGAGTTGAAACCTGCGCCCCATCAGCTCACGCAAAAATGTCCGCTGTTCATCTTTGGTGTAATGCGCCAACTGCTCTGCCAGCTTGCTCAATTCGGCAGGCCAGGACTGAGCGGCAGAAAATTGCTTGCTCTCGGGATTGAGCTGATACAGATGAAACTGTTCCTGTTCGTCCACTTGCGCAACAAAAACGTCGCGCACCAATTGCGGATACTGAGCCTGTGTCAGCCAGCGATCATAGCGCGTGGCAAACGCGGACAAGCCTGCTTCTTTGCCCACCGCCATCGAAGGCGCAAAGATGACATAGGCGCGCGTGAGCTCATCATCCAAATCCTGACCGAACCGGAAGGCGCTGGCCCGCAGGTTTCCGGTCATATGCTCCCGCTCGCGTTCGCTCAATTGCGATTGCCAGCGATATTGCAAAATGGCCAGCAGTGGCAAAAGCAATAGCAGCACGGCCAGCACAATCAGCATCGAAGTTGTCCCACGTTCGCGGATGTTCATCACGCGGATTATAGGCACAATTTTCTTCCCTCAAAGCGTTTCGCCTGCAAATTTACAAACTTTACAAGCAATTTTCTCTCGCATGACAAATCGGGGCGCTGCGGCCCCGTCAGACGCATTTCGGCGGCTGATTTTACGCCCAGCCAATCGCTGCCAATCCACCAAAACGAAACCGGCGGGAGCGTCAGACATTCGCAAACCAACAGAAGGCGAGAACCTGAGAAAACCTTCTGTTTGAGTGTGAATGCCGACCTTCCCGCCAGCTTCAGGGCAATAGTGAGCGGAAGCGCCTTGCGCACGAATGACCACGATGGGAAACCGCTGTAACAGCGCAAACAAGTCGTGACCATTCGTGCCAGACGGGGTTGCGTCCCCTCAACGCAACTTATCCTTTAGTCTTAGCGACGACCGCCCGGGCCGCCGCCGGGGCCTTGACCGATCAGCGATTCCACCAAGCCCAGCAATCTATCATCGCCCAATTTGGTCTTCAGCAGATCGAGTTGCCCGCCGGCCTTCAAGTTGGCCAACACCGCGATTTGGAATTTGGCTTGCGCCGTCAGCCGCGCGGTCTGCAACGCGGCCGTCCGCGTCGTAATGATACCGATCTGCGTTTGCGCCGCAGCCTGATCGCCAGCCAGAATCGCCGCGTCATAGGCTTCGCGCGCTGCTTCCAATGCCGCGTCTGCTTCATCCGGCAACGCATCCTTGTACGCAGTGATCAACGCATTCAAATCGGTTTCTTGCTGCGTGGTCAGCGTCGGCGCACTGGCCTGTGTAATCGCACGCTTCAACCCCGCCAGGGCATCACGGGTTCCGCCGTGATCAGCCAAAGCACTGACCACACCGACAGCCAACAGACAAATCATCAAAACGGGAATGCCAGCCAATCTCACTTGAAATTTCATTGTTTTATGTACTCCTTACTTTTTTGCTTTCGCGACTGTTGATGGGATGGCGCGTTCCAAAACCTCGACGACAACAAAACCCCACTGCTGAATTTCGCCACCGTCTCCCCTTTACAGCCTTGGAACGCGCCACGAATGAAGACCTCTGAACCGTGAGCCGATCTTCGTCACTAGAGATTGCAAGCCCGATGCCACAGCATCCGCGCCGACAAAAAACTTCTAAAACCGCTGATGTTATTGGAGTTTTTGTGTCGTCACACCAAGCGAGCCGGAATCGTGTTTGGCCACGCGAAAAATCTGTGGCGAAAGCCGACAAGCTTTTGCGCTTGCAGAAGCAAGCCATGTGACGAGGATGAATAGTCGGTGTGGGAAGGAGATTGGCGGGCAGAACGTACCGGCTTTCTGTATCAAAAGCCGGTACGGAAGCGCTGTGAGCAAGCTATTTGATATTGAGCGTAACTGTGTTGGCTGTCTTGCCATCCACACTAAGAACGACGTCAACCGTGCCGCGCCCTGCCAGGCTACGCGGAATCCCCAAATTGAATTGATCCAGTCCGGCGTATGTGCCCTGCGAACCAAAATACAAAACGCTCGCATTTGTGCCGCCGATGGTCGCGGTAACGCCTGACAAAGAGCTGCGATTGCGCAAGCCAGTGCCGAAGCCAACCAAATACACCTGATCTGTAGACGCGCCCAGATCAATCGGCACAGGCACAAAGGCGTTTTGTGTGGCGTCGAATTGCGCGATAGGCTCATAGGTTTGGGTTCCATCTGCCTTGACGCGTAATGCGAGCGCGGCAGGCACGCCTTTCCCGGTTGAGTTTGCCGTGAAAATGCCAGGCGCGACTGAAGCGACGGCTGCGCTTCCCTGCCCGGTCACCGTGCTGCCATTTTGTACATAAATCACCGCCGTCCCGGCGCTGGTACCAGCCGGAAGCTGAAAATTGATCTGCGTCGGTGACACGAAAAACAATCCGGCGTTGCGCGTGGTTCCGCTGGCATCGCGCACAAACACCTGCACCCCGCCCAATGTCGTCGGCAAGGTAGTGCTGGTGGCTGCGGCCGTGCTGCTAGAAAGCCCTGCACCGAAAAGGGCGCAGATACCTTCAGGCGCAAGCGAACCATTGAAGCTGGCCGCCGAAACACTGGAAACGCCCGTCACGCCATCCGGGACGTTCGTCAAACCGACGATATAGCTGGTCGTGTATCCACCAGCGCCATCCGAAGCCACGCTCAACAGCAATGTGCTGCCGCCGCTTTGATAGATGTTGTCGTTGCTGTTACGCGTGTTGCGCGTGCCGCGCGTGTTATATGGCGCTTGTGTAAAGACCTGATCGGTCAACGTGTCGTCAAAGCACACTTGCGAGGTGAACTCATACGTGCGCGTCGCACCGGCAAACAAACGCACTTTGTAATGCATATGCACCGTGCGTCCCGAATACCAACCGGGGTAAATCGTCGTAAATTCGACCGAGCCGGTGCTGTCGGTAATTTGATAACCACGCAAAAACTTCTGGCCCAGGTTATTGGGATTTCCCTGTCCGCTGACGTCTGAGTATCCGCCCGAAGCATCGCAATGCCATAGATCAACCAACGCGCCCGCAATGGGGGCGCAAGAACTGCCATTGATTTCGCCAATCGTGAATTTAACTTTGAGTGGTACACCGGCTTTCGCCGTGCCATTTGACGGATCAGGGCGGATGTCCGAACGATTGAGCAACTCATCCACAAAAAACGGCCCTTCAGTGAGTGCCGGGCGTGACGTGCAACTGATCTGACTTGCATCCCAAACCAGCCGCGGTTTAGGCGTAAACAGGTTCGTCGCCATCAACCGATCTACATTCGCCAAGGCAGGCAAGCTGCTCGCTTCTGCGGCCTGGACACTGGCCGCAGGCCACAAACGCAATACTCTTTCGGAACCGCCTCCCACCAAAACTGTCGCTCCCGCTGCTCCCAATAACCGCAAAGTCTCGCGGCGGTTAATTAATTGTTTTTCTGTTCTCTTCATTGAAGCTCCCTCTTAAGCGCTGGCGCATCATTCCCCCAACCAGACTTGCCAGCATTTGTTGAATTCCTCTGCTCGCCGTGCAACACACGTCAACAACAGCAGTAATCTGTTCCGACTCTGCTCCCAGCTCAAACTATGTACTGACAAGCGGCACACGACGCGCGTAAATCAATTTGTGATCTGGGTGCGCCTTGCTAGCGCAACTGCTATGCCGTCGCACCTCAAGGCGATTAGAGAGGAAATTCCGTGCATTATGCCGCCGCGCGCACAATCAACCGTGACGAAATCAGACAATCTTTCGCGGCGTGTTGTGGCGAGAACGCGCAAATGCCAATTTAGCGGTCGTGCTGTGTTTTGAGCGCTGTTTGCTGAGAAAGCGGCAAATGAATGGTGAAAGTGGAACCTTGCCCCGGCAGACTTTCCAACGTAATGCGCCCGCCGTGCTGTTCAACAATTTCTTTGACCAATGGCAGCCCTAAGCCCGTGCCAACAATATTTGAATTGCTATCGCGTTGCAGGCGATAGAATTTTTCGAAGATGCGTTCACGCGCTTCGACAGGAATCCCCAATCCCTGATCGCAAACGCTTAGCGATAACGTGCGGCCTGTCACGTGTACCGTGACGACGACTTCGGTATCAGGCGGACTATATTTGATCGCATTGCTGAGCAGGTTGCTGACTGCTTGCGTCAGCAATTGTGCATCGGCGCGCAATTCCGGCAATTGCGGTTCAATTTGCGACGACAAACGAATGCGCCGCTCAGCCGCAAACACCGCCAGATTGCGCAAACAATCCGCCACCAACTGTCCGCAATTGACCGCAGACAGATGCAAGATTTGCGCGCCTGACTCCAGACGCGTCAAATCCAAATAACGGTTGATGGTTTCGCCCAAACGAACGGCTTCGGCATGAATCGTGCTTAGCATTTCGCGCGTATCGTCAGCGCCCACCGGAAATTTCAAGAGCACATCACTCAGCCCTTGAATCGAAGTCAGCGGCGTGCGCAATTCGTGCGAGACGAGTTGCAGCGTTTCGGTCTTCATGCGATCCAGTTCGACGCGTTTGGTGATGTCGGAAATCAGCGCGACAACGCCGATGGCGTTTCCGGCGGGAATGGCTGACAAATCCGCGCCAGCGCCATCTGCACCGGTGACCAACGCTGACAGCAGCAGCGAATAGTAACGCGGCTCTGCCGCCTCAATGGCAAACTCAAGCTGCGCGCTCTGTCCTTGCGCAATGTTCGTAATCGCCTGGCGTAACGCGTTGTCATCGGCGGTCGTTTTGCCCAATAAAAAGTCCGCCAGATTCGCGCCAACCAATTCTGCCTGCCCGCTGCCAAATACCTGCGCGGCTTCGCGGTTGGCAAACACGATGCGGCCTTCCAGGTCGGCAACCAGCACGGCTTCGCCCATGCTCGACAAGATGCGATTGACAAAACTCATACGCGCCAGCAAACGCGTGGTCAGATCGTCAACCGCGCGCAACTTCCAGGCGAGGCTTTGCGGCAAGTCAAACCGCAATTGGCGCTTGATGAATTCAGTGTTGGATTGCGCATCAGACGAGAGAAAGCCTTTTTGGCTGCTGACCAGCGCCGCTAATTTCAAATCGAGTTCGCGACTGGCGGTCAGCGAACGATTGAGCAACAACGGAATCACCGCGACAAACCCCGTCAACAAAGCCGCCAGCGGCGGAAACAACAAATACCGACTGAAGGCGATATAGCTTCCCACCAGGATCGCCAGCAAAATCAGCCCCAATATCGTCAACTGACGCCAGCCGTCCAACCAGCGAATCGTAATTGCAGACAACAAAATCACCGCCAGCGCCAACACAAACGCCAGCCATTCCGGCAAGGCGCGAAACGACAATCCGCCGCGCATGGTGTGGATGATGTTGGCGTGAATTTCGACGCCGGGCATTTCCTGCCCACCTTGCCGGCGCAACTGTCCGTCGGCGGTGTAATGCATAAACGGCACGACGCGCGAATCGCCCATGGAGTCAGCCACCGCGCCGATCAGCACAATCTTGTCGCGAAAGGTTTCTGCCGGAACGACGCCATCAATCACGTCGGCGATGCTGACATAGCGAAACGTACCGGCAGGGCCCGCGTAATTGATCAGCATTTCATTGGGCCGCACAACGGTGACGCCCGGAGCGGCGTTGTCACTGGTTTCGTCACGTATCGGAATGCGATGCGCGCCCACGCGCAACACGCCGGGCAATTCGGCAATATCAGCCACGGGAATTTGTTCGGCCACACGCACGACTTCCAGGCTAAACGCCCAGAGCTTATGCGCCTGATCATCGGCTTTGCTGAGTTGAATGCTGCCCGCAGTACCGTCCACGTCAGGCGAAATGTGGGCGTGTCCGACCGCCGCGGCGGCGCTGGCAAACGCAGGTAACGGACGCAACCACACGGTGTTTTGCCCGTTGTTGCGATTGGCTGATTCGTAAAGCTGCGCCGGTAACACGACCCGCCCGCTGCGCGACAATGCCGAGGCCAACCGCTGATCGTCTTCGGCAGTTGAAGGCTCGGCGTAAATGACATCCAGCCCTATGCTGCGCGGACGGGCGACGGCCAACTGTTCCAGCGCTTTGGCCATCAGCGTGCGCGGCCACGGCCACGGTCCGACACGCTGGCCCATCGCCTGCAAACTGCGATCATCAATGGCAACAATGACGATGTCTGTAGGAGGGCTGAAACTGCCGCGCAACCGAAACATCATGTTCCGCAACGCGGCAGACAAGGAAGGCGCAAACCAGGTCACAACCACGACCAGCGCAATGCTGAAGAGCAGAATCAGCGCAGTGCGCAATGCTTGCGGACGGTAACGGTTCATTGTCTGGTGGTGACGCTAAGACGCTTCCTGCGGTTCTGGCTCTTCCAGGCTGGCTTCCAGATACCGGTAAATGGTGCGGCGATCTATTTTCAGAATTTCCGCCGCGCGCGATTTGTTGCCCTCGGTTTCTGACAGAATGAGCTGCACATAGCGGCGTTCCAGTTCCGCCAGGCTGGGCCGGTCATCAATCAGGGAAACGCTGGCAGGCGCGACAAGCTGAGTCGGCGGTGCGGCACGTTCTAAAATGCGTGTCGGCAAATCGTTGACGGTGATGAGCCGATCAGCGCACACAGCGGCAGCGTGTTCGATGGTGTTTTCCAATTCGCGCACATTGCCGGGCCAGGGATAGCGCGCCAGCAACGCGATCACGTCTTCGCCGATGTGAACCTGTTCACCGTGGTCGCGTTCGTATTTGCGCAAAAAGTGATGCGCCAGCAACGCGATGTCTTCCGCGCCGCGTTCGCGCAAGGGCGGCAAATTGATCGTCAGGACACTCAACCGATAAAACAAATCTGCGCGAAATTCGTTCCGGTTGGCCATGTCTTCCAGGTTGACGTTGGTTGCGCCAATCACACGCACATCAATTTTGCGCGCTTCGCGACTACCGATACGGCGCACTTCGCGCTCCTGCAAGACACGCAACAAACTCGCTTGAAAAGATTGGCTGGTGCCACTCAATTCATCCAAAAAGATCGTGCCGCCGTCCGTGCTCTCAAACAGCCCGGCGCGGTCATTGGCGGCGCCGGTGAAACTGCCTTTGGTGTAACCGAACAATTCTGATTCGAGCAAGGTTTCAGTCATTGCGCTGCAATTGACGGCGGTGAAGGGCCGTTTGGCGCGTGGACTGTTTTGGTGAATGGCACGCGCGATCAGTTCTTTGCCCGTGCCAGATTCGCCTTCGATCAACACGGTGGCGTTTGTGCGCGCCGCGTGCGCCGTCAATTTGTATGCGCGCACCATTTGCGGACTGTGTCCGATCAGGCCAGATGCGGAAAAGTCGTGCGCCGGATCAGGACTGGCCGCCTGTGTCGTGGTGCTGTGCTGCGCTGCGCGGCCAACCAGCGCCAGCACTTCGTCAATGTTGAATGGTTTGGCAATGAAATCGAAAGCGCCTTCTTCAATCGCTTGCAAGGCGATTTCGAGCGAACCTTGCGCGGTCACGGCGATGACTTTCGTTTCCGGGCTTAAGCGGCGAAATTCGCGCACGACTTCCAACCCGGTGATGTCCGGCATGTAAATGTCCGTCAGCACCACATCGAAACGCTTTCCCTGACCCAGGGCAATCGCTTCTCTGCCGCCGGTGGCTGCCGCGACATCATAGCCACTCAAGCGCAACGGAACTTCCAGCGCCATTCGTGCGCCGCGTTCATCATCCACGACCAATACTTTATGCGGTTTTGAATTCAATTCAGGCACAGTCACATACACCAGGTTGCCAACCGATCGGCACCAGTTTTGCCAATCTGTTTGTGGAACAGGCTGGCAATGATTTCCATCCGTTAAGGTCGTTTGCTCGGCGAACGTGGAGCCGGGCCGCCCCCGCCGCCAGTGGGATTGGCGCCGCCACGTCCGGCATCCGGTTTGGGAGAGCCGCTGCGATTTGGCTCTTGCCGTCCCATTTGCCCAGGCTGTCCATTCTCATTCGAACGTTCATTGCCACGCCCATTGTTCGGCCGTGCCCCGTTATCCGCGACACGACCGCTGTCTGTCGGTCGTATGCCGTTGCGTTCAACGCGAAACGTGCCGTCATTGCGGCCCGGCTTGAACGCGCCTGGCGCATTCGGCAATCGTTGCAGCAGCACGCGCGTCGTCTGTCCGGCAGACAGAATCACGGGTTGATTGGGCAAGCGGAAGTTGGTCACTGCCACTTCCCCTTCGTGCAAAAAGACCTCGGTTTCTTCGTCATCCACCAACACATCAAAGATCGTGCCGCGCACGGCGATCACGGCGGTTGGCGTGTTAACCCGATACGGATTCGGCTGTCCGCCCAGCTTTTCGATGTGGACGCGTGTTTTGCCTTTGATGATGTTGAACAGGGTGCGTGGCGATTGGCCCAGGTCTTGAATCACGACTGTCGTTTTGGCGGCAATCACCGCTTGCGAACCGTCTGACAGACTGAGCACCAGTCGCCCGTTACGACCAGTAATAATGGTGTCGCCTGCTTGTAACCGCTCTTCTATGGCAAAAGCGATCTTCATGGCGACCATTTGATTGGCGGGAATACGCCGAATTTCAACCTGTCCTTCGCTATGAAGGACTTTGGCAGACACCAATTGCTGCGCGTACGCAGTCCCTGCTCCCAGCAGCGTGGCAAAGGCGCATAGCAGACCAAGGCAAAAGAGATTTTTACGAAACATCGAACACCTCATCATTTTCTGGAGCCACATTACCCGATTTTGCCAGGCTCATCAGTACAGCAACAACAACCAGCGAAGCAGCCTTTTGCGATAAACACAGACATCCATAACTAATCATTATTGAAGCCTACAAGCTGCGCAGCCTTCTTACTCCTTGCATACTACCCCAAGAGCGTATCCGCTGAGCATACTATTGGGAAATCCGCCGTGCATTCAAACAAATTCGTAAAATGATTGCGTCCTTGCCAGTACATTCCTTGCGTGCGAGCCGCCAGTGCTCATTCTCGCCACACCGCTGAAATTTCCGCGCGCGGCGGCTGTCGGTTTTTGCCACACCTTTTCAGGTCATCTGAGTGAGACCCGTCCGCCCCCGTACCGCTGCAAGCAAAATGCCTAATTCTTCACTTGAAACTGGCGTGTGCGATCCCCGCTCAACATTGAGCGACTATTGAGCGACCAAGGCACATGGCTTGCTCCTGACACTTCTCGAGATGAGAAAAAGCAGCAATGTTGCAAATCGGTTTATCTCTGACGTTCAACCAAACCGCAGCGGGTTTCAGATACAGGAACGCCCTGTCCGCCGAAACCTTGCGCAGGCGGACTGACGTCGGCAGTCGTCATCATCCGACAAACCGATTTTGTAGGAGAAGCAGGAGAAACCAAGCATGACATTTCACATCACGACACAGGAACATACACCGGGCGCCACGCCTGCCAACCAGCGCCCTTCGCTGAATATGCGCCTGGCGCAACGCTGGAAAGACATCTGGCACAATCCGCTGACATTCATCTTGTTGGTTTGGAGCGTGCTGTTTGCGGTGGCAGGATTGTGCTGGTTGCTGATCCCATAATCTTAGCCGTATTTCACGCCGTTTTTACATCGCTTACAATCTTCTTTCAGATGCTTTACCAATTGCTGCCAACCTGTCGTTACCATCTACGCCGGGCTTTAGGCAGGCGCATAGCTTCAACTCGTCGGATTGTTCATCCGCAATAAGAAAGAGGACTTCAGAATGTCGAGGACAACTCGTGTGCGTGTGGTTTACGCCCTATGTTTGCTGGTCCTAACACTTGGACTGGGATACAGCTTGCAACGCGGCGCGCGCGTCAGCGCCAGCAATGCGAGACGAAACGCCGCCAACGCCCGCCCACTGACTGCCTGGCAATTGCGCCAGCAAGAACTGGATGCCCGGCTCACCGATCCCAATTGGTTGTTGCTGAAAGCAGCAGAATTTGATCCGCTCGTCAGCGAACCAGCAGCGCTCAAGATTGGCGCACAAGAATTGCCGACGACATCCTTGCAAGGCCGCAGCGCCAAACAAACACAAGCCGCAAACAGTCAGGCGGCCACGTATTTTATTGCGCAATTCAACGCCAGCATTCGCCCGGAAGACAGTGCCGCGTTGCTTGCCAGCGGCTATGAGATCGTTGGTTACGTTCCCAACAACGCATACCTGGTGCGCGCGCGCGGTGCGCAACAGAATCAATTGCTGGCAGCGCGTGACAGCGGGCAATTTCGCTGGCTGGGCGCATACGGCCCGGCGCTGAAAGTCGACCCGGCGCTGGTACAAACCGCTGACGAAGTCGCCACCGGCAAACAAACGCAAGCTGCCGCAGACACGATTGTGGCAATTTCCTTTCTCAGCTTTGCGGGCGAAAACGCAGACCAGTTTCACGCCGCGCTTGGCACGTTGAATCTGGCTGCCCAGAGCCTGCTCGAACAACGCGCGGATGCGCGCGTTTGGGGCGTGGTGTTCACGCCTGCCACGTTGCTGCCGCAACTCATCACCACACTGGCCAACACCGAAGGCGTCGAGTGGATCGAACAGCGCGCCAGCAAACAAGTTCACAATGACAATGCCGTGCGCATCATCCAAAGCGGCGTCAGTGGCGGAGACACCGCGCTCTATCGCAATGGCCTGACAGGCACAGGGCAAATCCTGGGCATCGCCGATGCGGGCCTGGATTCCGACCACGCGCATTTTCGGCTTGATGCTTCGACAGCGTCACAAACGCTGTCGTTCGCGACGTCTACGCAGCAGCTCAGCAATGGCTTGTTGCCCTTCAACATCACCAATCCGAACAACAAAGTGCTGGTGTATTACCTGCTGGGAGGTGGCAATTTCCTCGACAACACCAGCAATCCTAACGGCGGTCGCACGCTTGACCCGGCGCAACGCTCTGGCACGTTGTATGTCAATTCCGTGGCGTATGACGATTCGAATGGCTGGCACGGTACGCATACAACCAGCGTGGCCGCTGGACGCAGTTACCTGGCGGATGGTTCCAGTGTCGTTCCCGGCCTGACAACACGCACAGCAGGCGATGGCATGGCGCCGGATGCCCGCATCGTCTTTCAAGACATCGGCCATCCCGCAGGCCAGTTGCCGGGTGCAAACGTCGTCAGTCAGTTGTTGTTGCATCAACAGGCATACAGCAGCGGCGCACGCGTGCATAACAACAGCTATGGCGCATCGCCGCCCGCCAGCTATGACCAGGACGCCGTGGACATTGACGAAGTCATGTGGAAGCTGCGCGATTACACAATCTTTTTCTCTGCGGGCAATGACGGCCCTGCGACCAACACGATTTCAACCATTGCCAAAAACAACCTGCTCGTCGGCGCGTGCGACACGCCCACGTCTGCCGGGTCAGACAACACCGGCAGCGTCGAAGCCGTTTCAAACTTTAGCAGCCACGGCCCAACGCGTGACGGACGTATCAAACCCGACATCGTGGCTCCGGGTTGGGTGCGTGCCGCCACAGAAAGCTCAGGCATCACGTCGCCTTATCAATATCAAACGTCGAATACAGCGCTGGACGCCGCCGTGAATCCAGCCGATCCCAACAACAATCGCGGCCTTTCCGTCATCAGCGGCACCAGCTTTTCGTCGCCGATGGCGGCGGGCGGAGCGTTGCTGGTGCGGCAATATTTCACGGATGGTTACTATCCGGGCGGAACGCGCTCCAGCGGCGCAGGCTTTTCGCCCTCGAATGCGTTGGTCAAAGCCGTGATGGTGAATTCCGGGCGCAACATGACAGGTGGTTACACAGCCGATAATGCGCCCAACGGAGAGAAAGCTCCTTTACCGAATGGCGGTCAGGGCTGGGGTCGTATGGCGCTGGATGATGCGTTGTATTTCAATGGCGACCGGCGCGAGCTGAAAGTGATCGCTGATATTTTCAACGGCGCGACCACGGGTGACAGCTCCCGCCCGGCCAGCAATGCGGCGCTTACTACCGGCCAGACGCAGGAATACACGTTGAGCAACGTCAGTACGGTTGAACCGCTGCGCATCACGCTGGCCTGGTCTGATCCGAAAGCCGCGCTCAGCGCCAGCACCGCGTTGGTCAACAATCTCGATCTGGAAGTCATTGCGCCCAACGGCGCGGTGTATCACGGCAACATCAATTTTGCCGACGCCTGGACCAAGACGGCTGACGGCGCCGGTTTCGACACGCGCAACAACGTCGAAGGCGTCTACATTCAATATCCGCAAGCGGGCAATTACCGTGTGCGCGTCATCGGCGCCAACATTCCCGGCAATGGCCAAAGCGGGGTTGTCGCGTCGCCCAACAACCAAACGATTGATTCCAACCGGCAGGGCTACGCGTTGATCGCCACCGGAAACTTCACGGCGGGCGCAGTACCGGTGCTGACGTTGGCGTCAACCGCTGTCAGCGGGGGCGTGAACGCAGACCCCTTTATCAGCCGCAACGAAACCGTGGCGGCCACCATCACCATCAACGTTCCCACCAACATCCCGGCGTCTGGCGTAACGGTGCAACTGGCGGTAGACGCCAACAGCGAAATCCCTGCCAGCGTCGTCCGCTTAAACGGAGGCGCGGCAGGACAACCAGCAAGCGTGCCCTATGGTGATGTCGCGGCATTCAGCAGCGCTGCGCGCGCATTTCAAATCACGCTGGTAGATGATGGCGTAAATCGTGCCGGTCAAAAGATCTTACTCACGGCAACCATCACGCCTGCCAACGGCATTGCACTCACGACACAATTCACCATTACGGCACAGCGCCAGTTGTATACCTATCGCACCCGTTTTGAACCGACGGCGGATGTCGGCGGATCAGGCATCATTGTCATCCCCGAATCTGCCTGGGGATTGCGCCCCAATGCTCCCAATGCTGCGCCAACGGGCAACTCATTCGCGAGCAATTGGCAATTGACCACCGGGCGCAATGCCGGTTCTGGCTCGACCGCCAGCCTGGGAGACCCTAGCGGCCTCGGCAACAGTTATGGCGTCAGCACAACGCAACGCGCTGGCGGTTCGACCGGCGGGGCAGGCTTTTATGACCAAACGCGCTGGTGGACGTTGAACAAAATCCTGTTACCCGGCCTGACGCGCAACGCCTCGACCGACAAAGTTTCCAATCCGGCCTTGACGGCGCAACTCAATGCGCTGATCGAATCGCTCGATATCGACGTCAACGTAGACTTCACGGGCGACACGGCACAAAACGGAATTCTCGATGCACTCTTTGTCCGGTTGCGCACCTATACCAACACCGTCGTTTCGGCGACAGATGACACAGGCTTTAACGATGCGACGTTCGTCAACATGTTGTTCCTTGATTCCAGCGGCACACCGAGCACCAACGGCTTCAAACACTACACGCTCAAACCGGGCGAGTTTGCCTTTGGCAGCGGCTATTTCGGTGTGAACCCGGCGAACCCCGACAGCTCCGACGTGGCGTTCCGGCTGGAACTGCAATTTCAGCGCAACGGCGTCACGCAACAGGGCGAAGGCGTGTTCTTCGACAATCTGGAATTGCGCGTCAGCGTGGATGATCTCGCGTCATATTCATCACTGGCGCAAAACAAATCGGTGTCGGTGAATTCCGCCAGTTATGGCGCAACTGCCGCGCCGGGCGCATTGCTTTCGGCATTTGGCAGCGGCATCCCAACGGCATCGAACATCACGGCTTCAGCGCAAAGCCTGCCCTTGCCCAAAGAACTGTCCGGCGTCAGCGTCCGTGTCAACGGCGTGCAAGCGCCACTGTTTTTTGCCGGGGTAACCGGCGGCACAGGCGCATTCCAAATCAACTATCAATTGCCGTATGAAACGCAACCCGGCGTAGCGCTGGTTGAAGTGCTTTACAACGGCACGCCCGCCACCAGCGAATTTCTCTCTGTCGGCACAGGCGCGCCCGGCGTGTTCACCGCAGACGCCAGCGGCAAAGGCCAGGCCATTGCGCAAAATCAGGATTTCTCGCGCAACGGCGACCCAGCCGTAAACGCTTCATACAAGGCTGCGGCGCGCGGTTCGGTCATTGTCGTCTATGCCACAGGGCAAGGCGGACAATTCCTGGATTCAGCGACCGGGCAAGCAATTGCGGCTCCGATTTCGGGGGCTGCGCCGCCAGCCAACACGCTATTCGCCACCCGTGAAACGCCCACGGTGACCATTGGCGGCATTCCTGCCAATGTGGATTTCAGCGGTTTAACGCCGGGCTTGGTTGGCTTGTGGCAACTGAATCTGCGTGTGCCTAGTAATGCGCCAACTGGAACAGCGGTGCCGGTGCTCATTACGCTGGGCGGTCGCACCAGCGTCGCAACCACAATCGCGGTGAACTAGCGCCGTTTTCAGTTCGCCGTCGGGCTTGGCCGCAGAGTAGAGAGACGTAGAAGGGAATCCCAAAACTGCGATGACTCTGATTCTGTGGCCAGCCCGCTTGCCTGATTGTAAGTAACGTTGCCTGGCGAAATTCGCCGGAACCAAGCAGCAGTTCAAGCGTTGAAAAACGAGCACTGCATTGAACAAAAAGGCTGTGGCTCCCTTTATCCAACAGCCTGACACTGCCCCGCCGTGATGGCGGTACTGAACCGAACGAATGATCAGACAATTACTGAAGGCAGCAGAAGGAGAAGAAAAATGAACGAACAACAATCCCAACCGTCGTTGCTCAGCAATACCGCCTCGCAGTTTACCAACCTGACCTCAACAACCTGATCGGGCACCACTGACCTAACCCAGGTACAACCAACCGGCACAGCGAACACGCAACCAATACACCCACCGACAATCGTTATTCGCGCGCCGTCAACCACCATCACCACCCACAATTTTACGTTGAGGTAATCATGAAACCGTCTTCGCTCCCGCGTGCAGCGCTTGCGCTGTGTCTCTCGTTCTGTCTCTGTCTGCCAACGATGACCGTCGTTGCTGGCGGCAAAAATGGCAAAAAGAATTTCAAGGAAGGCGTCAAACACGAAAACACCGAGCAGTGGGATTTGGCTGCGCAACAGTATGCGCTGGCAGTCGCTGACGAACCCGACAACGCGGAATACCGGTTGCGGCTGGTGCGCGCCATGCAAATGGCGTCGCTGATGTTTGCCGCGCGCGGCGATTTGCTCGCCGCCAGAGGCGATTACGCAGGCGCATACAACGCCTATGCGCGCGCTTCGACCTATGATTCAACCAACGAAACCATGCGTACCAAGATGGCGCGTATGATCGAACAGCAAAAAGTGCAAATTGGGTTGGGCGAAACGGCCAACTACAATCCACGCACGGGCAACCCGATTCCAACCAGCAATGAAATTCGCACGCCGCCTGCGCGCGCGCGCAGCGAAGCGATGCAACGCATCGAATTCAATGAAGGCGCCAGCCTGAAAGTCGTCATCAACACACTGGCGCGTCAACTCAATCTGAATGTTGTTTTTGATGAGTCATTCAAAGACACCAACAAGTTCTCTTTGTTACTCAACGATGTTTCGCCAGCCAAGGCGTTTGACATTCTGCTGCAACAAACCAAGCACATTTTTGAGCTGATGGATCGGCGCACAATCATGATCTACGCCGACAATCCGCCCAATCGGCAACGCGTTGAACGCTTGCTGGTCAAAACCTTTTACCTGAGCAATGCCGACTTGAACGAAACGCGCGCCATCGTGCAAGCGAATCTGGGCTCACAGCGTCAGGTCAATGTCAGCAAACAGCTCAATGCGCTTGTCGTGCGCGCGACGCCAGCAGAATTAGCTGTGGCGCAATCCCTGATCGACAGCCTGGATAAAAATCGCTCTGAAGTCGTGATTGACGTGGATATTTACGAAGTGTCGAACTCGACCTCGCTCGAAATCGGCAACCAGATCGCCACCAGCGGGCTGACCACAACCAAAACCACGTATGATTCGGATGGCAACCCGGTCACCGTCACGACTGGCACTTCTGCTTCGTTGAGCAACCTGGGCGGTTTGGGTCGCGCCACGGTTTCAGCCTTGGCGGGCAACATTTTTGGCCTTGGCGGAGGTTTGGGAACGGTGATTGGCTTGCCGCCGTCCAGCCTCAGCTTGCTGCAATCCAAGGGCAAATCGCGCTTGTTGGCCAGCACGCAAGTGCATGCGCAAGACGGCGAACAAAACCAAACCGTCGTCGGGCGCAGCGTTCCCATTCGCACCGGCACCAACTATCTGAGCGGCACTTCAACAACGACTTCGACCAACAATAACAACTACTCGTTCGATAACATCCAGTACCGCGATGTGGGACTGGTAATTGACGTCACACCGACCATTACCAACGAAGGTTACGTGCAGGTAAAGATGAAGCTCGAATCAAGCAACGTCGAAGCCACTGGCACAGATTCATATCTGACACCGACATTCACCAAACGATCCCTGACCACGATTTCGCGGATTCAGGACGGCGTGGCAGCCGTGGTAGCGTGCGTCAAACAAGACAGCAAAGGCAACAGTCGCGCGTCAATCCCGATCGTTGGCATGATGCCGATTCTGGGACGATTGTTCTCTGCTCCCAAAGAAACCAGCAGCCAAAGCGACATTGTCATCACGGTCACGCCGCACATCATTCGCGCGCCAGAAATCACCCCAGATGATCATTTGGCGCATCTGTCAGGCACGCAACAGGCAGGCGCAACGCAAACCATCGAAGAGGTTGTGTACCGCGCCCAAACTGAAGAAGACCAGGAGCGGCGCGCAATCGCCCGCCGTAGCACGCCGCCAGCCGGTGAGTTGCGCATCGAAGCTGCGTCTCGCGTGGTCTTTCCGGTAACGCCAACGCCAAGCGATCCTGTCGAAATACAACCAGCCTCGTTGGCGGAGGAAGTGCCAGCCGCCACATTACGCAACGCGCCAAGAGCTGAAGTCGTACCGGCTGTTCGTCCAGTCACTTCGCCCGCAACGCCGCACGTCCCTCCGCAAAAAAACAACTAACGTTGCGCGCTTGTGCCCCAATGACCCCGGAAGTTGCATTCAATGCGGCTTCCGGGAAATTGCATTTCGCCAGCCACAAATGCGATTCATTCAGGTAATCAACACATCTCATCCTCAGCGCAAATTTACATACCTTACAAACTCTTTTCTTACGCTTTAACACCTTTTTCGCCGAATCCACGAAGATAACAATGCGAGTGCTGGACCGCACACGCAATCTCATGACGAGAGTGGGACGCCGGGGCAAATCGCTTTACTAGGTGCGCGACTTGTCCCGGCTGAACTCCACCGATTCAGGTTAAGGGGAGAGAATTTATGTCGCAGGATTCGTGGACGTCGTATTTGATTTCGGTGGTCATCGCAGTGTTGTTGGCCATTATCGGAGAGGCTCAGACGCCTTCCTTACGCGGGCAGATCGCTGACGAAGCGGGTGCCATCATTCCCAACGCTACACTCACGCTGACGCCCGAAAACGGCAAAGCGCGTTCAGTTAAAGCCAATGCCGTGGGCGAGTTTTCCATCGGCGGATTGCCCGCTGGCACGTACACAGTCACGGTGGAATTCGAAGGCTTTGAAAAGTACGTACAAACCAAGGTGCAAATTCCGCAGGCTGCGCCGCTGAAAATTGCGCTCAAAGTCGCCGCTGTCAGCGATATCACCACTGTCTCGGCAGAAACCATCGGCACGTCGGTTGAGCCGGATCAAAATCTGAGCGCGACGGTGCTCGACGAAAACTTCATCAAAAACAACCTGCCCGACAACGAAGATGATTTGCGCAGCTATTTACAGGGGCTGGCGGGTCCTGCTGCTGGCGGCGTCAGTGGCGGCCAGGGACAGGCGCAAATTTTCGTAGATGGATTCAGCGGCGGACGTCTGCCACCGCGCGAAGCGATCTTTCAGATTCGCGTCAATCAAAACCCGTTCACGGCGGAATTTTCCAACCCCGGTTTTGGCCGTATTGAAATCGTGACCAAGCCAGGCCGCGATCAGTGGCGCGGCGGCGTGTCATTCAATTTCCGCAATTCGGCGCTGGATGCCCGCAATGCATTCGCGCTGGTCAAACCCGACATCAGCCAGCAACGCTATGGCTTCAACCTGAGCGGCCCGATTCTGGCCAACAAGATGTCCTTTTTCGCCAACTACGAACAGCGCGGTTTGGAAGGCAGCAACACCATCACGGCAACCACGCTGGACGGCCAACAGGTTTACAACGTGAATGCGCCCAATCGCAGCAAAAACCTGATGGCGCGCACGGATTACCTTCTCAACAACCGCAACACGCTCAACACCAGCTATATGTATTCCGGTTCGTCCAGTGACAATCGCGAATTTGCCTTGCGCTTTGGCGGCTTCGGCGGCGGGCCTGGCGGCGGTGGTGGTGGATTTGGTGGCGGTGGCGGATTTGGCGGCGGCTTCGGCGGTGGCGTTGGCACAGGCACGACCAATTACACCTTGCCCGAACGCGGCTCCAATTCAAACAACGATAACCATACGCTGCGCCTGTCTGAAACCTTCATCATCAACTCAGCGCTGTTGCTCGAATCGCGGTTGCAATTGCAACGCGAAAGCACGCGTCTGACCGCAAACAGCACCGGCGTCGCCATCAATGTGCTTGACGCGTTCAATGGCGGGGGCGCAACCTGCTGCCCCAGCACGACACGCACGTTTAGCGGCGAA
>JAEUQO010000442.1 GCA_016789605.1 Acidobacteriota bacterium
CGAATCCACGGGGAGGATGCGGCCTTTTTTCAGACGGCGAGACAGACGATCAAAGCCGATGTTGACCGGCTGTACGCGACAGGCTCCGACGTTGAAAGCACACATCACCTTTCCGTGTTCGCTCTCGCACCAATTCCACTATTGATCTATTTCGGCAATCGGCTGGGCAACAAAGTGGCGACTGACCTCTATCAGCGCCACCGCGATACCGAAGATTGGGCTTGGAAGGTGGAGGGCAACCCTGTAGGGCATCAATTCCGTTGCGTGCAGACAGGCACTGACCGAAGTAAAGTCGCACTACTCCTTTCGCTCAGCGGCAAAATCCTGCACGAAACGCTGCCGCAAAACATTGACCGCAGGTTTTCGATTTACGAAATCACATTGGTGAATTCAACACCTACGCCGACTTACCTGCGCCTGAAACACGATCTTGATGATTTTCGCAATGTGTACTTGCAAGCACTCCGCGTTGTGATGAGCAACCACCGAAAGCTTGAGGAGTTACATCTTTTTCCTGCGGTTCCAGCACCCGTGGCGGTGCTGTGTGGCCGTGAATTATTACCAAAGATTGATCCCGCGCTGCTTGTTTACGACAACGACAAGCGGAAAGGTGGGTTCAATCTGATCATGAAGGTGAATGAAGATGAGTGAAGATCGCTACCTTGAAGAGATTTTGGAATCGCAGACGCTCAATCCCGAAGGGCAGGAGATAAAAGACCTACGTTGCCGGCGAGACGAGGTGGACAAGCTCTTGCGAAAGAAGTTCGAAAAGAGTTCCCCGACCATCAGGTATGGCGGGTCGAAGGCGAAGGGAACGATGATTCTTGAAGCTTACGACCTTGACGTCATCTGCTACTTCGATCACGAAGATAAGGAAGCCGGTGAAACTCTCCAGGAAATCTACGAGAATGTGGAAAAGGCGCTCAACGATGATTATCTGGTGACGAGAAAGCCGTCGGCACTGCGGCTGAAAAGCCGTAACGTGAATCAATGGGCGGCTGATTTTCACATTGATGTCATACCAGGACGCTTCATTGATGGTAATCAAGGCGATGTGTTTCTCTACCGATCTTCCGGCGAGAAGGGCAGACAAAAAACCAATCTCGACGTCCACATCAGCCACGTCAAAGATAGTGGAGTAACCGCCGCAATCAGAATGATGAAGCTTTGGCGCGCACGAAACAGCCTGTCTGTGAGGCACTTCATTCTTGAGCTGTTGACTATCGAACTGCTTAAAGGAAAAAAGGATTCCAAGCTCGCCGACCAATTGAAGCATGTCTGGATTGAGTTGCGCGACAACGTCGAGAACATCCAAGTCGAAGACCCGGCCAATCCTACTGGCAACGACCTGTCTGAATTATTCAATTCGGCAATCAAACATGAGCTCTCTTCTATTGCCGCACGAACGCTGGAGATAATTGAAAAGGACGGCTGGGAAATGGTTTTCGGTCCAGTTCCCGAAAAGTCACGTGGCCCTCTGATCCTTCCCGGGTTTACGGTACGGCCGAGGCCATCATTCGGAGAGAGGTGAGTTTGATTGACGAAGTATCACGGCTAAGTTCCAGCGTTCGGGCAATGCAGGATTACTTCCCGGCTTTTTCTCTGGATTTACGGGAAAATGGTCAGAAAGGCGCTGTCTGGAAGGGAAAGGTTCAACCAATCCAAACGGCGGAATCACTGGCAGAGCTACTGGATGACATTCATTGCGAGCGCCCTGTTTGGGTTCTGGCCGGTGGCGAAGTGCGTCATCACCACTTATGCAATTCGACGCACACACATCATGCCTGGGTAGACGGGCTGACAAATCCATTTATCGTTTTCGATTTGGAGGCCCGGTATGGCGGTCATAAACAACACCCAAAAGTATTTGTGCGAAACCCCAAGATGCCACTGCCCAAAACGAAGCATACGTTTGGCGATGGATCAATTTGTCCGTATGCACCTTGGGAAAATGTGTGGCTTTGGGAACGGGACACAGCGGCTGATTACCTTGGACATGCTTGTGTCTGGTTGATCAAATGGCTGGTATGGGACCAGACTGGAATTTGGGTCGGGCCTGAAATGAGTCACGACAAAAGCTTTCTGTCGCGGACTATCGGGCGAAATAATCAATGCTGGTGTGGTTCGGGCTTAAAGTACAAAAAGTGCCATCTTATTCAGGATCAAATGAAGTGATTGCCTCCTGTGTAATGAAGTGATTCTTCACACTTCCACTGGCGAGATCGAACCATGTGGCAAAGCGGCGCAGATTCTGATGAATGAGCAGCCTCGCCAGATAGTCAGCGGCTTCCGCAGCGACGCGCTGATTGACGATCAACCCTTGCGCGTTGGCGAGCGCGAGTTCCGCGCAGGACAGATTGTGATGGCTTAATTCTTCCGGCTGCGGTTCGAGCAGATCAGGGCATTGCATGACAGGGCTGGGCAGTTGTTGGCAGAACCCATCCAGCGGAAAGGCGGAGCGCAATGCGCGCGGATCATTCGTTGAGCCGAGCAGCACCTGGCCGGATTCGCGCTGATTGCCGCAGTCCAGCCACCAGACGTGCGGCGGCGAATCGCCCGCATTGGCCGCGAGCGTTTTGGCAAGCTCCTGGCGCGCCGCCGCGTTGTCCACGCAACCGATCACCACCGTCAGCCGATTCCAGCGGGAGCCGATCATCTCAGCTTTGAAGTGATCCATGACCGCGTCAATCTCAACGCCCCAGGCGAGGCTGTAGCGTGCGGCCAGTGTCTGCGCCTTCGGAAACCTGAGTTCCGCGTCGCAGAAGTTCTGGCGCGGAATGTTTTTGCTCTCAATAAGGTCGGGATCAATGAAGAGCGCGCTTGTCTCGGTTCCGCTTTCGTTCAGCACACGCACGATCCGTGCAACGGACGGCGTGAGCCAGCTTCCCGTGCCGCCGCAACCCACCATTACCAGCCGCACTTCCTGATGCGCAGCGGTGATTACCCTGGCCGCATTCATAAATGAAAGATCGAGACCGGGCGCAGCCGTTGGCCTTCTTCGGACGGTTTTGTGTTTACGCTGTGGCATTGCGTCACTCATCTTTCGCGTTGCAATCAATCAATTCGACCGGCATCTCGATGATGCGGTCGGCGGGCAGCGACCACCAGTCACCGTAAACGCCCACGCGGAAATTGATCTTCGGCCAGTGGGCGGAGCGTGGATTCAGATTGCCGATCAAACCGTAAATGCGGAAACCGGCTTCGTCCCGATCATCATCCGGCGAAAACCCGGCAGGCATCCGATGGTGTGAATGAATCTCGATGATGGCGCGCTCGTAAGACGAGGCTGCGCCTTTCTCCATCGGCACGACTGAAGCGTAACGCTGAATCTGCGGCGGAACATCGAGCCGCCACTTTCCATCCACCAGGCTAAGATGAAAAAGAATCTCCAGCTCCCGCCGCGCCGCATCACGGGCAGCGTCAAGAATCTGCTGAATGATGGATTCAGGAACCCTGTCGAACTGAAAGCTGAGTTTCGGTTCGACCAACGCAAGACCACGAATCGCGCATTCACTGACCGGAATCATCGCGCTCATTTCCTTGCGTACTGCACGTTTGAAAACGCCGTTGCCAGCGAAGACATATTCATACAACGGCGCTGAAATTGGCGGCAGTTCAGCCGCAGTGGCAAGCAGGTAGTGAACGAACATCGCTGTGTCCTCATCGCTCGACCAGTCTGCGGACGGCTTCACTGACGGTGGAGCGCAAGCTGACGAGATCTTTGAGCGGATAGCGAATGGCCTTGTTGGCAGAAAGTGAGTAGAGCTGGAAGAGAATGTTCTGCGAGTATACGTGACTCTTCCCATCGGCGTGATGTGAGTTGAAGGCGCTGGTGATGAAAAGCTGCCACGCCATCTGCGCCCCGTGTTTGCCAACTTCAGGGTGACGATTCTCGCCGAAACAGATCAAGCCGGTTTGCCCAACATTTGGCAACGGAGCCTGAAACAATTCCAGGTCAGGCGAAAACTGTTTGCCGCGCACCGCCCAGACGTACCAGCTTCGATCCAGGCCAGCGAAGACGAACCCTGGCAAAGGAACCGTCAGGGTGGTTGCTGCCCGCCCGTCATCACTGCGCATCAGCAACTCGTATCGCGCGGGCGCATAAAAGTTGACGACGTAATCGCCCCTGCCGCACACACCCCAGCGAACTGTTTCAGTGCTCAGCCAGCCGCTGTCCACTGGTTCGCGCATAAACGCCTGACGGACGGCTGTGGGCGAGAGATACTTCACCTCTTCGCTCTGGTCACCGCGAGTGTGAAACAGATATTGTCCCTCTACGAAATAAAGCGCGGCGTCAGCAAGCGCGGCGGCGGCTGGCGACCGATAGTGTGGCCTGATTGTCTGCTCTGGCTGCATCAATGGTTGTCATCCTTTTACCACAGTGCCAAAGCCTGCCTCTGTAAAGCAGGCACTTGAAATCGCAATTTTGATTTGCTGTCCTGCTTCCCGCCACCATTTTCCTCTTCAGCAAGCCGGAGAGAGTGATTATTTCCAACTGCTTGAACAAAGCGTTACGGCCTGACCTGTTTCTTCCTGTCAGGATGACAGGTCATAAGGCATTCCCACAGAGCGGCAGCGCTCCCCGTTAATATGCGATCCTGCCGCCGCACCAGATAGAATCTTCTTCGCTGTCGGAGACGCTTGTCTCGTACTGGCCGCAGCAATCCGGCTTTTTCTTCAAGGCTGGTCGCCCACGAGGAAAGCACCGCGACGCCCAGTCCGGCAGCCACGGCCTGCTTGATGGCTTCGGCGCTGCTTACATCAACAACTCGTCCGAACAGATTCATCAGGTTGCCGAGTAACTCCTCTGCGCCAGCGCGAGTGCTTGAACCCCGCTCTCTCAAAAACAGTGTGCGGTTATGCAGGTGTATGTCTTTGATTTCCCTGACCCGATGCAGTTCGTCACTGGCTGCTGTGACCAGTCTCAGTTCATCAGCGCCGATCTCCTGCCGATGGAGATCCTTATCTATCACCATCTCGCCAACCACTCCCAGCGGGACGCGATATTCGTGCAGCCATCTCAGAACTTCCGCACTGTCTCCGACAATGAGCGTTGGGTGAGCCTCCGGGTATTGATCCTGAAACCGCCGGAGCAATTCGGGCACGCAGTAAGCGGCGGGAGTGCTGGAAGCAGCCACTGTGACCTCACCGCGCACCTGGCCGCGCACCGTATCCGCCAGCGTTGGAAGTTCGTGATAGAGCGCAAAGAGCCGGTTGGTGTGTTCCAGCACGACTTCGCCGGTTCTCGTCAGCAACATCCCGCGCGGCGTGCGCTCGAATAACGGTTCACCCAGACGCTGTTCCAGCGCGCGCAGTTGCGCCGAAACCGCGGGCTGACTGATGTGCAGTTCCTGGGCGGCGCGACTCGCGCTGCCGCTGCGGGCGACCAGCCGGAAGACGTGCAACGGATAAAGATTGAAATCTTCAGTCATAATTTTTCCCTGATGTGATCCCTCAGAAAATCTGTATTTGCATTATACCTGAGCCGGGCGTAGGTTCGCGTTGAGGAATGCTCGACATGAAGCCGGAGTATTTGCCAACGCTGATTACCGTTTGCGGGCTGAGCCTGCTGTGGACGCTGGAAACGTGGCTGCCTGCGGTCAAAGGACGCAATCACAGGTGGCGCCACACCTTCAGAAATCTGTCACTGGGACTGCTCAACGCCTTCATCCTGACGCTGCTCGCCGGGCCACTCATCACACAGATTGTGATCCAGGCTGAAGGCTCAGGTTTTGGCTTGCTGCGAATGTTCCAACTGCCTGCTGTAATTTCAACTATTGCGGCTGTTCTTTTGTTCGATGGCTGGATGTATCTGTGGCATCGAGCCAATCACCAGTTTCACTTCCTGTGGCGCTTTCACCGTGTCCACCACAGCGACCCGGCGATGGATGCCACAACTGCCGTCCGGTTTCACACCGGAGAAATCCTGATTTCATCGGCGCTGCGCCTGGCTCTGATTCCATTACTCGGCCTCACGCTCCGGCAACTGCTGGTTTATGAATCGCTGATGCTGCCGGTGATTCTCTTCCATCACAGCAATGTGAATTTCCCGGAGGGACTGGATCGGTGGCTGCGCGTCGTGCTGGTTTCACCGGCCCTTCATCGCGTGCATCACTCACGCGTGCAAATCGAAACGGACAGCAATTATTCAACAATCTTTTCTTTCTGGGATCGAATCGGCAGAACTCTACGGCTCCGCAAGGACGGGCCCCCGGTTGATTTCGGGCTGGCTGAATACGACGGCGAGGAATGGCAGCGGATGAGCGGATTATTGTCCACACCATTTCTCTCCGTCAGAGCAGAAAGCAGTATTGCAGCCCATGCCAGGGGAAATGATCAGCTTCGCTGAGGTTGACAGATACTGCTCCGGCGCGAGCGTGATGCCGGAAGGAGTGAGAACGAATTATGAGCAGGAAAGCCGATCACAAAAAGATCGTCATTATCGGCGGCTCCTTCGGCGGGATCAATGCCGCCTATGCGCTGCGGCGTCGGCTCGGAGATCGTGCGGAGATCACGGTCATTTCCAAAGACCCGGAGTTTACCTTTCTTCCCTCTCTGCCGTGGGTGCTCCTTGGCTGGCGTGATCCCACACAACTTCAGATCTCACTGCATCAACCGCTCATGCGCCGGGGGATCCATTTCATTCACGGAGAAGTGAAGGAGTTGGATCCGGGCAAGGGTGAAGCGCGAACTGCATCGGCCCGGTATCCATTCGACATCCTGCTCATCGCCTCAGGCGCAGATTTGGATTATGCGGCTGTCCCAGGCTTAGGACCGGCTGGGGGTCATACTCAATCGACCTTTACAATTCGTGAAGCTGTCTGCGCGCGTGACGCCTTGGCGCGCGTCCTGGCTGGCGAGCATGGTCGCATCGTCATCGGCGCAGCGGCTGGAGCCAGTTGTATCGGCCCCGCTTATGAGATCGCCATGATGATTGACACGGTGCTCCGCCAGGCTCACAAGCGCCATCGCTTCACCATCAGGTTCGTCACCCCTGAGCCATTTATCGGTCATTGGGGCGTAGGCGGCATCGGCATGTCGCCCCGGATGATTCAGGACGAATTTGCTGAACGCCACATTGATCCCATCGTCAACGCGAAACTCATTGAAGCCCGTGCAGACCGGCTGATTCTTGCGGACGGAACCGAGCATGAATTCGACTTCTCTCTGATGATTCCGTCTTTCCTGGGAGCCGCGTTTGTCCGTGGGGTGGATGGCCTGGCCAATCCGAAAGGATTTGTGTCAGTCACGCCGCAACTGACGAGCGTGAACTTCAGCAATGTTTATGCGGTTGGTGTGGCTATTGCCATCGCTCCACCCGGCCAGACGCCGGTTCCAGTGGCAGTCCCCAAGACCGGGCACATGACCGAACTGATGGCTCATGCGGCCGCGCACAATATTGCCGCTGAATTGAATGGCGGCGCGAAAATGGATGGATTATCGCTTCCCACTACGTGCATTGCCGACGCGGGTGACACGGCCTTCTATTTGTCGGCAGACCCCTTCCTGCCTCCTCGTAACAAAGTGATCCACAAGAAGGGAAAGTGGGCGCGGTATCTCAAGCTGGCTTTCGAGAAGTATTACCTGGCGCGGATTCGTCACGACTGGCCTTCATTGCATTTTGGGTGGTAGTGGACGACTAACGCCCGGAAAGGAGTAACGCTATGAACTATCTTGTCATTCTCAACGACCCGCCTTACGGGACGGAGCGCAGCTATAACGGCCTGCGTCTGGCAGGCTCGCTGGCAAAGGCTGAAGGCACGACTGTCAATGTGTTTCTGATCGGTGACGCGGCGATCTGTGCGCTCGCGGGACAAACGACTCCCAACGGCTACTACAACATTGAGCGGATGTTAAAGGTTCTGGTCGCCAAAGGCGCGCAGATTGGCGTCTGTGGTTCTTGCATGGATGCACGCGGGATCAAGGCCGAAGCTCTGATTGAAGGCGCGCATCGCAGCTCAATGGAAGAACTCACCGCGTGAACACAGGAAGCCAGCAAAGCGCTTGTCTTTTAGTCCTGCTGAGGTCAAAGCAATGAACGCGGCGCAATACGACCTTTGGTATGAGTCTCCGCTGGGCGCTGCTTGTCTGGCGGCAGAGATTAACCTGCTGCGCCGGGGCGCAGGAGACTTGAAGGGGAAATCTTTGCTGGATGTCGGCTGTGGCACGGGTCGCTTTTTGCTGGCGCTTGGTCAGGAAGCAGCCCGGGCAGTGGGCCTGGATCACGATGCTGCGATGCTGGACTTTGCACGGAGCCATACGCCGACGGAAATGGCGCAGCGCGTCGAGTGGATTGAAGGCGATGCCACGGCGCTTCCGTTTCCTGACGAGACATTTGATCTGGTCCTCGAAAACACGCTCCTCTGTTTCTGCGATACCCCCGCATCAGTCATCCGCGAAATGGCGCGCGTCTGCCGTCCTGGCGGCACGATTCTCCTGGGCGAGTTGAATCCTTATTCCCCCTGGCAATGGTGGCGGCGGGTCAAAGCCGTTCTCGGCCTGGGATCATTCATCAGTGCATCGTGGCACAAACCTGATGACCTGTTCGCCCTGCTCACCGAAAGCGGCTGTCAGGCGCAGCGACTGGGCCGCGCAATTTTCTGGCCGCCTCTCAATGTTCGAGATGCGCTGCGGTGGAGTTCATTGACTGAATGGGCAGGCGCAAGGCTCTGGCCGTGGGCCGGAGCCTGGTATGCAATCGGCGGCGCGAATTCCATTCGGCATGTAACCATCAAAACGTGAAGCGCAGCGAACTCTGCAAACGACGCACCGGACGCGCAGCGACCGCGTTGCCAAAGAATGGCGAACTCAGATTGCCGATATACCCGGCAAAATTTACGCGGTTGAAAACATTGAAAGCATCCGCCGCGAACGTGACGGTCGGCCCTTTTTCTTTTTTCGCTTTCGACAAATGGAAATCGCGCGACCAGCGCAGATCGAGTTGTGCGAAGCCCGGCCCTTCCAGCGTGTTTCTTCCTACATCCGCCGGACGATCCAGTGTTTGACTGTCGCGGTTGTTATCGCGTCCCGTCGTCAGCGTATACGGCGCGCCCGTGTTCAAGGCCAGATTCATGCCCAGATTGAAAAGCTTCCCGGCTTTCACCGTGCCGAGCAAATTGAAGCGATGGCGCACATCGAAATCAGCGCGTCCCCATTCGCCCGTCAAGTCAAAGCTGTTGGCCGGAAACGCATTGATGCCGTTCGTGTCATTCCACGCGCGCCCGAAAACGTATTGCACCATCCCATTGAAATAGCGCGTGACGTTGCCGCGCAAGCCCACTTCGAGCGAATGGCCGGTCATTCGTCCGGTGGATTCAATTTGTCGAATGACGGTGAAGTTCGGATCAGGCCGCGCGGCGAACAGCGGCGGGAGCGGGGCGTTCACATCGCGCGAGCGGAACGAATTGACGCCGCGTGTGCCGATGTAATTGAGGGTCAGCGCCAGCGTCTTTTGCAACTGCCGCTCAACGCCCACGCTGTATTGCGCGATAAACGGAATGACCGTATCCGGCGCGAGTCGCACGACGCTGTTCGGTTGCGCGGCAAGCGATGCCCCGGTTGCCAATGGATTGGGAAAGCCCGGATTCGTGATGACGTAGCGCCGCAAGCGTGCGCCGTCAAAACGCAGCAAATCCGAAATCGGTCCCGGCCCCGTGCGGTCGTAGAAAAATCCAAAGCCCGTGCGCACGACCGTCTTGCGGGCTTTGTCCGCAGCCCACGCGATGGACAAGCGCGGGTTGAGATTGTTGCTGTCTTCGTGGAAATAATTCTGCCAGTCGTAGCGCAAGCCAATTGCCACGGACAAATCAGGCCGCACGCGAATTTCATCCTGCACGAACGCGCCGAGTACGACTTCCCAGAAAATCACTTTCGTGCGCCCTTGTTGTTGAACAAAAGCGAATGGTCGGGCTTGTTGATAATCCGCGAGCGACGAAAAGAAAAATGTGCCCAGCCTGTTCGTGCGGTCATCAATGCCGCGCCGGCTGAAGTCGGGAACCTGCACGCCTGCTTTGACCACGTGTTTGCCTGCTGAGTAGGTTAACACCTGACTCAGCGTCCAGTGTTCTTCGGTCCGCTTGAAATCAGCCTGCGCGCCGCCGCCCGTGAAGGCTTCCTGCACGACGATGCGCTGCGCCTGCCGCACGCTGTCTGTCGGCGCGAAGTATCTGCCAAGCAAGACCTGTGTTTGATTGACAAGTTTTGGCGAGATAATCCAACTGTGGCTGAAACGCGCGATGTCTTCGCGGAAGCGCGTGTTCGTTGCGACTTCCGGCAAATTGAACCCGCCCACGCCGACATTTTTGATCGTGCGATCCTGAAAGCTGTAGAACGCCGCGAAGGTGCTTTTGTCCGTGACCTGATGCGAAATACGCCCCGAAAATTCCGTATTGCGCGCCGGGTTCGGAAAGTTCTCTCGGATGTCGCCTTGTAGTCCGGTAGCAAAGACCACCGCTTGTAAATCATCTTCTTCACGGTTGGCGGTGACGACGAAAACGGTTTTCTTGCCGTTGCCGATTGGCCCAATCAAATTGCCTTCGTAAATGCGCCGCTGTTCCGGCGGACGTGCAAGCGCGAATGGATCGCGCGCATTCAAGCGATAATCGCGGAAAAGAAAATTGAAGGTGCCGTGATATTGCGCGCCGCCGGGTTTGGTGATGATTTCGATGCGGGCGCGTCCGGGGCGGGCATAATCTGCCGAATACGGATTGTTGTTGATGCGCACTTCCTGAATGCCGGATGCGGACACGCCCGCTTTGACGGCTTCCATCCCATCTACGATCAGCGACGCGCCGCCGGTTCCCGCCGCGCCTGCGTTGAGAAAGCCCGACATCGCGCCGATGTAATTCTGTCCCAGACTGGGTAGCGTATCGAGCAGTTGCCGATCCACGCTCGCTACATCCTGATTGCTGGCAGCTTCGGTGCTGACCTGCGCTGGGTTTTCGCTGACAGTCACTTCCTGCTGCACCTCGGCAACGGTCAGCACGATGCGCAACGGAGCCAACGCGCGCGCTTCGATGGTGAGCGGAATGCTTTCCGCTTTGAATCCATCTTTCGTAATTAAAAGCTGGTACTCCCCCGCGCCAACCCGGTCGAAGCGAAACTTTCCCGCGCCGTCAGTCCTGGTAGTTTGCCGTGTCCCTTGCAAAGTCACTTGTGCGCCGCTGACAACGGCATCGTTTTGATCGAGTACGACACCCGTGAGCGCGCCTGTGGACGAAGCGGTTTGGGCGTATACGCCTGCCCCGCACAACAGCAGCAATAGCACGATTCGGTAAATCATTATTTTCCTTGCGGTTGCGGCGCGGCTTTCGTTTGCACGCGCGTTCCAGCACGCAATTCATCCGTGCCACGCAACGCGATTTGTTCTCCCTCGGCAAGATCGCCGAAGACTTCCACCAAATCTGTTCCTTGATGATTGCCCTGTTGGTTGATGGACGCGCCGCGCTTCACGTCTACCCACTCGGTCACGCCGTCTCGAATGCGGATGACAAAGCTTTTCTCCGTGGTCGTGGCGACGGCGGAGGGCGGTACGAGCAACGAAGGACGCGGGCGCGATGACGGCCAGATGACCTGGGGATACATGCCCGGCGTGAGTTTGCGCGCGGGATTGCTCACATCCAGTTCAACCGGCAGGGTGCGCGTTTTCGCATCAATGGCGCTGCCGATGCGCGCGACCGCTCCCGTAAAGGTTTCACCTGGAAAAGCAGGAAGGGTAAAGCTGACCTTCGTTCCCGGCTTTACCGCCGCAACTTCGGCTTCCGGCACAGGCACGACCAGCCGTAACCGTGACACCTCTTGCATCCGCAATACGGGCTGCGCAGCGGCGGCTCCGGCGGGCCCCGCCAAGCTGCCCTTGTGGGCGTTCCGTTCGGTGATGACGCCGCTGAAAGGCGCGACGATGCGCAAATAGTTTTCGGTGGTTTGCATTGATCGCGCGGCGGCACGAGCCGCAGTTTCGGTTTCGGCAATCGCCTTGACCTGCGCGAGCGCGGCTTTTTCGGTTTCTTTATATGCCTGCACGCGCGCCTGCTCCGCTTCCATCAGCCGTTGCGCATTTTCGAGTTCGTTGCCCGACACCACGCCCGGCGTCGCCGAAGCAGATCTGAGGCGGTTGTAGGTGGCGGCACTCGCTGCCAGTCGCGCTTCCGCTTCGACACGTTGGGCGATGATGGTACTCACGCGCGCTTCGGCTTCGAGCTTCTGCGCTTGCGCGCCGCCGACTTTGGCCTCGGCTTCGTTGCGTTGGGAGCCGATTTCAGGCGCGCTCAGGCGGACGAGCAATTGCCCGCTTTTCACGACCGAACCGCGATCTACGCCAATCCATTCGATGAAGCCCTGCACTTTGGGATAGAGCATCACGTCCTGATAAGGCTGCAACTCGCCCGGCAGACGAAGCCGGCGATTGAGTTCCTGCGACAGCACCGCAGTTACGGTAATTGTCGGCGTGGCCGGAGCGGGGGACGGCGCGGATTTTGTCTCGGCGTTCTTTGACGCACTTCCTCCCGAACCGCAAGCGGCATTGAGTGTGAGTGAGACAAGCAAAAGCAAAGTGAGTTGTTGACGATTCATTGGTATTTTCCTGAAAGGGTCAATCGGCAGTTACCAGCACTTCCGGCAGCACTTCCGGCTGGTGGTCAGCGTGATAGAGCGAAGTGGATTTGACGCGCGCCCGGCGTTGCGCGACAGCAAAGACGAGTGGCAGCACGACCAGCACCGCGAGCGTGGACGCGACCAATCCGCCGATCACCGCGCGGCCCAGTGGAGCGGTCTGTTCGCCGCCTTCCCCCAAAGCCAGCGCCATCGGCAGCATGCCTGCAATCATGGCTAAGCTCGTCATCAGAATGGGACGCAGACGGCTGGACGCCCCGTGCAGCGCGGCTTCGAGCGCGGTCGCCCCTGCCTTGCGCGCTTGCTCGGCAAAACTCACCAGCAAAATCGCATTTGCCGATGACACGCCGATGGCCATAATGCCGCCCATAAACGATTGCACGTTGAGCGTCGTACCCGTCAGCCAGAGCGAGAGAGCGACGCCCGCCAGCACTGCCGGAATCGCCGAGAGCGCAATCAACGCGACGCGCGGCGATTGGAAATACCCCGCCAGCAACAGCAGGATGGCGGCGATTGCCAGCAACAAACCCGTTCCCAATCCGGTGAGCGTTTGCTGCATCGCCGGAACCTGGCCGCGCACGCTGACCGTCACGCCGCGCGGGGCTTCGCCTGCTCGTTTGATGGCTTCCTCCACGGCCCCGGCGGCGCGGCCCAGATCGCTGGCCGCAATGTTGCCGATGATCGTAATCATTCGTTGCTGGTTGTAGCGGTCAACTTCGCCGGGCATCGTTCCGTAGCTGAGTTGCGCGACATCGCCCGCCAGCGGCGCGGTCTTGCTGTTCACGCTATTGCCGACAGGTAACGTTTGCACGTCTTCAATGGATTTGACGCGCGCCTGTGGAATTTCGACTTGCACCTGATAGGCTGTGCCGCTCGCCGGATCGCGCCAATAGGTTGGTTGTGTGAAACGAGACGATGATGTCGCCGCCACCAACGAACGTCCGACCTGTTCGACGGTCAGCCCTAGTTGCCCGGCGCGCTCGCGGTCAATGTTGATGTTGACGGTCGGGTAATCGAGCGGCTGCCCGAATTGCAGGTCGCGCAGGGAAGAAACTTTCTTCATCTCGGTCAGCACCTTCTCGGCGAAGGCGCGGTTGGCGGACATGTTCGGCCCGTTCATCGCCACTTCAATCGGCGTCGGCGCACCGAAATTCATGATCTGCGTCACGATGTCGCCCGCCTCAAACGAAAAACTTACGCCGGGCAGCAGCTTCGGCAACTTGTCGCGCAATCGCTCGCGGAACTCTGCGAGCCGGATGCCGGAGCCTTTGCGCAACGCAATATTCAGAACAGCTTCGTGCGGGCCGCTGGTGAACAGATGGATGGTGTTGATGGGATAACTCGGCGGCTGCGTGCCGACAAAGCCGAGCGTGCTTTCGACATTGCCCGCCCCCGCTTCTTCACGAATTGCTTTGAGCGCGGTGAGCGCCATCACTTCGGTGCGCTCGACACGAGTGCCGGTGGGCGCGCGCAGCCGCAATTGCACCATGCCGGAATCCACAGACGGGAAGATGTCGAGTCCCAATCCGCGACCAATGAAAAAGATGCTGGCGACAGTAATCAGCGCATAGCAAGCCAGCAGCGGCCAGCGCAAGTTCATCAGTCGCGTCATCATTGCGGCATAGCGTTGTTGCAAACGATGAAAGAAAGATTCTTCCTCTTCCTTGTGCGCCTGTTCGCGCAACAGCCAGGCGGAAAGCACCGGCACGAGCGTGTTGGAAAGCAGGTAAGAGGCAAACATCGCCAGCCCCACGGCCAGCGACAGCGGAACAAACAACGCGCGCGAAACGCCGGTCATCAGGAAGGACGGAACGAAGACCGCCAGAATAGCGAGCATCGCCAGCAAACGCGGCGTGATCGTTTCGCGCGTGGCTTCAAAGACGGCCTTCATCTTCGGCTCGCCCCGCGCGAGGTGTACGTGGATGTTTTCAATCGCCACCGTCGCTTCATCCACCAGAATGCCGATGGCGAGCGCGAGGCCGCCCAGCGTCATGATGTTGATGGTCTGCCCGGTCAGCCATAACCCGATGAGCGCCGTGAGCAGCGCAAAGGGAATCGTCAGCACTACGATCAACGCGCTGCGCACATCACGCAAAAACAGCAACACCATCAACCCGGTGAGAATTGCACCGAGCACTCCTTCCAGCGCCAGCCCGCGCACGGCATTGCGGACGTATGCGGACTGGTCAAGCTCAAAACTGACTTTGATGTCTTCAGGAATCAGCGCCTGCATGCGCGGCAGTTCGGATTTGACACGATTCACCACGTCCACTGTCGAGGCGTCCGAGCGTTTGGTGACGGGAATGTAAACGGTGCGCTTTTCATTGAAGAGGCCATAACCCGTCAGAATGTCCGCACCGTTTTCGACATTGCCGATGTCACGCACAAACACTGTTGGCCCGCTGCCCGTGCGAATGGGCAAGGAAGCCAGCTCCTGAATGTTCGAGACGACGGAGTTAATCGGCGCGAGGCGGTTGAGATCGTCCGTGCGAATGTTGCCGGCAGGCAGAATCGTATTTCCTGCGGCAACGGCTTTGATGACTTCTTCGGGCGACATCTGGTATTCGCGCAGCTTGTCCGGGTCAACTCGGACGATGATGGTGCGTTGATTGCCGCCAAACGGCGGCGGCGCGCTGACGCCCGGCAACGTTGAGAAATAAGGCCGCACGCGAAAAAGCGCGAGGTCTTGAATCTCTCCCAGATTGCGCGTTTCGCTCGAAAAAACCAGTTGCCCAACAGGGACGCTACCTGCGTCGTAGCGCACGACGAACGGCGCAACCGTGCCGGGCGGCATGAACGCCCGTGACCGCTCAACGTAAGAAACGACCTGCGCCAGCGCCTGACTCATATCCGTGCCCGGATGAAAGAAGAGCTTGACCAGTCCGACGTTCTGAATGGATTTCGACTCGACGTGTTCAATGCCGGTGACATAGAGAAAGTGGTATTCGTAATACGACACCAGATAACTTTCCATCTGCGACGGATCCATGCCGCCATAAGGCTGTGCGACGTAAATCACCGGCAGATTGAGATTAGGAAAAATATCCACCGACATCCGCGACAGCGCCAGCCCGGAAGCGAGCGCGATGCCCAGCACGGCAACGATGATGGTGATCGGGCGACGGAGCGCACTGATGATGAGATTCATAACGTTACTCTCTTTTCTCTGCCCGGCAGAGTTGAAATAAAAAACTAGCGCCGCGCCTTCCGCAGCAGATCAAGCAATGGGGCGAGGTCGCCTTTCGCTTTCGCTTCGGCCAACTGCGCGCGCCAGAGACTGAGCCGTGCCAGCGCGTTTTCGACTTCCGCCTGTGCCAGGAGTCGTTGTGCTTCGGCAACTTCGGTCACGGTGCTAAGTTCGGCTTCATACCGTCTTCGCACGCGCAATTCGGTTTCCTGCGCCGCTTGAAGCTGACGCGGCGTGTTGTCGGCCAGTTCGCGCGCGGAAGCGATCAGGGCTTGTGCGCCCGCCTGTTCCGCTTTCAGTTTTTGCAACGCCAGGTCAGACCGCGCCTGCTCCGCGTTCAGGTAGTCCACTTCCTGACGACGACGGGTGCGCAGATTGAAAATGTCCGTCGGCGCAAAGCTAATGGTTAGGCCGGTCGCCCAGTTCGGCGTATCGGGAAACAAGCCGCGACTATTCAGCAAGCGTCCATCCACGCGCGCGCCGCTGCCGCGTCCGAACACAGAGGTCTGCCATTGAAAACGCGGAAAGAAAGAACGATCCAGCACCTGCTGCCGCGACTGAATGGTATTGAGCGCCGCTTTCTGCGCCAGCATCAGCGGGTGCAGCGAAAAATCAGTGGCAGTCGGTGTGGGCGGTGCGGGAGGAGGTTCAAGCAACGGCGCGTCGTCAATGGTAACAGCTTGTCCGGCTTGGCCAATGGCTTCTGCCAGCGCCACGCGCGTCAGGGCGGCATTTTGTTTGGCCTGAATCCAGACGCTGCGTGCCGCTGCCAATTCCGCATCGGTACGCGAAGCATCCGCGCCCGGACGCAATTGGTTGTCCACCAGGACGTGAACGGCTTTGGAGAAGGTTTCCATGCGCTCGACATTGGCCTGTGCCGCACGCACGGCTTGCTCCGCCGCAACGACGCGCAAAAAGGCTTCGGCGGCGGCTGAGGCGACGTCCAACTGCGTCACCGCGATTCTCGCCTCGGCTTCCCGCGTCGCGCTTTTGGCGGCCTCTACATTGGCTTTGCGCAACCCGAAATCGAAGACTTCCCACGACAACAGCACACCGCCGCCGCTGCCCCACGCGCTTTCGGTAAACGAGGAATTCGCCAACAGCGGGCCGGAAATCGGCGGGATGCTGGGTTGTGGAAAGAATTGCCCGAAAACGTTGTTGCGCGTGCCGCGCGTCTGCTGCCAATCCATTTCCACGCGCGGCAAATAAGCATTGCGCGCCAACTCCGTATTCCCGCTGACAGCAGCAGCCTGCGCTTGCGCCGCACGGATCGCCGGATAATGTTGCAGCGCCAGTTCGACTGCATTCTCAAGTCGGAGCGGTGGAGCATTGTCTTGCGTAGCAACCGCCAACGGCAGCGCCAGCAAACAAAGGCATAACTGAATCAGATGGTTTTTGATGTTCGTCAAATGAATGATCTCCTTCCCATAGCTCAATGGCTCGTGATGCGACCCGCTTCCATTAGCATGATGCGCGGCGTCAGTCTTTCCGCCTCCGCGCGGTCGTGGGTGATGTAAACCGTCGTCAGTTGCAACCGCTGTTGCAACGCTTGCAATTCGCCCAACAACTCCGCTTTCAGATGTGCGTCGAGGTGCGCCATCGGTTCATCAAGCAATAACAAGCGCGGATGGCCGACCAGCGCGCGCGCCAGCGCCACCCGCTGCTGTTCTCCGCCTGAAAGTTGCGCCGGAGAGCGGTGAATAAAGGCTTCGGCGCGCACCATACGCAGCGTCTCGGTAATGCGTGCTTTCCGCTCGCGCTTCGGCATGTGGCCTGAAGCAAGTACGAAATCCAGATTGCCTTCAACTGTCAAATGCGGCCACAGCGCCAAATCCTGAAACACAAACCCGATGCCGCGCTGATGTGGCGGCACGATGTTTTGCTGCGCAGCGGCAACGCGCTCGCCGCCGAGCCGGATTTCACCGGCATCCGGCGTTTCCAGTCCGGCGATCAACCGCAGCGTAGTCGTCTTGCCGCAACCGCTCGCGCCCAACAGTGCGATGATTTCTCCGGCGGCGACCGTCAGCGAAACATTCTCGACGGCGGCGCGGCCCGCGAAGCGTTTCGTAACGGCGGCAAGCTCAAGCAAGCCATTACGCATGGGATTCACGGCGTTCATTGCGCGCGCTCCTTTCCGTGAGTGAACGCGGCAAAGAGCGCCAGCGGCAGCACAGCGATAAGTACCTGCGTCAACGCGAGCGCCGCGACGTTGCTGGCCGAAGTGTTGGCGATCAGCGTATACAAGCGCACCGGCAGCGTGGCTTCGCCCGGCGGCGCAACCAGAATCGTGGCGCCGATTTCACCGAACGCGAAAATGAAGACCACCGCCCACGCTGCAGCCAAACTGCTTTTCAGATTCGGCAGCACAATGCGTGTGAACGAGCGCCACCAACTCGCGCCCGACACGGCAGCGGCTTCTTCCAGCGAGATCGGCATTTGCCGCATACCTGCCGCCAGTAACAACGCGGCCACCGGCGCGAAGCGCGTGAGATAGGCCAGCACGATGATGAGCGGGCTGGTATAAATCGCTGCCGTTCCCGGTCGGTTCCACAGGCCAATCAAACCTACGCCGACGACGGTTCCCGGCACGGCGAACAGCGTGATGAAAAGCAAATCAAACAACTGCGCCGCGCGCTGCGATTTCATTCGCGCGCGCGCATAAGCGGGCAACAGCGCGAGCGTGACCGCCAGCGTTGCGCCGGCGGATGACCACGCGAGGCTGTTCAGCACTGCGTCGCCTGAATCTTTGAACGCCGCTACCAACCGGCTCAGACTTGCGGCTTCGCGCGCGAGTGCCAGCAACGGCAAACATACGCTGACGAGCAACACGAAGAGCAACAGGCCGTCCGCAACGATACGCCAGCCGCCAAGATGAAGCGCCAAGCCCGCTCGCCCGCTTTGCCGCGCCGTTAGCCGCGCTTCACCAGTGAGCCTGGCCGCGAGGACTGCCGCCAGCAGCGTGACCAGCAGCAACGGCACGGAGAGCGCCGTCGCCGCGCCGAAGTCATACAACGCCGCAAACGCCGTGAAGACATCGGTCGTGAATACGTTTACGCGCAACAATCCAGGCACGCCGAATTCCGCCAACGCCAGCACAAACACGACGAGCGCCGCTGCTGCAATGGCTGGAGCAATCAGGGGGAGCGTGATCTTGATTGCCACGCGCGACGGCGCGGCGACGAGCAACGCCGCTTCTTCCAGACTCGCTTGCACACGTCGCGCGGCGGCTTCGGTCGCCAGCATCACCAACGGGTAAAAGCTCAAACCGAGAATGCAAACGGCGCTCGTCAAACTGTACGTCCATTCGGCGGGCAAGCCCGTTGCGCCCGCCCACTGCGTCCACGCCAACGCCAGCACGTAAGGTGGCACGACCAGCGGCACGACCAACGCCAGCCGCCACCACGTTTTGCCGCGCACGTCCGAACGCCCCAGCAACAGTCCGAGCGGCGCTCCCAGCAAAATTGCCAGCGTGGACGCGCCCGTGCCAAGCAGCACGCTGTTGAGCAACAAGGATTGTTGGCGTGGCTCCGCCAGCAAGCGCCGGTAGTGGGCGAAACTCAAACCGCCGTCGTCGCTGATGAACGAAAGTCCAAACATGGAAATGGCGGGCGACGCACAGAGCGCGAAAAACAACACGATGCCAAGCCAGCAAGCGGCAGTGTGCAATGGCCTGGGCCGGAATCGTTTGTGGTTCAGCGCCGAATTCATCGTTATAAATCAAGCAGCGGTTGCAGCCGTTTCACCACGTCTTCCACACGGCTCGCCGCCTTGCCGTAATCGAGCGTCATCGGTTTGAAAGCGTTGAGCGGCGGAATGTTCTTCGGCCCTTCGACGCCGCTGTGCAGCGGAATCTGTACGGCTTCCGATTGCGCCAGCGCGCGCTCGACTTCCGCCGAAAGCAGATAATCAATCAACTTTTTGCCCGCTTCGTTGTTCGGCGCGCCCGCAATCAGCGAAACCATGTTCGGCATCAACGCCGCGCCGATGCTATCACGGTCAGGCAAGACCATCGCCACGGGTTGTTTGTCTTCGAGCGCGACGTTGACATCATCGGTGTCGGTCAAGCCCATCTTCACTTCGCCTTTCACGACCAGGTCGCGCACCACCGAATTGCCGGGCACGATCTTCACGCCGTTGACTTTGAGCTTGCGAAAGAATTCATCGGCCTGTTCGTCGCCGAGTTCGGCATAAAGCGCCGCGACGTGAAACGAAGTCGAACCGAAACGCGGGTCGGCAATCGCAATCTGGCCTTTCCATTTCGGGTCGGTCAGATCGTAAATTGACTTCGGCGCTTCTTCAGGCTTGACGAGTTTGGTGTTGTAAACGATCACACGGATGCGCGCCGAAAAGCCCGTCCAGTAGCCTTCCGGGTCTTTGAACGTCGCCGGAATGCCGTCGGCATTGAGCGATTTGTAAGACGCCAGCACGCCCCGCGATTTCAGAACCAGAGTGCGAACCGGCTCGTTCGACCAGAAAACGTCGGCTTGCGGATTGTTCTTTTCGGCCAGCAACTTGTTGGCCAGGCCCGTACTCTTGGTCTCTTCCGTGTCGTAAACCGCCTTCACTTTCACCCCGCTCTTCTGCTCGTAAGCTTTCAGAATCGGCTCGGAAAAGACGCGGTCGGTGGAAACATAGACTGTGACCTCATTCGCCGCGCCGGTTGAATCGTTCGGCTGCCCGCCGCAGGCCGCGAGCGCAGCGGCGGCGAGCAGCAACGCGAGGACTGCGAGTTTCTTCCTTCGGTTCACTTTGTCTTCACCTCCAGATCGTCGAAGTAAGTCACCGAATCTGCCTTCGTCCACAAGCCGACTTTGCCGGCCTCCGTGAAAGTTGCATCTTCGACTTCGTAGAGCTTCTCGCCGTTCAGGTAAACGGTGAAGAGATTGCCTTTCGCTGTCACGCGCAGATCGCTCCATTGATTCTTCGGTACCGGAGCCTTCTTGCCGTAGGTGCGGCCCTCGCCTTTGAGCGGCAGGTCTTCGCGCTTGCCGTTCTGTATCTTATAGAGTACGACGTTGTTTTCGTTCGCATTGGCGCGCACGATGTAATAGTTGTCCTTGTCCCGATACCGCCAGACGAGGCCCGCCGCTTGATCTTTCTGGCCGGAGATGGGCTTGAACTTCACGCTGATGTCCGCGTCTTTCGCCGTGAGCTTGTCGTAAACGCAGACCGGGAAGCGATAGCTCGTCGCGTCGGCGTCGGTCTGTGCCAGCACGTTGCCCTGCGCGGGCGAAGCATCGTCTTTGATCACCGTCCAGACTCCTGCCTTGCCCTGGCCGGTCAAGGCGGTCGTGAAATCGCTCGGCGGCGCTCCGGCCTTGTCCTTGTTGAAATTGAGCTTCGTCTGCGCAAGGACAGACGTGGTCACGATCATTAACGTTATGCAAACTGCGAAAATCTGAAATCTCATAATGTTACCTCACATGTTGTCGAACATTGTGTCTTGTCTGATGTCGCCATTCAGACGGTTTCTACCTGGTTGCCTGTTCGATGAAGACGCGCCCCACCGCCAGGCGTTTTGGAGCAGCGCCCACCTTGATGCGGGTGATCTCCTTTTGCTGCGAAACGTCAATCAGGCTGACGTCATTCGAGCCGGTGTTGCTGACGACGGCCAGCTTTCCGTCCGCTGTCAGACCGATCCAGTTCGGATCGCGCCCGACCGTCACGCGCCCCAGTATCTTGTGATCGCGCGTATCGAGGATCGTCACGTCATCAGTTGTCTGCGTAGAGAGCCAGAGTTGTTTGCCATCCGGCGTAACGGCCAGCCCGTGCGCATCTTTCCCTTCATCCGCATATTTGGGTTCGCATAGAGCGATCCGATCCACCACCCGATTTTTCGCGGCGTCAATCACCAGCGCGCCATTGAGCCAGCGGATCGTCTGGTAAAGCCGCTTGCCATCAGGCGTCAGCGCGGGCACGCGCGGAAAAGCGAGGACTGGAATGTTGCCGATGATCGCGAAACTTGCCGCGTCAACGGCGACCACTTTCATATCGCCTTCGAGAGTGACGTAAATCACCTTGCCGTCGGGACTGCGCAGCGCAATGTGTGGCGCGCGTCCGACCGGCACGGTCTTCAGCACCTTCCGGGTCGCCGCCTCCACCACTGCCAGGCCGTCGTCACCGTTGAGCGTGACGAAGACGTATTTTCCGTCCGCGCTTACTTCAAGCTGATTGGGTTTCCTGCCAACCGGGATGGTCGCCGTCACCGCGTTTCTGAGGGGATCAATGAAGCTCAACGTCCCATCCCCTTCGTTTGAGACGTAGACGGCTTTGCCGTCAGGAGCGATGGCGACGCCGTGTGGGAGTGAACCGGTTTTGATATGAGTGATGAGTCGCCTGCTTTCCAGATCAATCACTGAAATGCCGTCGCCGCCGAAATTGGTGATGAAAGCCCGATTCGCGCCAGCGCGTCCCTCGACCCCCTGGCCGTTCTGTGTAAATCCGGGCAATGCAGGCAGCAACATCAGCAGAGTCGCGAAAATAAAAAAACGAATGCGTTTCATAATCAGCCTCCTGCCTAAAATTCGATGCTCCAATTGATGTGCAGCCGTCCGTTCAAGGCATCGTCATTGAACGAGGGCCGGTTCTTGAATTGGTAATCAATCCCGATGCGCGTCATCTCGCCGAGATAGCGCAGATAGCCGAAATTGAACGCGCGCACGTTGTAACCCTTGACCGGATCGCGGTTGAACTGATCGTAGCGCGCATAAACGTGGTCTCGGTTCGTCAACCGCCAGGTGGCGAACAAAGCCCCGGCAGCCGACTTCGCGCCCGGACGAAAAGCATCGGCGAATTCCGGCTGGATGCCGAGCAGCGTCGAAGGCGTATTGCCTGCCATCCACTCGCCACGCAAGCCGAAGCGCCCGCGCATGTATTGCACGTCCATCCCAATCAGGTTTTCATCGTTATTGCCCCGCACGCCCGGCGGAAGAATCTGTTTGCCGCGCTGCGCCGACACGCCGACGGCGAGTTGTGGACGGTCAAAGCGTTTGCGCACGCGCAGCACGTAATTCGCCTGCCGGTTGCTGTCGGCGAAAAAACGATTCCCATTGAATACGCCGGCGAAGTACTGCACGTTTTTCAACGACGTGAAATTCAAATCGCCGGAAAGCATCACGCCCTTGTCGCGCTGCCCAGGGAAAAAATAACCCGCGAAGATACCGCGTTCGGGCGATTCGCGCTCGGCGGAAGATTGCTGAATGTCGAAGCCGAAGGGTTTGATGAACTGCCCTACGCGCACCGTGGCATGATCGTTCAGGTAATATTCGACAAAGGCATCGTTGACCATTTCTTCCGAACTGCCATCCAACGCCGGGTGATATTGAATCTCCAGTCCCGCGCCGATGCGTGCGGCGACCTTGCCCGACCAGCGCGTTTCGATGCGTTCCATAGAAAAGTTCGGATTGAACTCTCCGTTCGCATTGCGAATCGGCAGCGCCGCATAGCGCGATTGGATGAAGATTTCGGGCTTTGCCTGCAACGTCGCTTCACGCTCGCTCGCGCCTATCCCCGGTGCGAGCAGCCGCTCTGCGAATTCACGCTGCGCGTTTTCCGCGGAGGCGGTTTGCGGCGCGAGCGCAGCGGGAACGGGTTGCGGCGTGTTGGCGCGCCCGCCTTTGATGAGCGCCAATTCCGCGCGCAGCGCATGAACTGCATCATTCAACTGCGCAAGCTGGCGCTCCGCCTGCGCAAGTTTCTGCTCCAAGGCGTTGATGCTTGCCGGTTCCGGCTGCTGCGCGTGGCTTGGAATGCTCAACAGCAACCACAAGAGAATAACCCGCGTTTTCATTGCTTTCCCTCCGTGAACTGGCAAAGGTTATCAGCAGGGGATTAAAGACAAATGAACGCCTGATGAATTTCCGTTCAGAATCGCGGTGCGTGCCATCAAGGCTTAGACTTTTGCCTTTTCGTCGGTTGCTCTTATTGCTTTGCCAATTCGTCTATCAGCCCCTGCACTTTTTTCAAGATGTAATCCCGCGCGCCTGCATAGTTCTGGCTGACCGAAGGCGTTTCGTTCCATTCGGACACTTTCCCGGCTACCGCATCTTTTTCCGGCAAAGCGCAACCCAGCGTGACAATTGCTGAAGCATCTTTCATTTCCTGTTTCGTGAGGATCGATGGCTTCCAGCCTTTTGTGTCAAGGCCGTCGTCTTTGAGTCCCTTGACTGCTGCGGGCGCAAGCGCAGGGTCAGGACTGGTGCCGCGAAAGACAGCGCGATGTTTCAACCCGCGTTCTTTCGCCAGCTTGTCGAAGTAGGCGGCGGCGATCACGCTTTTGGCCGCGCCGTGTTCGCAGACGAAAAGGATGGTCGGCGTAGACTCGTTGGTGGCAGGCGCTTTTGTCTCTTGCCCAAACGCAACGACGGACAAAAGCAGTACGCCGATGAATAAACGCAATGACATAACTGGTCGCAACATGAACTCCTTCGAGAATCGGTTTGGTGTTTAGAAACGAAACGTGTATTGCAACTTGCCCGTCAGCCGCGTGCCCGCCGTGCGAAAGTTGAATCCGCCGAGCTGTCGTTGCTCCCAGCCCTGATTGAAAACGACGAACAGGTCATTGCCCGGGCGCGGAATCCAGCGCACGCGGCTTTGCCAGCCCAGGTTGCGCGATTCGTTGTCGAACTGGACCAGATTCGAGACGGTCAGGAACGGCGAGAAAGCGTAATCCACGCGCGTGGCGAAAATGCGCGCCACAAAGCTGCCTTCTTTCAAGCGCGCGAACGTCTGGTCGGTCTGGAAAGCGACGCGGAAGCGCGGCGCGATTTTGTAAATCAGCTCGGTCTCGATTTGATCGGAGTGGCCCGAAAAGAACGTGCCGAACCACCACGTCGCGCCTGCTTCCCATTTGCGTTTGGTCGCCGTGTTGAACTCCGCGCGCCACCGCGTGAAGCGATAACCGCCCGCCGGCAGCTTCACGCCATCGGCAATCTCGAACGGTTGATAGAGCCGCTCGAATGTCGGCACCCAGTTGAATTCCACGCGGTCGCCCGAATTGAAACGCCAGTTGATCGGCGCGGTGAAAAACCGCCGGGTTTCCAGCGTGCTGACGCCCGGCGCCTGATCGTTGCGGCGGTATTCGGTGTAGAACATCTCGTTAAACATCTGCCGCACGTTGAGAAAATGTTTCGGGCGCGGCTTATACACCGCGCCGACGTAAAGCTTATCCACCGCGCGACGCGCGACGAAACCGAGCGCCGGGTTGTAAGCGCGCCCGATGTGCCGCCATTCCACAAAAGCATCCCAACGGTCATTCGGATAATTGACAAACACGCCATACGCCGACGCATCGCCGCTGACGCCCGTCTTGCGCGTCTGGCTGGCGAAAAGGTCTACCGAGAAATTGCGCTGGCTGCCGAGCAGGTTTGCGGTCGCCAGCCGCAAATCCGCGCCCAGCGTGCGGCTGCTCGTCGCGCTGCCCGGATCGCCTTCGGTATACATGCCGCCAAAGTAAGATTGCTTGAAGAGATTGCGTTTGACGCGCCCGACAAAAAAAGTTTTGCCTTCAATCGTCTGTTTGCCATTCGCATCGCTGAAGCTCGTCTCGCGCGTGCGCACGGCCAGCACGCCCAGATCGTACTTGCCCACTTTGCCCGTCAGTTTCGTCCCGGCCAGAATTGGCACTTCGCGCCCACCGAGCAATCCGATGCGGCGGCTGAAAAACGGCAACATTTCACTGGTGCTGCCCGCCGTGCGCCCGAAAGTGAAGGCCCCCGCGTTTTCCAAAAAGAACGCGCGCTTCTCAGGAAAGAACAACGGGAAGCGCGTCAGGTTGATTTGCCGATCATCCACTTCGGTTTCGGCAAAGTCGGTATTGATCGTCGTCGTCAGCCGCAAGCCCGGCGTGATGTTGTAAAAGACATCCGCGCCCGCATCGCCTTCAAAACGAGTGTTGCCGTTTTGCTCGCGCACCCAGCGCCCCAACGCGAAGGGGCGTACATCCAGCCCGCGCCCTTGCTCCGCTTCGGCAAAGCCCGTGAGTTCGCCCGCTTCCGACACCTGGGTGAATTGCACGTCCAAGCGCGGCGCGGCCCAGCGGTCTTCTTCGAGCTTGCGAATGATGTAGCGCGAAAAGTTGAAGCCCCACACCGCCTGCCCAGGCGTAAAGCTGAGGCTCTTGAACGGAATGGCGAATTCGGCGCACCAGCCCTGGTCAAATCGCTTCACACGCACATCCCAAATCGCATTCCAGTCGTAATTGATGCTTTGCGAGTTTTCGATAATCAGCCCGTCCACCAACGCGCCCGCCGGATTGGTGGCGAAATAAAACGCATTGCGCCGGTCGTGAAACGGATCAAGCAGGATTTGAATCCGGTCGTCGGGTTGCAACAACGCATCGCGACGCATCTGCGTGCCGACGATTTTCTCCGGCTCGGAGTCGTAACACAGCACGCCGATGTAAAGGTTGTCACCGTCCACCAGCAACTTCACTTCGGTGCGCTCGGTGGCGGCAACGCCCGGCTGCGGCTCGCGTTGGCGGATGTCGCCGAGCGTCGCAGCCTGCGTCCAGTCGGATTCATCCAACACACCGTCGAGCGTGATCTTGCCCGTCATCCGCCCGACGGTGAACGACGCGCCATTCTGCCCGCCGGCGCGGACAGGCCAGAGCGCAACAGCCAGGGCGATCAGCAGCGACACGGCAGTGATGCGATTCCCCCTCATTCGGTCTTTTACCCTCGCAGCGCTGCCGCTGCTTTTTGCGCAACTGTGAAGCGGCGATTCACTTCTTCCCAATGCACGTTCGTCATAAAAGCGTCCACGTATTTTGCTGCCGCCGCGCCGTAATCCATGTGATACGAATGCTCATACATATCGAGCGCCAGCAGCGGACACGAAAACGGCGCGTTGTGCATGTGATCCCACGCCCAGTAATTGTGCAGTTCGCCCGTCTGAAAATTGTGTGCGAAAACCACCCAACCCGAACCGCCACCGAGCGCATTGCCCGCGCGTTTGAATTCGGCTTCCCATTGCTCATAGCTGCCTCAGTGCTGTTTGATCGCATTGAGGACATCGCCTGCGGCTTTGCCGTCGCCGCCGAGATTGCCGAAATAGATTTCGTGCAATACGACGGAGCCAGTACGCGCGAGTTCTTCGCGCTTGAGGTCGCCGTAAATGTAGGCGGGCAGGTCTTTGTCGTTGAGCATGGCGGCCAGTCGCTGCTCGACGGCGTTGAGCGCCTTGACCGCGCCGGTGTAGTTGTTTTCGTGGTGCGAGCGGATCAGCTTTTCCGACAACCCTTTCAGCTTTGCCGGATCGAACGACAGCGGCTTCGGCTGATGCTGTCCGCCGAATGCTCGCGCTGCGGCGAGAACCGCCGTCTGCGCTTCAGCCGTGATCGGCGTTGCCAGCGCCAGCCCTGCGCCGCTGGTGAAGAGCGTTTCCATTGCTTCACGTCTCGTGATCTTGTTCACGGTTTCCTCTTTCTGAATGGTTCTCTTTGGTTCATTGGTCAGTGCCAATCATTGCGTAATATCCTTCTCGCGTGCGGACACGCAGTTTCAATCCCTCGGTCGGCGGACTCACGCGGACCTTGATCTTCCGCCATTGCCTCTCCCGCTCGCCCGCACGAGCTGTGTACGCAAGGCTGTACTGACGGCGTAGCTCCAGCGCAATAGTTGATACCGCCTCTTCCAATTCGGTTGCCGAGTCTGGGAAAAACGCCGCCCCTCCCGTCTTTCTGGCGAGGTCCTCCAATGTGCTACGCCCCCAGTCATCGTCACCTCCAGCCCATATTTCATAACCAATGCAATAGATCAGAATATTTTCCTCTCTGAGCAGTCGGTACAGATCGCCCTTGCTGAATCGTGAAGCGTTATCTGCTCCGTCGGAAACGATCAGCAGGGCGCGTTTGGCGTGGCGACCTGAGCGGAGTTTCTCGATTCCCAGATATACAGCATCATACAGCGCCGTCCTCCCTTCGGCTTTGGTTGCCTCAAGCCTGCTTGTAATCGAATCCGCATCCGCAAAATCCGCCATCAGGTCGCATTGCCGGTTAAAGCCCAACAGGAAGAAGTCATCATCCTGATGGGATGTCTGCATAAAGGTTTTCACCGCTTCACGAGAGTTCGGAAGCTTCTTTTTCATGCTTCCCGACAAGTCAAAGATAATCCCGATGCTCAGCGGCTCGTCTTCACATAGGAAGTATTCAATTTGCTGCTGCACATTGTTCTCGTACACCTGAAAATGCTGCGGCTCCAATCCCGTGACTGCCACATTCCGGCGATCCGTCACCGTTACGCGGAGATTCACGATGTCCGTGTTCAGCTTGATGGCAGGCGCTGGCGGAGCCGGTGATTGCACTTGTCCGAAACTCGCAGCCGCGCCTATAACCGCAAAAACAAAACTCAGCCATGTATTGCGATAGCTTTTCATAAAAACCTCATTGCTGCCTTTCGCCAGGCAGCGGCAATTCCACGCGGAAGCAGCTCCCTCGGCCTTCGACGCTCTCAACCGTGACCTCTCCGCCGTGCGCCGTCACGATGGATTTCACAATCGCCAATCCCAAACCTGTGCCGCCCATTTGCCGCGAACGCGCCTTGTCCACGCGGTAAAACCGCTCGAACAAATGCGGCAGCGCATCCACCGGAATGCCCAAACCGCTGTCTTCAACTCGCAGCACGGCGTGCCGGTTTTCAGCGCCGACACTGACTTTGACCGCGCCGCCATCCGGCGTGTACTTGATTGCGTTGTCTACCAGATTGACGACGACTTGTTTGATGCGCGCCTGATCGCCTTGAATCGTGAGACCACTGTCGGTTTTGCAACTGAGCGCGATGTTGCGGTCTTCCGCCAGCAAGCGCATCTGCTCTACGGTTGTGCTGGTTAGTTCGGCCAGGTCGAAGCTGACGCGCGCCATCTGCGCTTCGCCCGCATCAAGGTGCGAAATCGCCAGCAGGCTTTCGACAATGCGTGACAATCGTTCGGTCTCTTCAAGCGAACTGCCAATCGTGTCACGGGTGTCATCATCCAGACGCGGACGTTGCGCAATGGCTTCGAGTTCGCCGCGCAACACGGTCAGCGGCGTGCGCAATTCGTGCGAGGCGTCGGCGGTGAAACGCCGGATATATTGGAACGACTCGTCCAGCCGCGCGATCATCCGGTTGAGCGCCAGCGCCAGTCGCTCCAACTCATCGCCCGAATGCGTTACCGGCAACCGTTCACTCAAATTGCGCGAGGTGATTTGTTCCGCCCCACCCGCGATTTCATCCAACGGCTGCAACGCGCGCCTCATCATCCAGTAACCGCCCGCGACCGCAATGCCGATCATCACCGGCAGCGCAATCGCCAGCGTCAACAACAACCCGCGCAACACGTTTTCAATGGAGTCATACAGGGCGCCACTCTCGATCACAAAGCGGCTGCCATCGCGCGCGGTGAACGGCAAACTGTGTATAAGCAACTCACCGCCACCCGGCAAATGTTCTTCGCGTGTGGCTGCTTCTGCGGATGACAGCGGTGCGGCGGAAATCTGCGCCGGGTCGAAGCCCTTGCCGCGCGGTGTGCCTGAAACATACAGGGCGCTGCCGTCAGCGCGTGTCACCCGTACAAAATGGTCGTTCTGCTCTGGCGCGTAATGCTCATTGATTTCGTCAATCACATAGCGTTCGCCGCTCGTTCGCACGTCTATCAGAAAATCTTCGCCAATCTGGCGCGCCTGCCGGACGAGTGAATCGCTCAGCGACCGGTGCAGGTAACGCGCCAGTCCGAACCACGTCGCGCCGCCGAAAAGCAGCAACACCAGCGCGAGCAACCCGGCGTACCACGCCGTCAGCCGGAAGCGCAGCGAACGCACGTTCATGTTTCCTCCTCGTCGCTGATGGCATAACCGACGCCGCG
>JAEUQO010000021.1 GCA_016789605.1 Acidobacteriota bacterium
TCCGGCGGCGGCGCAAGCCATCGTCGGCAACATCACCGTCATCAACCAATCAGCCCAAGCGGGCTTCCTGACGCTGTATCCGAACGGTGTTCCGTTGCCGCTGGCCGCGAATATGATCTACGGGCCGAACGGGATTCTGGCCAACAACTTCACCGTGGGTTTGAGCGCCAATGGCGAATTCAACATCTTCGGCGAACGCACGATTGACGTGATCGTAGACGTCAGCGGTTACTTCGCGCCTCCGGGCTCGGGCGGTTTGTACTATCACCCGCTCTCGAAGCCGATTCGTCTGACGGACACACGGCCAGCGCAAGGTAACTGCGACAGCGTCAGCACGCCGATTGCCGCAGGCACGAGTTTGACGACTTTGGCTCGTACAACGTGTGAAGGCTTGACGATTCCCGCCGCCGCCCAAGCCATCGTTGGCAACGCGACCGTGATCAATCAGTCCGGCCAGACAGGTTACCTGACGATTTACCCCGACGGCGTAGCCGCGCCGCTGGCGGCAAACATGGTGTATTTCCCTGGGAATATTCTGTCGAACGCCTTCACCGTAGGCTTGAGCAATGACGGCAGGTTTAACATCTTCGGCGAGAAGACGATTGATATGATCGTGGATGTGGCGGGTTATTACAGCACCGAAGCCAACGATGTGAACGGCGTAGGACTGCTGTTCAATCCGTTGTCGCGTCCGTTGCGCATCCTCGACACGCGCGCAGCCCAAGGCAACTGCGATTCGGTGGCAGCGCCGATTGCGGGCGGAACCTCCATCTCGGCTCCGGCGCGGCTCACCTGTGAAAGCCTGACGATTCCGGCGACGGCGCAAACCGTGCTCGGCAACGTCACGGTGATCAACCAGACGGCGCAAGCGGGCTTCCTGACTTTGTATCCCGACGGAGTCACGTTGCCGCTCGCGGCGAACATGATCTACTTCCCGGGTCAGGTCTTGTCGAACGCCTTCGTGGTCGGTTTGAACGCGGGCACGGGCCAGTACCGTATCTTCGCCGAACGCACGCTCGACGCCATCGTAGACGTCTCCGGCTACTTCGCGCCGTAACCGTCAATCAACAAACGGAGCCCGGCGGGCCGAGAAACTGATACACCGATAGGCATTTGGCGAAAATTTTGCCAAAGCCTGTCGGCGTTTTTCTGTCTCTCGCGCCAGAAATGGGCTGGGCTCTTCCAGACTCAACAAAAAGTTCAGATTGTGCATTTGCAGTACATCCGTAAAATGACAGAGGTATCACTGGAAGTGTTCTGTCATTAAACGCTATGCAATTGCCGCCCAACGAAATCACGCCGCTATTGCTGCGCTGGAGCCAAGGCGACCAGTCGGCACTTCACCAATTGCTCCCCATCGTCTACCAGGAGTTGCGCAAGCTGGCGCAAGGCTATTTGCGCCGCGAACGCACCGATCACACGTTGCAACCAACGGCGTTGATCAACGAAGCCTATTTGCGGCTGATCAGACAGGATTTTCCCGAATGGCAAAGCCGTCGGCATTTTTATGGTGTGGCGGCGCAATTGATGCGTCAGATTCTGGTCGAACACGCTCGCACGCGTGCCGCAGACAAACGCGGCGGCGGCGCACAGAAATTTTCGCTCGAAGACGCGCTGACCTTTTCCGATGAAAAAGCCGCCGAACTGGTCGCGCTCGACGAAGCGTTGGTTGCCTTGGCGAAATTTGACGAGCGCAAAGTACGCATCATCGAGTTGCGCTATTTCGCCGGGCTGAGCGTGGAAGAAACCGCCGCCGCCCTGAACCTGTCAGTGGCGACGATTGGACACGAAATGCGTTTGGCGCGCGCCTGGTTGCGCCGCGAAATGGAAGGATAAGAGTTTTTGCCATATGACCCCGGAACGCTGGCGCCAGATCGAAGAATTATTCCGCACGGTTGTTGATCGCCCTGCTGTCGAACGCGAAGCCTTGCTGACGCGCGTTTGCCACGGCGACGAAGAGTTGCGCCGCGAGGTGCTTTCGCTGCTGGCGCGCGACACCGCCGACGACTTTTTGCAAGAACCGATCGCCGGTGCAGCGGTGTCATTAACGTCAGAACCCAAGGAAGACCTGACCGGAAAACACATCGGCCCGTATCTGGTGACGCGCCTGATTGGGCACGGCGGCATGGGCGCGGTCTATGAAGCCGTGCGCGACGATGCGCAATTTCAACAGCGCGTCGCGTTGAAATTTATCAAGCGCGGCATGGATACGGATTTTGTGCGCGACCGTTTTTTGCGCGAACGGCAGATTCTGGCTTCGCTCGAACATCCCTATATCGCGCGGCTGTATGACGGCGGCACGACCGCTGACGGTTTGCCCTATTTCGTGATGGAACTGGTCACCGGTGAACCGATCACAAACTATTGCCGACGTCAGCAGCTTTCGCTGACGCAAAAGCTGCGGCTCTTTCGCGACGTGTGTGCCGCCGTACAACACGCACACCAAAAACTGGTCGTCCATCGCGACCTCAAACCCAGCAACATCCTCGTGTCGGATGCCGCCGAAGGCAAAGCCCCAACTCCCAAACTGCTCGATTTTGGCATCGCCAAATTGCTCACGTCGGATTTGCGCGAAGCCAATACGCGTACGGAAACTTCGGTGCGGTTGATGACGCCCGATTACGCCAGCCCAGAACAAGTGCGCGGCGAAGCCATCACAACCGCAACGGATGTGTATTCGCTGGGCGTGGTGCTGTATGAATTGCTGACGGGTCGGCGTCCCTATCAGTTTGAAACCTTTACGCCGCTGGAAATCGAACGCGTCGTTTGCGACACCGAAGCCGTGCGCCCAAGTGAGGCCGCACGCCAGCAAACTGGCAACACCGCCAAACTGGCGCGCCAACTGGAAGGCGATCTGGACAACATCATCCTGATGGCGTTGCGCAAAGAACCCGCGCGTCGCTATCAATCGGTCGAACAGTTTTCCGAAGACATTCGCCGCTATTTGACCGGCTTGCCGGTCACGGCCTGTCAGGACACGCTCGGTTATCGGGCCAGCAAATTTGTGCGGCGGCACAAAACCGGAATCGTGATGCTGACCTTGCTGGCGCTGCTCGCAGTGACGATGACGGTGCAAACCGTGCGCGTGACGCGCGAGCGCGCACGTGCCGAACGACGCTTTGCTCAGGTCCGCAAATTGTCGAATACGTTCTTATTCGATTTTCACGACAAAATTCAGAATGTGCCCGGCACCGTCGAAGCGCGCGGATTGGTGGCCAAAACCGCCCAGGAATATTTGGACAGTCTGGTGCCCGATGCCACAGGTGATGCGCAACTCGAATGGGAGCTGGCTGTGGCTTATCAAAAGGTGGGCGATGTGCAGGGTGATCCCTGGGACTTCAATCTTGGCCAGTCGCGAGAAGCGATGCAGAGCTATCAAAAAAGTCTGGCCTTGGCACAACAGCTTCAGCGCAGGGGTAACACCGATGTGAAAATGGCACGGCTGCTGGCCGAAAGCTATTTCAAATTGGGCGCGTTGCAGGCGCAATCCGCCGGGCAAGCAGCCGCACAGGCGACGCTAAAACAAGCGCTCGCCGCCGCCGAAACGCTGGAACGACAAACCCGCGAGGCTGAAGACATTCGGCTGCTGCAAAACTGTTACGCTCGTCTGGGCGATACCTATTTGGATTCTGGCGATCCCGTCAACGCCCTCGCCATTTATCGCCAGGGCTTGCGGATTAGCGAACGCCGCGCGGCTGAGTCTCCGGGCGACCGCGCGCAACTGGGGCTGGCATTGGATCACCCACGCGTAGCCGAAGCGCTGGCCGCAACCGGCGATGTGGATGGCGCAATGATGCATTTCCGCCAATCGCTGACGTTGATTGATGAATTGCTGCCCCGGCATGCCGAAGATACGTTTTATTTGCGTGTGCGTATGATTGCCCTGATTTGGCTGGGCAATCTTTCAGGCAATCCGCGCTTTATCAATTTGGGTGAACCGCAAACGGCGTTGCAACATTACCGCGCAGCGTTGGCGCTGGCCGAACGCATTGCCGCACCTGAAACGAAAAACGTTCGCGCGCAACTGGATGTCGCAGGCGGACACGGGTTGGTAGCCGACATTCTGACACTCACCCAGCCCGCGCAAGCCGTCGAACATTACCGCCAGGCGTTGACGATTGTGCGCGCATTGGACGCA
>JAEUQO010000030.1 GCA_016789605.1 Acidobacteriota bacterium
ATGAACCGCAGAGACTTTATGCAGGGCGCGGCACTGACAACCGCAAGTCTGGCGCTCCGCACGCAACCCGCCAGCCGCGCGTTTCAATCCGGCTATGTCGGAAAGAGCCGGATTTATTACGAAGTACATGGCGATCCCAAAGGCAAGCCGTTCTTTCTCGGCTATCCCATTATGGCGTCTTACGCCGAAATTTTCGGTGACAGGATGGCGCCGATCAAAACCGGGTATTTGAACGGGCTGACAGATCGTTACCGCGTGTTGCTGGTGGATTATCCGACCATCGGCAAAAGCGGCACGACGCCTGTGACGGAACTGACGGCGGATCGTGTCTGCGCGGATTTGCTCAGCGTGGCGGATGCCGCGGGATTCAAGCGGTTTGCTTACGGCGGATTTTTATGGGGCGCGATGAATGGCTTGTTGCTCGCTTCGCGCAGCAAGCGCATCACAGCGCTTGTCTGCGGTTGCTGGCCGCCGCTCGGCGCGCCATACCGGGAAATGTATGAAGGAACCCGCGAGAGCGCGCCTGACCCGCCTGCGCGCGCGATGCCGTTATTGCGCGACAAAAAGCAATATGCCCAATGGGTGACCTATCATCAGAGTTTACTCGGTTGGCCGGAAGCGCAGGCTGTGGCCCGCATCCGGTGCCCGCGTCTGGCCTTGTATGCAGCGAAAACCTTCTTACAGGTCGGCAGCCATCCATTGACGCTGTCTGACACTTTACGCGCGCGCCGCCCGGAACTGGAAAAAGCGGGCTGGCGCGTGCAGGAACTTGCCGACCGCGATACCGGCGTCATGCTCGATCCGGCGGCGATCCTGCCTCCGCTGCGCGCGTTTCTCGATCAGGCAAGCTGAAACATTCATCAGGCTTTTTCTCGAAAGGAAGAATTCATGCAACGAAGAGATTTTTTACAGCAGGCAGCGCTCAGCGTCGCGGGCTTCACGACGGGCTTCGCGCAACAGAGCGGCAACAAGCTGTTGAAAGAAGGCAAAGTCGGTATCGGACAAATTCATTACGAAGTTCATGGCAATCCGAAAGGCAAACCGCTGTTTCTGGGCTTCCCGATTTTTGCCTCCTACGCGCAGATTTTCGGGGCGCAGCAGGCTGGCGTGTTGAATGGCTTTCTGGATCGGCTGACCGACCGTTACCGCGTGCTGGTGGCGGATTATCCGAGCATCGGCAAAAGCGGCACGACGCCTGCGACGGAACTAACGGCGGAGCGCGTCAGCGCCGATCTGCTCAGCGTCACAGATGCCGCCGGATTCAAACAGTTCGCATATTGGGGCTATGCGTGGGGTGCGGCTGCTGGTCTGCAAATGGCTTCACGCACGAAACGCTTGTCCGCGCTCGTGATTGGCGGATGGCCTCCGCTTGGCGGCGATTACGCAGGAATGTTGCAGGCCGCGCGCACGAACCTGCCGAACCCTTCGCCGAGTTCGATGCAGGTGCTGCGCAACAAAGAGCAGTACCTGCAATGGGTCACGTTTTATGAAAGCGTGCAGAACTGGCCCGAAGCCAAAGCCAATACAGGTTTCAAATTTCCGAAGCTGGTGTTTTATGGCGCGGATTCCGTCACGACCACGGGCGGCGTCACGGTCGGATATGCCGCAACGATTCGGGAACGACGCAAGGAACTCGAAGCATTGGGCTGGCGTGTCAGCGAAATCCCCGGCAAAGGACACGGCGTCGGACTCGAACCCGCGACCATCGTACCAGTCGTCCGCGAATTCCTCGACAAGGCAATTTGAGGCAACCTGATTCCCGAGCTCAGGTTGAAATAGTTGAAAGGAACGCCATGCATCGGTTCATTACTTTATTCGTACTCACCTTGCTGTTGATCGTCACCACTTCCGGCCAGCAGACAACCACGAACATCGAACGCCGCGCCGCCGAGCTTCATCGCCAAGCCTTGGTGATTGATACGCACATGGACACCTTGCAGCGCGTGTTGATGCAGGGCGCAGACCTCGGCGTACGCTCAACCAACGGACAATCCGATTTGCCGCGCCTGAAAGCAGGCGGCGTGGACGCGCAGTTTTTTGCCATCTGGCCCGACCCGATGTATGCGCCGCATCACGCCGCGCGGCGCACGCTACAATTGATTGACGCTATGTACGGCGTGCTGAACAAGTACCCTGACCGCATCGAACTTGCGCGCAATGCCGCTGATCTGGAACGCATCGTCGCTTCGGGCAAGCTGGCGGCGCTGATGGGCATTGAGGGCGGCCACGCGATTCAGAATGATCTCGCGCTGCTGCGAATGTTTCATCGGCTCGGCGTAACCTATATGACGTTGACGCATTCGAATACGAACGATTGGGCGGATTCGTCCACGGACAAGGCACGCTGGGGCGGGCTGAATGATTTCGGGCGGCAAGTCGTGCGCGAGATGAATCGCCTGGGCATGCTCGTGGATGTTTCGCACGTTTCGGAAGACACGGTGATGGACGTGCTGGAAGTCTCGACGAAACCCGTCATCGCTTCGCATTCGTCGTGCCTGGCGCTATGCAATCATCCGCGCAATTTGTCGGACAAAGCACTCAAGGCGATTGCCAAAAACGGCGGCGTCATCGGCATCAACTTTTTCTCCGGCTTCGTGGATCAGAAATACCTTGACGCGATGAATGCGATGCAGAACGACATCCTCGCCACGATCAATGAAAAGAAACAGATTGCGCCCGAAGACCTTGACCGCGTCGCCGCCGAGCGATTGAAACTGCTCGACGATCCGGGCATTCCGCGCCCGCCGTTCGCGCGCCTGCTCGATCACATTGACCACGCCGTAAAAATCGCGGGCATTGACCACGTCGGCATTGGCAGCGATCTGGATATGATTCCCACGCCGGAAGGAATGAATGATGTGAGCGACATGCCGAAAATCACCAAAGGTTTGCTCGAACGCGGCTACAAGGAAGCAGACATTCGCAAAATTCTCGGCGGCAATTTCCTGCGCGTGCTGCGGCAGGCAACCGGGCGGTAAGATTGCGGATTTTTGTATGAGCGACTCAATGACACAACAAATGATGGTTGATGAAACGCCGGTTGAATTTGCCGCTGGGGACAGCGCGCTGGTGGCGATGCTGCGCGCAGGGTTCGAGTTCGGTGGCTGTCTGTGTCTAGCCGGAGATTGCCCGCATTGCCTGGCAACGGTGGACGGCGTGGCGTATGTGCGCACGTGCCAGACCAAAGCGCGCGCCGGAATGAACATCGAACGCCAGCCGCTCGATCAATTGCCTCCGTTGCCCGCAAACGATCAGCCAGCGGATGCCGTCACCGCTCGCAATCTGTTTTGTGATGTCGTAGTGATTGGGCAAGGCGCGGCAGGACAAGCCGCCGCCAACGAAGCGCGCAATGCTGACAGGCACGTCATCACGCTCGATACCAGTGACGGACAGGAAGTGATTGGCGTCTATCCCGGCCCGCTCGTCGTCGCACGCACCGAGGATGGAATGCTGCACGTGCATCCGCGCAAGGAAATCATAGTTGCGACGGGCGCGGCGGAAATTCATCCCGTTGCGCCCGGCAATCAACTGGCAGGCATCGTCACCGCGCGCGCCGCCACACAGTTGGTCACAGCAGGTATTGACCTCGGTCGAGTCGTTGCCATTGGCACGCCGCCAAAGGAAATCAAAGCTGGAATCAAAGCTGGAATCAAAGCCCAATCAGTTGCAGGCGAGCTTGTGCGTTTTGAAGGCAACACGCACGTGTCTGCCGTTGTCGTGCGCGAGGCAACAGGCAGCGAACGCCGCATCGAATGCGACACGGTTGCAGTCGCGTTGGGATTGCAACCGCGCGATGCGCTCGTGCGCATGGGCGCGGGGCTGAATATCCGCGCGATTGGCGACGCCGCGCGCGCTTCGGACATTCCGCCTTGCCCCAGCGCGGGCATCGTCTGTCACTGCTCCAACGTTGTGGTTGATGATCTCGCGTCTGTTTGTGCGCGCGGTTTTCACGAACTTGAACTTGTCAAACGCGCAACGCTGGCGGGCACGGGCACGTGTCAGGGCGCGGTATGCATTCCGCACATTCGCAGTTTTCTCACCCGCAACGGCGCCCCCCTGCAACCGCCGTTCACCGCGCGTCCCGTCACGCGGCAATTGACGATGGGCGAAGTCGCGGCGGGCGCGTTTCATCAGGCGACGCCGCGCACACCGCTTGACGCAGAGCATCGGCGCTTGGGCGCGCAAATGGAACGAATGGGCGGCTGGTGGCGACCGTGGAATTACGGCGATGTGTGGGCGGAATACGCGGCAGTGCGCGAAGCCGTCTCGCTCGGCGATGTCAGCACGCTCGGCAAAATGATTGTGTCAGGGCCGGACGCGCTCGCATTGCTTGAGCGTTTGTATCCGACCAGAGTCGAGACGATCAGACCGGGGCGGTCACGCTATGTATTGTTGTTGGATGATCGCGGCTATGTGCTGGATGACGGGATGATCAGCCGTATTGACGAAACACGTTTCACGCTAACGTTCACGAGCGGAGGCGCAACGTTTGCAGAATTATGGGTGCGCGATTGGGCGGAATCGTGAGGGCTGGATGTGCGCATTTTGAACCAGACGATGTCGCTCAGCGCCATCAATGTAACCGGGCCGCGTGCGAAAGAACTGTTGGCACGGGCTGGACTGGTTGATCCGCCTGCGTATTTGCATCACCAGCACACGACGGTTGCAGGCATTGCCTGTCGCGTCTTTCGCCTGAGTTTCACAGGTGAGTTGTCGTATGAATTGCATCACGCGGCGGCGGATTCGGTCACGTTGTGGCGCAGACTGCTGGAATTCGGCGCAGACCTCGGCATTCGCCCGCACGGGCTGGAAGCCTTGCTGAAACTGCGCCTGGAAAAAGGCCATCTCATTGTCGGGCAGGATACGGATTTTGACTCAACGCCGCGCCGCTTGAATCACGAATGGGCGGTGAAACTCGACAAGACTGATTTTGTTGGCAAGCAAGCCGTCTTGCGCACGAACAAAATTCCGCTCAATCGCCAGCTTGTCGGCTTCGAGATGGAAGGCGATGCGCCAGCGGAAGGCGCAGTGCTCTGGCATGGCGACGAATATGCTGGTTATCTCACATCAAGCACCTGGTCACCGGTGCTTGGCAAAAGTGTGATGCTCGGCTGGCTGAATTTATTCGATGGCGCATTGCCCGACGAAGTCACGATCAATGGACGATTCGCGCGCCGTGTGCCGACGCCATTTTATGACCCGGAGGGAACTCGTGCCCGCGCTTGAACCAATGATTGCAACGCGAATTGTGGCGACGCCAGCGGCGCTGGATGCGGTCGCGTGGCCTGCGGTTGCGGTGGTTCTGCGCGTTGCGCCGGATGAAGTGATCGTACTGGCCGATGTAGGGCAGGATTTAATCCTGCCCTACGACCTGCACGCAATTGTCGTTGCTGAAACCGGATTAGCTTCGGTCTGGCTGGCGACAGCAGAGGCATTGGATTTTCTCGAACGCGCTTGCGAATGGGAGCTTCCGCGCCAACGACCAGCCTTTGCCCAGGGCGCAGTCGCGGGCTTGCCGCTGAAATTGTGGTTCGAGACTGGGCGCGTGTTGTTCATCGTGCCTGCGCCGTTCGCGGCCGATTTGGAGGAGCGTCTGGCATGAACGAATTCGTCGAACGAAAAATCGAACTGCAATGGCACGAGCCGAAACGCAGCTACGATGTGGTGATTGTCGGCGGCGGCGGGCATGGGTTGGCAACGGCGTATTACCTGGCAACGCGACACGGCATCACGAATGTCGCCGTGCTCGAACGCAAATACATTGGCTCAGGCAATTCAGGGCGCAACACGACAATCATCCGCTCGAATTACGGCATTCCCGAAGCCGTGCGCTTTTATCAACGCAGCGTCGAACTCTATCAAAATTTCGAATCCGAAACCGACCGCTGGGTGATGCACAAACGCAAAGGTCTGTTGTGGGTCGCGCATACCGAGGCAGGCGTCCGAGCTGAACGCGCGCGCGCAGAAGTTAATACGGCGTTCGGCGCGCGCACCGAATTCGTCACGCCGCAACAGATCAAGGAAATCTGTCCACAGATTGATCTGACGGGCGGCGGCGTCTGGCCGGTGTTGGGCGCGTCATATCATCTGGACGGGGCAAGCGCGCGCCATGACCGCGTTGTCTGGGCATTGGCCGAAGGCGCGATGCGGCGTGGCGTTCACGTCCATCAACGCACGGCAGTTACGGGTTTGCTGAAAGACGGCGACCGCGTGGTCGGCGTGGAAACAGAGCGCGGCCCCATTGCCGCAAGTCTGGTTGTGTCGGCGGTTGGCGGTCACGTCACTGCGCTGGCGGCAATGGCGGGCGTGCGTCTGCCGATTCGCACGCATCCGCTGCAGGCATTCGTGACCAATCATTACGCGCTGGCGTTCGATCAGATGGTGGCATCATCCAGCCTGCTGTTTTACGCTTCGCAAACCGCACGCGGCGAAATGCTGATAGGCGCGGAGATTGATCGGCAGCCGAGTTATTCCTATCAATCCGGCCATCACTTTTTGCAAAGCTGTGGGTTTCGCGCCATGACGCTGCTGCCGTTTCTGCGCGATTTGCGCATCCTGCGGCAATGGACAGGCGTGTGCGATATGAGTCCTGATTATTCGCCGATCATGGGTGAGTCGGGCGCGCCGGGATTTTACCTCACGACGGGTTGGGGAACGTGGGGGTTCAAAGCCATTCCAGCAGGCGGCGAACAGATGGCGGAATTGATTGCGACGGGCAAAACACCTGCGCTGATTGCGCCGTTCTCACTCAATCGTTTTGCCCAGGATCGCACGATGGCGGATCGCGGCTCAGCGGGTACGCACTGAGGAACAACGCATGAACATTCAAATTCCCTGCCCTAACTGTGGCGCGCGACCGATTCAAGAATTCATATATGGTGAAATTCCGGTCGTGCCAGAAACGCTCACCGATGCCGATGCGCGCGACCTTGACCGCGCGTTTATGCGCAACAATGTTGAAGGCGTCAGCGCCGAGCGCTGGTTTCACACCTATGGTTGCCGCCGCTGGTTGACGTTGCAACGGGATACGCGCAACGATCAAATATACGCAGAGTAGACTACGCCTTATTCGACGCGCGCGCTGCCAAAGCGAAGTCATCTTCTGTGCGATGACGAACGGCGGGCATACCTGACCGGGCGGATCGCAATATGTGGGCGAAGCCATCATCGGTAACACTTTGCGTGACCTGAATGCTTCGGGCAATGCTGGTCGAATTTTTCTTGCGTCATGGATTGTCGCAATAAGCGCGAAAGCAGTTGTGAAGATTCCGGCAATCCTTTTTCGGCCAGGCCGGGTTCGTCAAACTCCAATGTGTATGAAACCTTTTTGCCTATTCCTTCTTTTGTCGGCGTGTTTTGGCTGGTCGATGCCGGCGCGCGCCGTACAGCAACCCAATCTCGTCAACGTCTCTGCCGCAAGCTATGGCAACGCGGCGCTCGCGCCTGAATCCATTGTCGCTGCGTTCGGCACAGGATTGGCGACTGCGACTCAGGCAGCGTCGGGCCTGCCTTTGCCAACGACGCTGGCGGGCACAACTGTGCGCATCCGCGACAGCGCCAACAACGAGCACCTCGCGCCACTGTTCTATGTTTCGCCCACGCAGATCAATTACCAGATGCCAGCCGGCATGGCGACGGGCGCAGCTACGATCATCGTCACCAGCAGCAACGGCTCGGTCAGCAGTGGTGTCGCTCAGATTGCCGCGGTCGCGCCCGGCCTGTTCACGGCAGATGGCAGCGGGCGCGGACTGGCGGCGGCCCTGGCCTTGCGCATCCGGGCTGACGGCTCGCAGAGCTACGAGCCGATTGCGCAATTCGTGCCTGCGCAGAATCAATTCGTTGCGGCCCCGATCGAGATGGGGCCGGAGAGCGACCGCATATATCTGGTGCTTTACGGAACGGGTTTTCGTTTGCGCCGCGCACTCAATGCGGTGACGGCCCGCGTCGGCGCGGTCGAAACGGACGTTTTTTTCGCGGGTGCGTTGGATGGTTTTGCCGGACTCGATCAGATCAACATCCTGCTGCCTCGCGCCATCATCGGGCGTGGCACGGTAAGCGTGACACTGCGCGTCGAAGGCATGGCGGCCAACAGCGTGCAAGCCGTCATTCGTACGCAATGGACGACGCCCGCCGTCAATGCGCCGCGCGTGCAGTACCGCACGTTTTACAGCGACACCGTCAAATCGCTGGTGAGTTATCACATCTACACGCCGGAACAATACGACCTGCAACGCGAGCGGCGTTTTCCGGTGCTTTACTGGCTGCACGGAACTGGCGGCGGACTACCGGGCATCGGGCCGTTACGGGCGTTTTTTGACAATGCGATCCGCACGGGAAGAATGCCGCCAGTGCTGGTCGTATTTCCGAACAGCTTTCCCACCGGCATGTGGTGCGACGCAAAAGATGGCAGCCTGCCGGTAGAGACCGTCACTGTGCGCGAACTGTTGCCGCAGATAGACGCTAACTTTCGCACAATTGCCACACCCGCAGGCCGACTCGTCGAAGGTTTCAGCATGGGCGGTTATGGCGCGGGGCGCTGGGGCTTCAAGTTCGCAGACGTATTCGGCGCCGTTTCGATGCTGGCCGGAGGGCCACTCGATCTGGATTTCTCCGGGCCGCGAGCCATTGCCGATCCCGAGCTGCGCGATATGATTCTGCTAAACGCATATGGCGGCGATCTCGCTTATTTTCAGGCGCAAAGCCCCTGGCGGCTTGCCGAAAAGTACGCTACGGAGGGACGCCGCACTACACGATTGCGCGTCGTCATCGGAGACAACGACGACACGTTGCCGCAGAGCCGTGACTTCGCCGCGCATTTGACCCAGCTGGGCATCGCGCGCGAATACATCGTCGTGCCGGGCGTGGGACACGATACGCTAGCGTTGCTTTCCGGGCTTGGCGAACGCAACTGGGAATTTTATCGCGCTGTGTTTGCTGCGAGCGCGATTGATGGCGAAAAATGAGGAAGAGACAATAGAGCCAAGGCAATAAGGGAAGCGTCGCCTCCTCCTGCTCAGTACGTTTCTTGATTTCAGTGCCGGTAAAATGTGACGCATTGCTGGTTGGGACGAGCGATGGTCCAATCGTCATCGTATTCGCAGGTGTATCGAAAGCCTCGCGACGGATGGCAACGCCTACCAATGCGGTCTGCAATTGTGCTGGCTGACGTTGCAACGGGATACGCGCAACGATCAAATCCAGCCGGAGTAACCATCGAAAAAAGGAATCAGGATGAGCCATCAAGGACACGAAAATTACCGCGACCGCGCCTGGGCGCCTCAACCCGTCGCCGAGCAGGTACTCAAACACATTCTACGTCTGGCAGACGAGCGTTCAGCGTTCTTGCGAAACTACGCGAAACACCTGCTCGAAGCGACAGGCGTGTGTGTGCGCGACATCGTAGACCACATCGAGATTGCGGAGCATGACGACCTGGCACGGTTGGCCGCAGCGGGCTGGGTTTCCGATGCGGAAGGCGTACGCCGCAACCCGAACGGCATGTTTCCGCCTGTGCTGGAAAGCACGGAGTTTGCGCTCTGGTTGCGAGTTGAATCCATGGATGTTTTCGCCGCCGCAACTGGGAATGCGATAGAAGTTGATGGTTCGCCACACGGCCCGTTGCGCCGCGCGTTCGTGGCGCGTGAGCCGGGCATCGCCATCGGAATCGTCGAGCGCAACGGCTATGCAGGGTTCGATGTTCCTGCTGTCCCCGCTGAACTCATTCGGGGCGCGCGTGTGCATTTGAATGCGCTGAAATCACGACGCCGGGAATTCGACACTGTCGAAGCCGGGCTGGCACATACGGAAGCGTTGGTTGAGCGAGCCGTCGCCGATCTCGGCCCGCATTGGGCCTGCGATCTGTGGCTCAAGGCCGAGCGGGATTACTGGATGCGGCGCTGTCCGTCGGGGCGCCTGCAAAAACAGCGGCAGGATGCGGTCGGCATCGGTTGGGCCAACATTGACCACCACACGTACGACGGTTCTCGCAGGCATTTCCAGCACACCATTCGCGTGCTGGAAAAACTCGGATACGAGTTGCGGGAAATGTTGTATGCCGGTGAACTTGCCGGTTGGGGCAGTCAGGTGCTGGAACAGCCTGTCATCGGTTCGACGATCTTTGCGGATGTTGATTTGGCCCCGGAAGAGTTGACGATAGATTTCGCGCACGACCATTTGCCTGAGTTGCCCAAACACAGGCGTGCCGGATTGCTGTCAGAATTGCTGGGCGAATCTATCCTCGAAGCAGGACTCAACCACGTCGCCGGGCTTTATGACCAACGGGCATTGCGCGCTCAACTCGAACGGGAAGGGCTGCGGTTTATGGCTCCCTTCTCTGACTTCCCGCATCTCTATCAGGAACTGACTACGGGTGACTGGGCTGCGGTTGATCCTCGCCGGGTGGACGCGCTGGAAGCCGCCGGGCATATCGGCGCCGCCGAAGCGGAGAGCCTGCGGCTGAATGGATCAATCGTGACGCACCTCGAAAACATCGAACGCAACGACGGATACAAAGGCTTCAACCGTGACGGGATTGACAGCGTCCTGCGCAAACTGGACCCGCGCGCGTATCTGGCGAAGCCGATGGCTGAATGAATTGAAGGCAGCGCAATTTATGACACAGCAAAACATGAACATCCCTGCCGCTGAGACAATTGAGGTGGAAGGCTACGAAAAAGTCTTGACGATGCGCGATCCGGCCACGGGCTATCGCGGCATCATTGCGATTCACAGCACGAAGCTGGGGCCAGCCATTGGCGGCACGCGCTTCTGGAATTATCAAAGTGATGATGATGCCTTGGCCGACGTGCTGCGTCTGGCGCGCGGCATGACATACAAAAACGCGGCAGCCGGATTGCCCTTCGGCGGCGGCAAAGCGGTCATCATCGGCAATGCGCGCCAGCTTGACCGCGCCGCCTGGTTTCGCGCGCACGGACGTTTCGTCGAAAGTTTTCAGGGCCGTTTCATCACTGGCGAAGATGTCGGCACCAGTCCGGCGGATATGGAAATCGCCGCGCAGGAAACTCGCTTTGTCGCAGGGTTTGCCGGACGCGGGGGCGATCCTTCACCGTGGACGGCACGCGGCGTGTTGCGCGGCATACAGGCTTCGGCGCGACAACGCTGGGGCAGCGATGATTTGCGCGGCAGGACTGTGGCCATTCAAGGCTGCGGCAATGTAGGTTTCGCACTCTCCCTGCTGCTGAAAGAAGCAGGCGCGCGGATGATCGTGACGGATGTGGATGCGGCGCGCGCGGCTGCTTGTGCGCGCGATTGCGAAGCTGTAGCCGTTGCGCCCGAAGAAATTTACGATGCAGCGGTGGATATTTTCGCGCCCTGCGCGCTGGGCGGAATCCTCAACGAGCAAACCATCCCGCGTTTGCAAACGGCCATCATCGCGGGAGCCGCCAACAATCAATTACACGACGAGGCCGCTGCACAAGCCATCGAAGCGCGCGGCATTCTGTACGCGCCTGATTTCATTCTCAACGCGGGCGGTATCATTAGCGGCGGAGCCTATCTGCTGGGCGAATCGTCCGCCCGGCTGGAACAGCGCATCGCCGGGATTTACGACACGCTGCTCGCAGTTTATGACCTTGCGGCGCAGGAAAAAACGACGACCGCAGCAGCGGCGGAAGCTTATGCCGAACAAATTCTGCGCGCCGATCAATAAAGTTCATCAGATGCTTTTCTCCACGAAGCCACACAAAGTTTCACGAAGAAGAGCAACGGTACTGTTGCTCTTGATCGCTCTTTCTTCGTGTCTCTTCGTGTCTCCTCGTGGAGGAGTTATTGCCGTCCAAAAGCCGTATGACATTTTGTTGCGTGGCGGCACGGTTGTGGATGGTTCCGGCGCAGCGCGCTTTCGCGCCGATGTCGCGATCAAAGGCGACCGCATCGCAAAGATCGAACGCGCAGGCATCGCCGCTGAACAAGCCGCGCGAGTCATTGATGCGACGGGACTGACAATTGCTCCGGGCTTTATTGACAGCCACGCGCACGTTGCAGTGAAGCTGCACGAATATCCGCTGGCCGAAAACTTCTTGCGGCAAGGCATCACGACGATCATGGCGACGAACCATTCACAGGATCAGCCGTGGCCGCTCGATCAATACGCGGCCAGCCTGCGCATCGCGCCGAATGTCGGCTTTTTCGCCGGGCATACGTGGACGCGCAAACAGGTCATGGGGCTAGAGAACCGCACGCCGACGGCTGCCGAACTCGAAAAGATGAAGGCACTGGTCGAAGCTTCGATGCAACAGGGCGCGCTGGGGCTGGCGACGGGGCTGGAATACGTTCCGGCGATTTTTTCCAAAACCGAGGAAGTCATTGAACTCGCCAAAGTCGCGGCCAAATACGGCGGCGTTTACGTCACGCACATGCGCGACGAAGGCCCGCAACTGATCGAAGCCGTTCAGGAAACCATTCGCATCGCACGCGAAGCCCACATTCCAGCGCAGATCAATCACCACAAAGCTTCGGGCGCGGCGCATTACGGCTGGACAAAACAGACGCTGGCGTTGATTGACGCCGCGCGCGCCGAAGAGCTGGATGTCACGCACGATGTTTATCCGTACACGGCCTTCAGCACGATCTCGGACATTATGTTTCCGGCATGGGCGCTGGCTGACGGCAAAGAAGCGTTTGCCGGCCGTGTGGCTGATCCTGCTACGCGACGACGAATGGAAAACGAGATGCGCGCGATCTTCCCCATGATGGCGGGACGCGATTTGACCAGCGTGCAATTTCGCGTGTTGCCCGCCGATCAGCGTTACAACGGACGCACGCTGGCCGATTACGTGCGCGGTCGCAAGCAAGCGCCGACGCTGGCGAACGGCATCAAGGCGCTGATCGAATTGCAACTCAAAGGCGGTTTTGAAGGCATCTTTCACGCGATGGACGAAGCCGATGTCATCAGGTTATTGCGACATCCTTGGGCGATGATTGAAACGGACGGCGATTTGGTTGGCTGGGAACAGGGCTTTCCGCATCCGCGCAGTTACGGCGCGTTCCCGCGCGTGCTGGCGCAATACGTGCGCGAACAAAAAGTGTTGACGCTGGAAGACGCCGTATGACTTCCCTGCCCGCGCAACAAATGCGCCTGCGCGAACGCGGCTTGTTGCGCGAAGGAATGTTTGCCGATGTCGTGGTCTTTGATGCGGAGAAAATTCAGGATCACGCGACTTACACCGAACCCCATCGTTACGCCGCTGGCGTAGTCCATCTGCTGGTGAATGGCTCGGCGGTGATTCAGAACGGCGCACTGACCGGTGAAAAGCCCGGACGTGTGTTACGCAGGGCGATTGCAAAAACAGAGTGAAACGAAAATGAATGAAATCGTGGCTGAAGTAAAACGAGGATGGATCGCGCACGATTTGCCGAGGTATCGCGATCACCCGCAACCTGCTACCTACTCTTTGTTTTCTTATGATGACTTGCCCGACATTCAGATAACCTCCGAAACTGATTGGCAATGGTTGGATTCCAGTCCTAATCAGGAAGGCTCTTTGGCTGAAAGTGGCTATTCTGATGGAAGCAAGCCTGACTTGGGGAAACTGTCGAAGATCGCTGCTCAAGTTGGATTTCAACTGCCGATTTCGTTTGAGCAATTCATCAGCACGCCAGCTTGGCATCAGAAAATTCGATCCTGCACAGACTGCTACCTGGATTTGGCTGACCGCGCGATTAAAGTGATAGACGCGGATGACGGGTATCTCATTCACTTTTTGTCTGATTCACAGTGGTGTTGCCATTGGTACATTCTCGTGAAGGCCTCCGGCGACCACGATATATATACGTCATTTGATGCCTATGGTTTTAACGTAGAAGAAGCGTCAGATGACGACGATGATGAATATGCCACCTGCAGAAAAGACGCGATCAAACTGATGGACGAACCGCTCTGGTTTTGTGCAGCTACGTTCACGGAGTTCATTTATCGTTTCTGGCTGGAAAACGAAATATGGTTCGCCCTTTCCTTTGACGAACAACCGCTCACCGCGGAGCAAAAAACATACTTAGCGCATTATCAAGAAGGAAAGCTATGAAAACAGCTTGTACTATCCGATTCTCTATCGGCATCACAGCGACGCTTTGTCTGCTGGCATTGTCGCTCCTGGCGCAAACGCCTGCGCCAGCCAGCACACCGGTTCCCAGCCGGGATTACATCACGGCGCGGCTGGCCGAGCTGCGCAAGATTCATACGCCTGAAGGCATTGATGCGCTGGAAGAAGTCTCCATCGGCGGCACGCGCCAGTGGGTTTCGATTCGCGGATTGAATCGCGCCAATCCGGTGTTATTGTTCATTCACGGCGGCCCCGGCACACCGATGATGCCGATGACGTGGGCTTATCAGGCTCCGTGGGAAGATTTCTTCACCGTCGTGCAATGGGATCAGCGCGGCGTTGGCAAAAACGCCGTCACTGCTGACCGCGAAGCGCTCAAGCCTACGATGGCAACCGAACGCATCATCGCCGATGCCGAAGAGTTGACGTCTTGGTTACGCAAACGGCTGGGCAAGGAAAAGATTGTCGTGATGGGGTACTCCTACGGAACGCAGGTAGCAATGGCGCTGGCGCAGCGGCGACCGGAATGGCTGCACGCTTATGTCGGCGTAGGGCAAGGCGGCAGCGGTAATGGTGAAGAATACATCTACAAACGCCTGCTCGAACTGGCGACCAATGCGAAAAATGAAGATGCTCTGCGCGAGCTGAAAGCTATCGCGCCCTATCCCGGTCCCAATCGCACGATGGCCGATACGCTATTGGTGCGCAAATGGGCACGACACTTCAACGGCGGATGGTACGGCAAACCGAATTTTGATTTGTTGTTCGCGCTGCCCGATTGGGCGCCCGAATACACGCAAGCAGACGTAGACGCGCAGACCAAAGCCACGCAATGGTTCTCACGAACGGTGATGGGAAATGCCCGCGCACAATCCGAGGCCGCGCCGCGCGAAAAGACGAGCGAACGCAAAGCCTTCAAAGTGCCCGTCATCGTGATTATGGGCCGTAACGATCTGCACACGCCGTATGAACCGGCGAAAGCCTTTTTCGCGACGATTGAAGCGCCGCACAAACGCTTCATTACGCTGGAACGTTCGGCACACGTCCCGATGTTGGAAGAACCCGGACTGTTTTTGTTGACGCTGATTCAGGAGGTGCTGCCGCTGACGGAAGGCCTCGCCGTGTTCGCTCCAGTGCGGTAGCGTAATGGGATTAAGCTAGGGTTTAGAGATCAGGCTTCAGCCCAAATCCACGGTTAAGGACTGATCGGGTTCAATTGAGCGAGCCGCTTGAGCGCGAAAGACCACCAGTCTTGAAACAGATTGTCGTCGGACAAGACAAGGAAGAGTTGACGAGCTTGATGAACAATTTTCTCCGTCACATTGAGCAGCCGCTGACGCAAGCTGCCGAGCGTCAGCGAACGACACGGATCGGGCAGGCAGCGCCGCTTGAACCAGGCCATCAGATTCCAGGCCAGTTGCGAGATCAACAACCACGCCCAGTTGGCGTGAAACCTGCGAGTCGGCATCTTTTCAAATCCGACGTCGTGCTTGTGCTCCTTAATCAGGTTCTCCATCGTGCAGCGGCCCAAGGCCCACTTCATCAGTTTCTTTGCGCTCCGGCGCTGGTCGTTGGTGATGACCACGTGGTAACGCCAGAGCAAGCCCTTCTTTTTATCTTTGGCTTGCTGCCGCTTGACGACGTACCGATGCGCGGCGTGCCCCATCGGCGCGTACCGCAATTCGCTCACTTGTTCCACTGGCGCCTAACGATGCCAGGCCTTGTCAGGCAAAGCAGCGATCTCGGCCATCAAGCCCGGCGATTGGTCGGCGGTGATCGAGTAGCGGATCTTTCGCGCTTCGCAAAACTCGAGCAGCGGCAAGGTGTAAAACTCGCTGTCGGCGCGCAAAGATACGGGCACCCATCAAAGCCTGCTGCAAAAACCAGACCGCTTGGGGCGCTGCTCCCGCGTTGCCCGCTTGGAGATGGGTCTGCAACATCTCTCCTTTTTCGGCCCAGAAAGCGAGCAGCGGGTAATAACCGACCTTGCCTTTGTAATTCATCCGCGAACCTTGCCTGCATTTCGAGCACTGCTCATAGAGCAAGGCATCCAAATCAATCGCCACCTGAGCGCTCGTTTGCCAGGGCCGGACACAGCGGGCAGCGCGCCGATTGATTCGTTGCAGATCGTCCAGACTGCCGATGTGGAACCGGCGCAAAAACTCGCCCGCCGTGGTCGGAGCCATCAGCGACTGAACGCCGAGCAGCTCCCGCAAACCGGCATCGCCACGCAGGACATTCAGGTCGAGCAGAAAACTGCCGCCCAGAATGGCATTCCAACAAAGGCTCAAAACAGTCTCCGATTCTGGGTCGCCGCGCTCTCTTTGTTTGAGATGAAGCTCGGCGTCAATCAACTCCGGCAATCCAATTCGAGCGACAAACTCCCGCAACAGGACCTCGCCTGCCTTGCCGGTGAGAGTTTGATCGCGGAAACAGACATTGAATTTGTAGGTTTTCCAACTACAGTCGCATTCACTCAACAGGTGGTTCCTTTCGCAGAAGATGGATTTTGGTTGCATCCTGATTTTATGCGGTCTTGGAGTCACCTGTTGCTATTTTCAAAGAACTTTAGCCGTGGATTCAGGCTGAACTGGCCGCTGATTGTTGCCGGGCTGATTGACGCGCATACGCACACTGGATTGCGATGGGCAAAACACCTGTGCTGATCGTGTCGTTCTCGCTCAACCATTTGCACAAGATCGCACGATGACGCACTGCGCATCAGTGAGAACGCATCAAGGGCTTGAGATTACTTGAGAAGCGGGTTGCGAACCTGTCATTAGTCTTGCAAAAGGGTGTCACAAGATGGCCGCATCAATGAAAAACGGCAGGTGCTGTCACCTGCCGTTTTTCATTGATAATTTTGATGCGCCCGGCACGACTCGAACGTGCGACCTTTTGGTTCGTAGCTAGGGTCTAGGCTAAGCCGACTCTTTCCTTTATTTTCAATGACTTACAGGCGCTTCTACGACCCCAAAATCGCGTTGCTAACGGGTCAATTATACCCTAAAAAGCTGACCTTTTAGCAATGTTTTCTTATACTTACGCGTTTTTTCTCACCTTGCTTCGGCATCTTGGTTGCTTTAAGTTCAGTGGGGGGGGGGGGGCCCCGGCGGGCGGGGAATAAAAATGTATAATGGTTTTTAGGTTGGGTGTTTTTTGTTTTTGTTGTGGTTGATGAAGATGTG
>JAEUQO010000053.1 GCA_016789605.1 Acidobacteriota bacterium
ATGTTGATGGCGTATTTGCCGGAACGCCGTGTGTTGTATGCGGCGGATTTGATTCAGCGTCAGCCTGACGGTTCGTTTTTTATGCCGCAGTATTTGTCAGAGTTGATGGATGCCGTGGCGCGCGAAAAACTGACGGTTGAGCGCGCATACGCCATGCACAGTGCGCCGTCTGCGTGGCAGGAAATTACCAGCGCCGTGCAGAAAGCGGCGGCAGCAGCGCCGCGCGAACCGGAGAAAGCCAACAAATGATTGCCGAGACAAAATCTGCCAGCGCCAATCCGGGCCGCTTGTTTCTTTTCACCGGCATTTCGCTTTTCGCCGGTGGATTGCTGAGCGGAAAACCTGTCGTCATCGTCGGCGCGGCGTTGGTCGCGCTGGGATTTGTGTTGCTGGCCAGGGCGATCCGCAAGACATCCTGAACCAAAAGTGCGTATGATTCATTGACGCCAGCCGCCGCGCGCGCCGAATTTGTTCGAGGGCGCGCGGCGGCAAACGTACTTCAACAATGAGGACGCATCATGAAAATTGCGCTTGGTTCGGATCACGCGGGATTCAAATACAAAGAAGCGATCAAACAATACTTGCTGGGGGTAGGGCACGAAGTCACGGACTACGGCACGAACTCGGAAGAGGCGGTGGATTATCCGCTCTTTATTCGTCCGGTGGCCGAAGCCGTTGCGCGCGGCGACGCCGAACGCGGCATCGTGTTGGGCGGTTCGGGCAATGGCGAAGCGATTGCCGCCAATCGCGTCAAAGGTGTGCGTTGCGCGCTGTGCTGGAATGCAGACACCGCCCGGTTGGGACGCCAGCATAACGACGCCAATGTGATTTCGCTCGGTCAACGCATGATCAGCCAAGACACCGCGCTGGACATCGTGCGGATTTGGTTGGAAACGCCGTTTGAAGGCGGGCGACATTTGCGCCGCATTCAACTGCTCGATCAGGAATAAGCTCGCTTGGCGAAACGACGGCGCACGGATGGAAAAGTCAGACACAAAAAAACAGTTTTGGTTTCGCGTGGCGCTCTATGCCGGAGCCTGGACGCTGGTCGGGCTGGTGTTGGCCAGCGAAGTGAACAATTTCTGGTTGCTGCGCTATCAGCGCGAGCGTCCGTTTTCGCGCTCAATGCTGGTGCTCTGGCAAATGGTCGGTTGGTACGGCTGGGGGTTGCTCACGCCGCTGGTGTTGTGGCTGGGACGTCGCTTTCCGTTTGACCGGCAACGTTGGTTGCGCAGCGCGATTGTGCACACGCTGGCTGGCCTGATTCTGGCGGCGTTGCATCTGGCGTTTTTTACCTGGACTGGGCGGCTGGCGATGGCGGGCGAATTTCGGCAAGCGCCGTTCAGCGAGTTGTATCGAATTTTCGCGCTCAACCATCTGCACTTTGAGCTGTTGCTTTATTGGGCGGTGCTGGGCAGCGGGTTGGCGTTCAACTATTACCGCCGCTACCGCGAACGCGAACTGGCCGCCGCGCAATTGGAACGGCAACTGGTCGAAGCGCAATTGCAGGCGCTGAAAATGCAGTTGCACCCGCACTTTCTTTTTAACACGCTGAATACGATTGCGACGTTGGTGCGCAAACAGGAAAACGATGCCGCCGTGCAAATGCTGGTTGGGCTTGGCGATTTGCTGCGCCATGCCTTGCAACAGGCCGACAAACAGGAAGTGCCGCTGAAACAGGAGTTGGAATTTATCGAACAGTATCTGGAAATCGAACAGGCGCGCTTTCGCGACCGGCTGATGGTGCGCATGCAGATTGCGCCGGAAACTTTGTCGGCCAGTGTGCCCAATCTGATTTTGCAACCGCTGGTCGAAAACGCCGTGCGGCATGGAATTTCGCAACGCGTCACGGCGGGCTTGATCGAAATCACCGCCCGGCGCGTCGGCCACGAATTGCATTTGCAGGTGCGCGATGACGGGCCGGGGCTTGCTGCCGCTGACAGCGCCAATGAGGGGCAGGGCGTCGGACTGGCAAATACACGAGCGCGGTTGGAAAGGCTTTACGGCGAGCAGCACCGGTTTGCGCTGCAAAATGGGCAGGGCGTAACGGCGACCGTCGTGATTCCGTTTCACGGTTCTCAGACAGAAACTTCGCAAGAACATGGACAAGGGCAGGGAAAAGATACGAACGCTGATCGTGGATGACGAACCGCCTGCGCGCGAAGGCATACGGCTGCTAAGCGCTCGCGACCCGCAAATCGAAATCGTCGGCGAAGCTGCCGACGGATACGAAGCGATTGCGTTCATTCGTCAGCTTGCGCCCGAGCTGGTCTTTCTCGACGTGCAAATGCCTGAACTGGATGGCTTTGCCGTGCTGGAACAAATCGGCCCGGCGGAAATGCCCGCCGTCATTTTTGTCACGGCGTATGACCGCTATGCCTTGCAGGCGTTTGAAGTCCAGGCGCTGGATTATCTGCTCAAACCATTCAGCGACGAACGGTTTCACAAAGCGCTGCAACGCGCCAAAACGCGTATTGCCCAGGGGCGTGCGCAAGATTTCAGCGAGCGGCTGAGCGGGTTGCTGACCCGCCAGCGGATTTCGTCGGGCAGCGGCGAAAACGTCACTATCACCGCTGACGCCGGGCCGGTTTTGAACCGGCTGATGATCAAGGCGGGGGGGCGCATCACCTTTTTGGGCGTCGAAGAAATTGATTGGATCGAAGCCGCCGACTATTACGTCGTGTTGCACGTCGGGGCAAAAACGCATCTTTTGCGTGAATCCATCGCCAGTTTGGCTGCCCGGCTCGATGCGCGGAAATTTTTGCGCATTCACCGTTCGACCATCGTCAATCTGGCGCGCGTGCACGATTGTCAGCACCAAAATCACGGCGACAGCCTGATTACGTTGCACGATGGCACCCAATTGAAGCTCAGCCGCCGCCGACGCAAGGAATTAGAGACCTGGCTCGGCGGTTTCTCGTCGTCCGCCAAGCCTTGAGTTAAAACCGCCTTGGGCTGGTATAATTCGCCTGCTATGGCAGATGACTTTTTTCTGACTCCTGATGGCGACCCTAGGTCGCCGCGCCGTTCCGCCCCTGATTCATCCTGGCGTGAAAGACTGGAAGACGCGTGGGAACGTTTGCAAGCATTCCTGCGCGGGTCTTCGTTGATGGCCCTGGCTGTGTTGGCCTTGATCGCTGGCGGGATGACCGGTCTGGCCTTTGCGTATCAGACCGGCGTCAGCAGTTACGGCGATGATGTGGATGGCTTGGCGGATTTTCGCCCGGCGGAAATTACCAAGGTCTATGCCGACGACGGCAAAACGATCATTGGCGAATTGGCGCTCGAACGGCGTATTCCGCTGGAATACGAGCAGATTCCTGAGCGGATGAAACAGGCCATTCTGGCCATCGAAGACACGCGGTTTTATGACCATTTCGGCATTGATCCGGTGCGTTTGATTGGCGCTGTCGTGCAAAGCGTGATGCGCCAGCGCCGCGCACAGGGGACTTCGACCCTGACGCAACAGCTCGCACGCGGATTGTTTCTCAGTCGCGAACGCACCTATACGCGCAAGGTCAAAGAAGCCATCTACGCCCTGCAAATCGAACGCGTTTACACCAAAGAACAGATTCTGACGCTTTATTGCAATCACTTCTTCCTGGGCGGCGGCGCTTACGGGTTTGAAGCGGCGTCCAATTATTACTTCAGCAAGCCGCTCAAAGATTTGGAATTGCACCAATACGCGATGCTGGCGGCCTTGCCCAAATCGCCTTCACAATATTCGCCGATCTATCGCAAAAAAGCGGCGCATGACCGCCGCAACCTGGTTTTGCAGGCGATGGCCGACGCCGGGTTCATTTCGGAAGCAGAGTCAGAAGCCGCACAGGCAAAAGACCTGGATTTGAAGCTGGATGATCAACGCGGCAAAAATGACCGTTCGCCGTACGCCTATTTTGTCGAAGAAGTGCGGCAGGAATTGCAGCGGATCATGGTCGAAAAGCACGCCCAGGATGCGATGGATGTTTATCGCGCGGGGTTGAGCGTTTACACAACCATTGACGCCGATGCGCAAAAATTCGCGGTCGAAGCCGTCCGCAAAGGCGCACGCAAATACGAAACGCGCCACGGCTGGCGCGTGAAATTCGACAACGTCATTGAAAAAGAAGGCGCGGATTTGAACACCTACAGCCATCCGTCGTGGATCGCTGTGCCCGAAGCGGGCGACATTCTGGCCGGTCTGGTCAAAGACGTGAATGACAAAGGCACGCTCGTTTCTTTCGGCAATTACTCCGCGATTATCACTGCTGAGCACACCGAAGCGCTGAACAAACCGCCGTCAAAACTGTTCAAGCGCGGAGACCTGGCGCAATTCAAAATCGAAGGCGTTGATGCCGCGAAAAAGACCTTGAAGGTAAAACTCGATCCTGAACCGGACGTGCAAGCTGCGCTGGTGATGATCGAGGCCAAAACCGGCGAGATCAAAGCAATGGTCGGCGGGTACAACTTCGCCACGACCAAGTTCAACCACGCGACCCAGGCCAATCGGCAAACCGGCTCTGCCTTCAAACCGTTTGTTTATGCCGCAGCGTTGGAACAAGGCTTGAAGCCGGATGACATCGTGGATGATTCGCCGTTCCAGCGTGGCAACTGGCAACCGCACAATTACGACGATTCGTTTATGGGGGCGATGCCGATTCGTAAGGCGTTTGCCTTGTCGCGCAACATTCCGGCGGTGCGTGTGCTGGATGAAATCGGCGTACGCAATGCGGTTGAACTGGTCAAACGCATGGGCTTGCCTAATCCGATGGCGCCGTTCTTGCCGTCTGCGCTGGGCGCTACCGAAGAACCCTTGCTCGCCATGGTTTCGGCCTATGGCGCATTTCCCAACGGCGGCGTACGCGTCGAACCGGTCCGCATTCGCAAAGTTGTAGATCGTTACGGCAACGTGCTGGAACAGGCAGAACCAAAATCCTACAAGGTGTTGTCCGAATACGTGGCGGCGCAGATGGTAGACATGATGCGTGGCGTAGTGCAGGGCGGTACCGCAGGCGCAGCCAGCAGCCTGGGACATCCTGTGGCGGGCAAAACCGGTACGGTGAACGATTTTACCGATGCGTGGTTTATCGGGTACACGCCGTCAGTGACGTGCGGCGTCTGGATTGGCTATAGCGATCGCAAGAAACCCTTGGGCAAAGGCGAATCAGGCGCTTCCGCAGCGTTGCCTTTCTGGGTTGATTTCATGAAGGATTACCTGAAGAGCAAAAAGGATCAGCTCAAGAACGAGAAGTTCTCGCCGATTCCTGATGTGCCTGACGAATTGCGTCCGATTCAGGCCGCGCGCGCCCGCGAACACGCGGCAGAACTGGCGCGCATCGCCGCGCAAAGCGGTGACATTTTGCCGGGGTCAACCGATGTGCCGAATCTCGATCCGTTGGGCAACGAAGTGACTCCTGAACCGCAAGCGCCCGCGCCAGTCAGCGTCAGACCCAATCCGATTCCGCCAGCGCAACCGCAACCGGTGGAAGATCGCTCAACCAATTCGCGCCGCGTAGAAACCAATCCGAAAATTCTGCGCCCGCCGGTCGAAGAAAAACCGGCTAAACAGCCTGAGCCTGAGCGCAAAGGCAAAAAGGGTAAAGTCAGTGCGGAGCCTCGGCCATAATTGGCGCGCGGCTCCGCTTTTCCCGCCTGCTAAACTTCGTCGTTAAATTTGTAGCCCACGCCCCAAACCGTCAGCACCAGCTTGGGTTCTTCCGGGTCTTCTTCGATTTTGGCGCGCAACCGATTGATGTGTGAATCAATCGTGCGGTCATACCCGCTGTAGGTGTAATCCCAAATGTTTTCGAGCAGGTATTTGCGCGAATAGACGCGGCCCGGATGCGCGGCAAACAGTGACAATAGCTCAAACTCCTTGGGCGTGAGTTCGACCGGTTTGCCGCTGACGGTGACTTCGCGGCGCACCGGATCAATGCGCAAGGTTCCGCGAATGATCGGCGCCTGATCTTCAGTTTCGGCTTCGACGCGCGTACGCGTGCGGCGCAACAAACTTTTGACGCGCGCTTCCAGTTCGCGCAACACAAACGGCTTGGTCAGATAATCATCCGCGCCCATTTCCAGACCCAACACCTTGTCTACGATGTCGTCTTTGGCGGTGAGCATGATGATCGGCAATGCCGGATTGCGTTCGCGTACCTGACGGCACACGCTCAGACCATCCATCTTGGGCAACATCAAATCGAGAATCATCACGGTTGGACGTTCGCTCAACGCCAGACGCGCACCTGCTTCGCCATCGCTGGCGGTCAGGATGTCGTATCCCACGTGACGGAAATAATCGCTGATCATGCGTTGAATGGCCGGATCGTCTTCGACGATCAATAGTTTTTCGCGTGTTGCAGGGGCAGTTGATTTGGCCGCTGCGTCCGCTGGATTCGCAGTGTTTTTCGTATTCATAAATTCACAACTCCTCACACCAAAGCGCTCTGTCGTGAGGCGAAAACAATGGTTATTCAAGTTCTGGTTGGTGATGTGGTGCGGATGTGATCATCATAAGTTGTCATCGCAACGCGGGCAAGAAGGATTCTTTTTTTGAAAACAGGTTCTTTCACGAAGCCTTGCTTGACAAAGTTTTTACCCGCGCAAATAATGCGCCTCCCCATTACCCTGAATAGATCGCTCACCTGACCGATCATCTGTCTTTCAAGTTTTATTTTCGGTAAGCGCGAAGGCCTCTCACGCAGTCGTCGTCGCCTGTCGCCTGCCGTATGAAGGAGTTTGCGTGTCTTCGCCCCCTGCTGCGTCAAATGCCGTTTCTGCCACTGCGCGTATCCCCGAGTTGGAGTTTTTGCGGAGCGGCAAGGTGCGCGACATTTATGCTGTCGACGAAGATCATTTGCTGATTGTCGCCAGCGATCGCATTTCGGCATTTGATTGCATCTTGCCGCAAGCGATTCCGCACAAGGGGCGTGTGCTCACGCAATTGTCACGCTTTTGGTTTACGCGCTTTGCCAGCGTTGTGCAACATCATTTGGTGGCTGCGTCGGTGACGGAATTTCCGGCTGCGTTGCGCAATCGGTTGTCGGCTTCGTCGCAAGCCGCGCTGGCAGGCCGCGCGATGTTGACGCGGCGCGCCGAAGTCATTCCGTTTGAATGTGTGGTGCGCGGGTATCTGGCGGGCTCTGGTTGGAAAGAGTATCAACAGACCGGCGCAATTTGTGGACACCAGTTGCCCACCGGGTTGGTTGACGCCGACAAATTGCCCACGCCGATTTTTACGCCCGCGACCAAAGCCGAAGAAGGCCACGACATCAACGTTTCTGTCGCGGAAATGGCGCGCTCGCTGGGAGCCGAGCTCACGGCGAAGCTTGAAGCCGTCAGTTTGCAGCTGTATCGCGAAGCCGCCGCCTATGCCGAAACGCGCGGCATCATCATTTGCGACACGAAATTTGAATTTGGTTTGCGCGACGGCGAATTGGTCTGGATTGACGAAGCCCTGACGCCTGATTCGTCGCGGTTCTGGCCGCAACAGGCCTATGAACCCGGACACGCGCAACCGTCGTTCGACAAACAGTTTGTGCGCGATTATCTGGAAACGCTCGACTGGAATAAACAGCCTCCGGCGCCACCGTTGCCCGCTGAGGTTGTGCGCGCCACCAGTGCCAAGTATCTGGAAGCGTATCGCTTACTCACAGGACAGGATTTGCCGCTGAACGATTGAGCGGCTGTGGTTTCACCCGTAAGCAGTGATAATTGATCAAATAAAAAAACGTTGCCCGAATAGATAGCTCTCTTGTTCGTTGCCAGAGTCCCCACAAGCAGCAACGCAACGGTTTTTTTCGTTGGAACAGCTATCTACGGCTTTGCCTAAACGAGGACGCCATGAAAGCCGAACTGGAAGCCCTGATTGAACAAATGATCACCCGTGGGATTCTTTTTGACGAAGCCGTCAAGGAATTCGAAAAGCAATTTATCCTCAAGGTCGTCAGCCAACACAAAAACAATCTTTCCAAAGCCGCAGAAGTGCTCGGTATTCATCGCAATACGTTGAGTAAACGTATGCTCGAATATCAGGGCAGTGACGCACACGCCAAAGGCAACGGCAATGGAAAGAGCAAAGTCACGGCTCCGAAACGCAAACAAACTGCGGCGCGGCAAAAAGTGAAAGCCAAGGCCGTTGCTCGTTCTGCCTAACCGCACCTGTTTTCTCCAACGCAAAATTAGCGACAACAAAAAGCGCGCAGACGCTTGTGGCATCTACGCGCGTGGTAACTGGCGTCGGCGTTTGGTTGCCGCCGCCGGATTTCTGTTTCCTTACGTTGTTACGGTTTGGCGGCCACCCAGTTTTCGCCCATTCCGATTTCGACCAGCAACGGCACGTCAATTTTCGCCGCACTTTCCATTGCCGTTTTGATCACTTCGCTGGTGCGGGCGACTTCTTTTTCCGGCACCTCAAAGACCAGTTCGTCGTGCACCTGCAAGATCATCTTGGCGTGCAGCTTTTCACGGCGCAGCGCTTCGGCGACGCGCAACATCGCCAATTTGACGATGTCCGACGCCGAACCTTGCATCGGCATATTGACGGCTTCGCGTTCGGCGCGTGCGCGGTTGGGGCCTTTGCCCGCCAGATCGGGTAAACGGCGCATGCGTCCGAAGATGGACCGCACGGTGCAATGATTGGCGCGCGCCAGTTCCGGCAATTCGTCCATGTACTTTTTCACGCCTGCGTAGGTGCGGTAATAGTCTTCGATCACTTTTTTGGCTTCGGCGCGCGAAATGCCGACGCGTTGCGCCAAACCAAACGGCCCGATCACATACGCAATGCCGAAGTTGACGATTTTGGCTTGTCGCCGCGCTTCTTTCAGTTCGGCGTCAGTTTTTGCGCCAAAGACTGCACGCGCCGTGCGTGCGTGAATGTCTTCGCCCCGGCTGAAGGTTTCGAGCATTACCGGATCGCGCGTGATGTGCGCCAGCAAACGCAATTCGATCTGGGAATAATCCGCCGACAACAAGACACAGCCATCCGCCGGAATGAACGCGCGGCGAATGCGGCGGCCCATTTCGGTGCGGATGGGAATGTTTTGCAAATTGGGATCGGTCGAAGACAACCGGCCTGTTGCGGCAATCGTTTGGTTCAGCGTCGTGCGAATGCGGCCATCCGTGGGATTGATCAGCGACGGGAAGGCGTCAACGTAAGTGCCTTTCAGCTTGGCCAGTTCACGGTGTTCGATCACCAGCCGTGGCAGTTCGTATTTTTCGGCGAGTTCTTCCAGCACGTTGCGGTCGGTCGAAATTTTGCCCGTCGCCGTGCGTTTGGAAACTTCGAAATTCAGCTCTTCAAAAATGTCGCCGAGCTGCGCGGGTGAGCCGATGTTGAATTCGCGGCCCGCCAGTTGGTAAATCTGCTGCGACAGTTTTTCGATTTCGTCGGCCATTTCGACCGACAGTTTGGCCAGCACGTTGGTATCAACGCGAAAGCCCGCCCGTTCGATTTCAAACAGCAGCGGCACCAGCGGCAATTCGATCTGGCGATAAACGAAATCGAGTTTTTCCTGCTGAAAATCAAATTGCAGCGTGTCATCGGCCAATTTGGCGCTGAGCACATCGGCCAGTTGTCCGGCCAAATCCGCCGCCTGTGCGGTCGCGTTTTCCGCATTGCCAGAGGTCGTGCTGCTGATGTGTTCCGTCGCCATTTGCGGCAACTCGTATTTGGCGCGCTCTGCGTCGAGCAAATAGCCCGCCAGCAACGTGTCATCCGTGACGTTTTCCAGTTCGATGTCGAGCGCATTCAGTACGTACAGGGCGTGCTTCCAGTCGTGGGTGGCTTTTTCGAGCAAACCGTTGGCAAACAGTTCTTGCAACAGGCTGAGCGCTTCGGCGCGGTCATCACAATGCGCCAGATCAAATTCTTCGGCGACGCCAGGCGAAGTCGCAAACGCCACACGCGCCAGCGCGCCGTTGTCTTCGCCGAGGGCAAAGGCGAAACGGTCGCGGTTGAACATCGCCGTGACCAGTTTGCGCAATTCGGCCACAGTCGTCAGTCGGCGATAAGTCGCCGCTGGTTTTTCTTCGGTCTTGGTTGCGGCTGCGCCTCCCGCACCTTTTGATGCGCCGTCGGCAAATTCGCGCGTCAGTTGGCCAAACTCCAATTCCGAAAACAGATCATAAGCCGCACGGTGATCCGGCTCTTCCATCACCAGGGCAGTCAGATCAAGTTCGACCGGGACGTTCAGATCAATGCGCGCCAGTTCGCGCGACATACGAATTTGCTCGGCGTGATCGCGCAACGATTCGCGGTAAGCTTTGCGTTTCACCTGTTCCCAACCGGCCAGCGCGTTTTCGATGTTGTCGAATTGTTCCAGCAAGCCGACCGCGCCTTTTTCGCCAATGCCGGGCGCACCCGGAATGCCGTCGGCGGTGTCGCCCATCAACCCCAGCCAATCCACAATTTGGTCTGGCCGCACGCCGTATTTGGTTTTGACGCCTGCTTCGTCGAGAAAGACTTCGCCCGCTTTTTCCACGCGCAAGACGACAACCGACGGATCGTGTACAAGCTGGGCCATATCTTTGTCGCTGGTCACGATGATCGTTTGCAAACCTTCCGCCGAGGCCAACCGCGCCAGCGTACCCATGATGTCGTCGGCTTCATATTTGGGCAGCTTCAACACCGGCACACGCAACGCGGCGCAAACGCGTTCGATATAGGGCAATTGCGCCACCAGGTCTTCGGGCATTTCGGGGCGGTGCGCTTTGTAGGCGGCAAACTGTTCCTGGCGAAAAGTCTTTTCTTTGGAATCAAGCACCACGCCCAGATAGTCTGGTTTGTGGTCGCTGATCATCTTGCGCAACGTGACCGTGAACCCATAGATCGCGTTGGTCGGCAATCCTTTCGAATTCGACAAGCCACGAATGGCAAAATACGAACGAAAGATGTTCGACATTCCATCCACGAGGAAAAGGCGTTTTTGATTTGGCATACGGCGGATTATGGGTGAGGCGCAGAGAGAGGGTCAAGAATGGAATGAGTAAATAGAAGAATGCCAGGTTAATTGCGCGCAACTGTACTTTTGCCGGTTTGTGCTTAAAATTCGAAATGGAAATCGCGGCGGATAATTAGTTCTAGGGGCAGTGTTTATGACGATAAGGCAAAAGATCATTAGGTTTAAAGAGGTGGTAGCGGCTATATCCTGGGGCTACCTCATTGTAAAAACGTTTGTTTTCGATGTTGATATATATCTTATTGAACGGTTAGCTCCAAGCATCAGGTGGGTTGTAGAGCTCAAAGCGATCTTGTTGATGCTAGCGTTATCAATTTTATGGCTAATTCTCGGACACATAGAGTTCTTTAAGTTTATAGGATATGTGGTCCTCTATCCTGCCATACTCGTTTTTGGGCGAATTTTACGGCTATCTTTTAAGTATTGGCCAGTCCTTATTATTTTGGCACCATCTGCATACGCCTTTTTTAAACGGCTAAGATCAACGTTCGTGCTTTATACATTGGCAATGATCTCCTGTGTGATAATAATGAAAAGCGATAGCTCTATTTGGATTATACCAGCTATGGCGATATTAGGAGCATTTCTTGTAATTCACCTATTTAGAAGTCTACGTCGAACTTATTCAGCAGGGCTTTACTCTAGTCTCGCTCGGCATGTGCGTTGGGCAAGAGAGTCTCTTATTGCTGTTTTCGTTCTTGATAAACCATTAGCAAGAAGGGGGAAGAAAGGTTCAGCGAATAAGCTTTCTGCAAAAGAAGCATTAAAACATGCGTATATCAACCATTCAGTTGTAGAGATGATTGCTGAAAAAGTTCATGACGTTGCAAAAAGGCGGAGATATGACCTTTACTTGATTGTGTCATGGTCGTATTCCGTGATTCTTACAGTTTTAGTATACGCGTATCAATTCCTAGGGCTTTTCCGAATAAAGCCAAATGCTTTCAAGAATGCGGATGGGGCAGGGTTCTGGAGTTTCTTTAGCTTTAGCCTGAATACTCTGACAACGTCAAACGTCTCAGCAATACAGCAATCATCTGCAATAGGCAGCTTTCTTTGTAATACAGAAGTTATATGCGGAGTTGCCATTTTAATTATACTCGTGTTTTCGATTCTAACAGCAGCACGTGAGGCACATCGGGATGAAATCCAAGAATTCCGCTCTGAGCTAACGCTCTTTGCCAAGGCTATTGAAGAGAGAATAGCATCCATTTATAAGCTGACAGTAGAGCAAGTTGAGAAAGCAGTACTGGAAGAAAATTTCGAAATTGTGAATTCTTTGCGAAAAGCAAGAGGGCTCCCGGCTCTTTCCCTTACTACTAAGATTGTTAATGCCAAAGGAGATAAGGCCTCGCTAGACAGTTAATACTTTTGTGATTATGGGTGCGTAAGGTAAAAATGAACAACATCCGCGTAGCTTCAGTCCAATTCCAACACGTGCCCAACGACAAAGCCGCTAATTTCGCCAAGATGCGTTCTTTCATTGTGTGGGCGGCGGCACAGCAAGTTGAGCTGATCGTCTTTCCTGAAATGTGCATCACGGGGTATTGGCACGTGCGCAAGCTGGCAAAAGACGAGTTGTTGGCGCTGGCCGAACCGGTGCCGGAAGGGAATTCGACGCAGGAGTTGTTGGCGTTGGCGGCGGCGCACGGGATGACCATCGGCGCGGGGTTGATCGAACTGGGCGCGGACGGCGAAATGTACAACAGCTATGTCGTGGCGTTGCCGGATGGCCGCGCGGTTTGTCATCGCAAGCTGCACGCCTTTGAACACGAATTCATACGCCCGGGCAATCGCTACACGGTGTTTGATTTGCCGCAAGGCGGCAAAGCCGGTGTGTTGATTTGTTATGACAACAACCTGATCGAAAACGCGCGCATTACGGCGTTGCTCGGCGCGGAAATTTTGCTGGCGCCGCATCAGACAGGCGGTTGCCGTTCGCGCAGCCCGCGCGCGATGGGGCCCATTGATCCGCAATTGTGGGAACGCCGCCACGAAAACCCCGCCGCACTCGCCGCCGAATTGCAGGGGCCGAAAGGGCGCGGTTGGTTGATGCGCTGGCTGCCAGCGCGTGCGCACGACAACGGCGTGTTTCTGCTTTTCAGCAACGGGATTGGTTTGGATGACGACGAAGTGCGCACCGGCAACGCAATGATTCTCGATCCGTATGGCGAAATTCTGGTCGAATCGCACCAGGCCGATGACGACATGGTTGTCGCAGACCTGGATGCGTCACTGTTGCCGACTTCGTCTGGCAGGCGCTGGCTGCAAGCGCGCCGCCCGGAATTGTATACGCCGCTGACCGTCCCCGTGGGAAACGAACGCGATACGCGCTCTGTGCGCTTTGACGGGTAGTGAGAACTCCTGTCGTCAGGCTTTGACCGCCGCGCCAACCGTCCAGCCGCCGTCCACCGTGATGGTTTGCCCGGTGATGTAATCCGAAGCGTCAGACGCCAGCAACAACGTTGTGCCCGCCAGTTCTGACGGCAAGCCGGGGCGTCCCATCGGAATGACGCTGACGGCGCTGTCATACAGTTCAGGATGGGAAAAGATGCTGTCGGTCATTTGCGTCCAGAAACGACCCGGCGCGATGGCGTTGACGCAAATGTTTTCCCGGGCCAGTTCGATGGCCAGAGCGCGCGTCATCTGGCGCATGCCGCCTTTGCTGATCGCGTAGGCGGAAACGTTCGGCACGACGATTTCGGCGGCAATGGAACTGACGTTGATGATTTTGCCTTTGCCGTGCTGGCGCATCACACGGACGGCAGCTTGCGCGGCAAAATACGCGCCTTTCAGGTTGATGTTCATCAACCGATCCCAGTCTTCGGGGGTGAAGTTGTCTGCCGGTTGACGCAAATTGATGCCGGCGGCATTGACCAGCACATCCAGCCGTCCGAAATGCGCGGCGGTCTGTTGCACCATCTCGCGCACGGCGTCTACGTCGCCGACATCCGTCGGCAAGACAAGCGCCTGACGACCCAGCGGACGAATCAAGGCCGCAGTCGCGGCGAGTTCGGCTTCTGTGCGCGCGGCGACCGCGACATCTGCGCCAGCGTGCGCCAAGGCGAGAGCCATCGCGACACCGAGTCCGCGTCCGCCACCAGTGACCAACGCGACACGGCCATCCAGCCGAAAGTTGGGCATTTGAAATTCGCTATCCAGCGGTCTGCGCCGTTCGGTGCTCATACCCAACCTACTTTTTTCAGCTCCAGATAGACGTATGAACCGACCAGCCAGCAAATGATGGCGGTGGCGATCCACAAAAACACGGTGACCCACGGCGCCGGTTTGATGTCGTCGGGCAAATGCCGATGGCGCAGGTAAAGCGTGGTCAAGCCGATAATCGGCAACATCATTGCTTGCGCCAAGCCACCAGCAACGACCATCTTCACGGGCGATTCAAAAAACAAAAACAGCGCCACGGGAATGCCCGTCAGCAAGACAATGAAGATATTGCGATAGCGTGAGCGCGCGCCGTAATCCTCTGCCTTGAACGCGCCCATCAGCCGCGCCATATCGGCATAGACGCGCGAATTGGCAGCGGTCGCCGCGAAGATCGTGCCGTAAAGCGTGACGATTGCGCCGAGATAAAACAGCCACAACGACCAGCCGCCCAGCGTTTGCGTGTAGATGTTCGACAAGGTCGGGATCATGTCTTTGGCCGAAGGCACCTTGCCCATGCCGTGCAAAATACCCGCGCCAAGCAGGTAAAAGGCAATCGTGGCGACGGTGTAAATCAACATCGAAGCGAAAATGTCTGTGTGCATCACGCGCACCCAGCCGCGCGCGCGCGCATTCCAGGCGGGTGAGCCGTCACGTTTACCGGCAAAACGCGCGTAGCCTTTTTCGACGCACCAATACGGATACATCATCAATTCGCTGGCTCCGACGCCGGTGATGCCAAACACGGCGACGGCGGTCGAAAAGCCTTCGCCCGGCATTTTGAATTTGAAGCCCTCCCAGAATTCCGGCCAGGAAAAATATTGCGGCATGCGAATCAGCAACAGCGCCGCCAGAAAGGTCAGCATGGTGAACAAGCCGACTTTGATCATCGCCAGCCGTTCGATGCGTTCGTACGCGCCGCCCAGCAACAACGCCAGCGTGATGCCCCAGAACACCAGCACCCAGGCTTTGACGGGAATGGCCGGGATGAGCAGATTCATCACTTGCGAAACGCCGCCAAACATCGCGCCGACCTGCAACAAGGTCATCAGCGTCATCACAGACCAGGCCCAGACGACCCAGTTCACTTTGACGCGCGGACCGGGCATGCGATTGAAACTGGCCAGTCCGGTTTCGCCGCTGGCGATGATGTAACGGCCCATTTCGGCCTGGACGACCGGCTTGATCAAACAGCTCAGCAAAATGACCCACATTGCGGTGTAACCGACTTGTGCGCCGAGTGTGGTCGTGGCAATCAATTCCCCGGAACCGACAATGGACGCCGCCAAAATCATGCCGGGGCCAATGCGTTGCAACGTGGCAAGAAATGTTTGGGGCGGTTCGGCGACATCCTCTGGGCGAAGCTGGTACGGATCGTTGAGATGGTTCATTCGTCAATGCTCGGCGGTTAGCGGTCAGTCGGCGAAGCTGTGTGTCGCACAGACATCGGCGTGTGACGGTAAATTGTTGTTATTTGAGAGATGCAGTTGAGAGGTACAGCGCCGGGATTCTACACGGTGAGCGGAGAAACAGTACAGCAAGCAAAGGAGAACTCGCGAGATTGTCTGGCGCGCTGTTTAGCGCGCCAGCAGAATGCGTATGTCGCGCACGTTGTTGCCGGTTGGGCCGGTAATCAATGCGTCACCGAGCGGGAGAAAGAAGTTATAGGAATCGCTGTTTTGCAAACACGCTTCGGCGGAGATGTTTTGCGCCAGTGCGCGGCGCAATGTGTCGCCGTCGGCCAGCGCGCCGTCTGCCGGACTGTGGCCGTCAATGCCATCAGTGCCTGCGCTGAGCACGACAATGTTTTGCCAGTTTTGTTGGTGCAGGTGAATGGCCGTGCGCAACACAAATTCCTGATTGCGTCCGCCCTGACCATTGCCGCGCACGGGGCAAATGACTTCGCCGCCGGACAACAGGCAAACGGTTTTGCCTGGCTGTGTTTGTTGCAACGCTTGCAGCCGCTCCAGGTGCGTGAACATCATCGTTTCGATCTGGCCTTCGACCAGGTCATCGGCGATTTCCACCACGCAGCCGAAATCACGTTCGGCGATTTGTCGGGCAATCAGCAAGGCTTTGCGGTTGTCGAGCAACAGGTGATGCGTGTGTTGGTGATTGGTTTCGTCCGGTTGCGGCAGTTCGGGCAAATCGCCCGCGGACACCAGCGCGGCTATGTGCGGCGGAAACTGCCGCAACAAATCATAGTGCGCCACGATGCGATCAAACTCTGTGCGTGTGGCATTGCCGGGCAGCGTTGGGCCGGACGAGACAGACGTCAGATCGTCGCTGTTGACGTCGGAAATATAGAGCGTCAGTTGACGCGCGCGCGGTGCCGCCGCAGCCAGTCGCCCGCCTTTGACGGCAGACAAAAAACGCCGCACGACGTTCATTTCGCCAATGACCGCGCCGCAACCGACCAGCACACGATTGATGGTTTGCAAATCGTCGAGCGAGATCGTTTCGGCAATCGGTTTTTCAAACAGGGCAGAGCCGCCGCCTGAGAGCAAAAACAGCACCAGGGTTTCTGCGCTGTCGTTTTCGCGCAGCAATTGCAGCGCTTGTGTGGCGGCGGCCAAACTGCCTGCGTTGGGAATCGGATGACCGCCCAGAACTACTGGCAATTTTTGCGGCGCTGCGCCTGTGAGCGCGTTGGTGACGACCAAACCGCCGCTCAGCCGTGCGCCCAGCACCGTTTCAGCCGCGCGCGCCATCGGCACGCTGGCTTTGCCGATGGCGATGACCAACACGCGGCGATACGCAGCAAGGTCAATCGTTTCTTTGCCCGCGCTCAGTTGTTCGCCGTTTCGTTGCAGGTGATGTTGCACCACGGATTCGACTTCGATCGCGGCGAGTGTGCGGGCAAAAATTTGTTGTGCGGTTTCGCGTAAGGTTGTCATTGGGGATTTACTCGTTTGGCCATGTGGATGTCAGGTTTGCCAAACCCATTGGCATCGGGGACGACGCCGGTGATGACAAAACCGAGCTTTTGGTAAAACTCGAATGGATGACGGCGCAGGTTTTTCAGATTGGCCAGATGCGCCAACGGATCAGGGTACAAATCCACGCCGCCCAGCGAGGTCAGGTTGTTTTCGTCGTCTGTGCCCAGCCACAGCGCGAGACCGCCGCGCGCCGCGACTTGCGCTTCCAAATCCGTCACCAGCGCGCGACCGATGCCGCGTCCTTGTTGCGCGGGACTGACAGCCAGCGGATGCAATTCCCACACGCGTCCGTCGTAATTTTCGACGCCGCCGATCCACCCCAGCGCGGTTTCATCAGCGGCGAGAGCGACACGTATGATGCGATCCGGCGCGAAAAACTCGTGTACCTCTTCGCGCGCATCGTCCAGTGTTGGCCAGGCGTTGGGCCAGTTTTCTTGAAAGGCTTCGACCAGCAAGGCCGCGCATTGCTCGATCAGGCGTTCGTGCTCAGGGCGCAAATCAATGATGTGCATTGTCTTTCTCGCAATTGTGGTGCTGTGATAGTTTTTAGGCGCTGCATTTTACCATTGGTGGCGGCGCAAATTTCCAGCGCTGTCGAGAGGAGCGAATTCAATCATCATAATGACTCACACTCCATTGTTTGCCGTCGGTTCTGAAAATCCCGTCAAAATCAATTGTGTTTTACAAGCCGCGATACAGTTTTGGCCAGCCGCGCGCGTTGTCGGTGTCGGCACGGATTCTGGCGTCAGCGCTCAACCGCAATCCGATCAAGAGATGTTGCTGGGCGCGCGCAATCGTGCAGAACAGGCCTTGGCCAAAATGCCTGAAGCTGATTTCGGAGTGGGATTGGAAGGCGGCACGCTCGACACCGCAGAAGGAATGTGGGCCTATGCCTGGATTGTGATCGTGGATCGAGCGGGCAAACTGGGCCTGGGGCAGACAGGTCGGTTTCTGTTGCCTGAACCGGTTGCGCAATTGGTGCGAGAAGGAATGGAGTTGGGGGAAGCTGATGACCGATTTTTTGGCCGTGCTAACTCAAAGCAGCAAGAAGGCGCAATCGGGATTTTGTCGGATGGCCGGATCACGCGTTTGACGTTGTATCAACCCGCCGTCACGTTCGCGTGTTTGCCGTTCGTGCATCCGGAATATTACCGGAACGCGTCAGACTTCGATGTTTAACGTGACTGTCGCGGTTTTTTGTCCGAGCAAGGTGTGAACGGATTCCATGAGCGACGTGGTGTTGCCCAGCGACTTGTCTACGAACCGATCAATGCCAGCATTCATTTTTTCCGGCAAATGAAATGCCTCCAGATTGGCGCTCAACGCGATGATTGGCACGTTGCCCAGTTGGCCGTCTTCGCGCCGAATCAAACGCGCCAGCTCGACGCCGTCCAAAATAGGCATGTTCAAGTCTGTGATGACCAAATCCGGCTGATGTTGAATGGCTTGCGAAAACCCTTCGTCGCCGTCGCGTGCAGTGATGACATCAAAACCTTGCAGACGTAATAATTCCGTCAGTGTCACTCGGATGTTCTGGTCATCTTCCACGACCAGAATCATTTGTTTTTCGTCCAACATAATGTTCGCCCTCCAATTCAGGGTGCCAATTCAGGGTGCAGTTGGCCAGGTTACGACCGCGTATAATTTAGGTTGCGTCTGCTCTGTGCAATGACTATGCCAGCAGCAAGGTGGTTGCCAGGCAAGGTGTTCCAGATTGATAGCATTCGACTTAAGAGCGGTGTCTTGAAAACCGTACAGCGGCGGGCAATTTTTGCAGTGTAATTTTTTCGTGCGGAAGTTTAACGAAGTGTTCTCTCTTTACACACTTTATTAGCTGAAGTCGGAAATTAAGAAAGGCAGGATAGAAGAGCATTTCGGCGGAAATTCTCTTCATCCTGCCTGATCGTTTTCATGGAAATGCGAGCTTAGTACCCGACTGAGTGGCCATCCAGTCGCGGATCACGCCCACCCAAGCGCACGCCTGTCTTATCTTCGATCATAATTCCTTCAGCGTCGCCCATATTGCGTGGGCGGTCTACGAATTTATGCCCCATTTCTTTGAGCCGGTTTAATACATCAGGCGACAAGCCATACGGTTCATACGTGATTTGATCCGGCATCCATTGATGGTGAATGCGCGGCCAATCAATCGCGCGCTGAATGTCCATGCCGTGATCAATGACATTGATGAGCACTTGTAAGACGGTATTGATGATCGTCGGGCCGCCCGGACTGCCCACGGCGAACCACAGCTTGCCTTCTTTGAGCACAATGGTTGGCGTCATTGAAGACAGCGGCCGTTTGCGCGCGGCCACGGCGTTGGCTTCGCCCTGGATCAAACCATAGAAATTCGGTTTGCCGGGTTGCGGCGCAAAATCGTCCATCTCGTTGTTGAGCAGGAAGCCCGCACCTTCGACTGTGATTTTGTTGCCGTAGCTGTCATTCAATGTGTAAGTGTTCGACACGACATTGCCGTCTTTGTCCACCACGGTGAAGTGCGTTGTTTCTTCGGATTCTTTGAGCGACATATAGGCTGCCGGATCGCCGTGGCCGACGGCTTCAGATGTCGAAGCGCGTTGTGGGTCAATGGTGGCGGCGACTTTGTCGGCGTAACCGCGCGACGTCAGTCCCGCGACCGGCACTTTGACGAAATCAGGATCGCCCAAAAATTCAGCGCGGTCGGCAAACGCGCGTCGCATCGCTTCGACTTTCAAGTGCGCTTCTTGCGACGAACCCGCACCCAGCGCTTTCAAATCGTAGCGTTCGAGAATGTTCAACATTTCGATTAACGCCACACCGCCTGACGATGGCGGCGGCATGGTGATGATTTCGTGGCCGCGATACGTTGTGCGCAGTGGTTCGCGTTCGACCGGTTTGTAGTTTTTCAGGTCTTCGACGGTCATCCAGGGCTTGCCGCCGTTGGCCGCGCGCCGCATCGCCGCTTCGATCAATTGCGCCGTCTTGCCGTGGTAAAACTCGCCGGGGCCTTCCTTGATCATGCGCGCAAAGACTGCCGCCAGTTCCGGCTGTTTAAAAATTTCGCCGGCTTCATACGGCTTGCCGTTGCGCAAAAAGATGCGCTTGGTTTCGGGGTAACGCGACAGACCATTGCTGGCGCCTTTCAAACTGCGTTCAAGCTGATGCCAAACGGGGAACCCCTCTGCCGCCAATTTGCGCGAAGGTTCGGCGACGTCCGCCCATTTCAATTTGCCGTATTTTTCGAGCGCGTATGACAGGCCCGCCACCGTGCCGGGCACACCCGCAGCCTTGTGGCCATAGGTCGAAGACTCTTTGATGTATTCACCTTTGCTATCCAGATAGACATTGCGATGCGCCGCCGCCGGTCCCATTTCGCGGTAATCAATCGCAGTGGCTTTGCCGTTGGCCAGGCGAATGACCATAAAACCGCCGCCGCCCAAATTGCCCGCCGAAGGCCAGACCACGGCCAGCGCCAACCCGACCGCGACCGCCGCATCTATCGCGTTGCCACCCCGTTTGAGCACATCCACGCCGACTTGCGAAGCGATTTCGCTGACGGAGGATACCATTCCGTGTTGACCGCGCGCAGGCGGACGCGAAGCCGCGCGCAGGCGAACCGGTTTGGTGAATGTTGCGGGCGCGGCGCTCAGAGAAAGGAATAGCGCCAGACAAAGGAGGAACGAAAAAACGCGTTTGGTGGTGTTAGACATAAGCAGTTTTCCTGTTGAACATCGGTTAGGAGAGGTGTGCTTGTTCAATGGACTGTTGAATCATCTGTGGCGTTTAACAATTGTTGAATCAGCAATGATAAGTCCGGCAGGTCTTCCGTAACAGTTTTCCAGATGACCTCAAGATTGACGCCGAAATAGTCATGTGTGAGTTTGTCTCGCATACCGGCCATTTCGCGCACAAGGAATGTGCGCAGACTTTTCTCGCACTTCTGCCGGGATTCGTTTGGATGCCTCACCAATGATTTCTAGTGCGCGCACGACAGCAAAGACTGTTTTCTCATCTGCCGCAAATTGTTCATATGACAGTTGCGCGACAAACTGGTTGGCTTTTTGAGCTGCGTCGAGAATGTCTCGTAAGTAATCATCGTGGCTGCGTCCGGATTTCATATTGCGACGGCTTCTTTCAAGATTTGCTCCCCGATGCGAGGCTTGAGCGCATTTCGCATAACCAGATCAACTTTGATTCCGAGCGTGTCGGAAAGATAGTTTTCGAGTGCTACGAATTTGAGGAGTCCTGGTGTTTCTGAAAAAGTGACCAGCACATCCAGATCGCTATCTGACTGTTGTTCATGCCGGGCGTAGGAGCCGAAAATTTCCAGCGAGCCCACGCTGTAACGCTCACGCAGCGTAGGCAACAGCCGTCGCAATTGTTCCTGATAGCTTTCCAGTTGCAGTGGTTCTGGCATGGTCAAAACCTTTTGTTGAAGACACGCTGTCTGAAACCGCACTCTAGCGCGGATAGAGGCGGAAGAACAACGCTTCGATATTGACGGCCAGTTCCTGGCCGCGCGTCATCAATTCGGCGACTTCTTCGCGGCGTTCGCGGTTGAATTCTTCGTCGCGGATGTTGAGCAGGCTCGACAACACGCTGTAAGCCGCGCCGCGCATGGCCGTCATCGCCAATTGCGCGGCGATGGTCAAATCGGTGAAGGCGCTGGGCGTGCCGATTTCAGACAGTTCGCTCAGCAATTCGAGCACGCTTTCCGCCGCTTGTGCCACGCGCAACGGAGCCGCAACGGCGTTTTTGGTGGCGTCTTCGATGGCGATGGTGCGCGCCAGTTGTTCGGCCTCGCTGCCGCGCGGCAAATTCACCGCGTCCAAAAATCGCTCGCGGCCTTCGTCCTGTTCCTGCACGGCCAGTCGCAATTCTTCGCCCCATTGCCGCAACTGTTCCAGCACATTGCGCGCTTCTTCTTCGACGTCTTTTTTCTTTGGGTCTTTCTTTTGGCGGATGGTGAGACTGCAAACCAGTTCGCCCAGCGCTGCCGCCAGCGAACCGACATACGCCGTCACACTGGCGCCGTCCATCGTATAGGTTTCCGGCTCTGCGTCCGCATCCGCATCCGCAAATGCGCCCGCGCCAGCCGTCAACGCAGACAAGCGCGTGGCCGCCTGATGGTCGTCCGGGGAAAGCGGTGCGCGGCTGCGTTCGGCAAAGGCGCGTTGTAACCGCCGTTCGAGCACCAGATCGTCGCTGAAATTGTCGAGCCGCAAAAAATAATCGGTGCAGGCATGCAGCGCGGCTTGCGGCACCAGCCCCACGACTTCGCTGCTGATGACGTTGACGCCATAGCGTTGAGCTTCGCGTTCGACCAGTTCAAATGCGCGAAAGAGCGGTGTCGCTTCGTAATTGGTCAGGTTCATCGAAACCTGCGTGCAACGGCGACTTTGCAAATCAATGCCCCAGGCTTTGACGAACTGTAAGCCGCCGCTGCTGCCGCGCACGGCTTTGGCGATTTTCTTGGCGACGGAAAGATCGCTGGTGCCCAGGTTGATGTTATAGGCGATGAGCGGCGCGCGCGCGCCCACCGCCATCGCGCCCGCCGTCGGATGAATCATGCGCGAACCGAAATCCGGACGCCGGTCGGGATCGGATTCGATCACTTCGCGCAAGCCTTCAAATTCTCCGCGCCGCACATTGGCGAGGTCCACGCGGTCAGGACGTGTCGCGGCTTTTTCGTATAGATAAACGGGAATGTTCAGCTCTTCGGCGATGCGTTGGCCGGCCTGTCGCGCCAGTTGCACGCACTCTTCCATGCTGACGCCGCGAATGGGCACAAAGGGCAGGACGTCGAGCGCGCCCATGCGCAGGTGCTGGCCGTCGTGCTGATTCAGGTCAATCAATTCGACGGCGGTGGCGGCTGCGCGCACGGCGGCTTCGACGACGGCGTGCGGCGCGCCGGCAAACGTGATGACCGCGCGGTTGTGGTCGTAATCCATGGTGCGATCAAGCACGCACACATCCGGCACGGCGGCAATCGTGGACGCGATCAATTCGATTTTGCGCGTATCGCGTCCTTCGCTGAAATTGGGTATGCACTCGACGATTTGGTCCATTGCGGGCGCAGATTGTAGGCGGTTCGGTCAAAGACGGCAAAACGATTCAGACCAAGATGCGTTTGATGATTTCGCCGTGCACGTCGGTCAGCCGGAAGTACCGGCCCTGGAATTTGTAGGTCAGGCGTGTGTGATCAATGCCCAGGCAATGCAAAATCGTGGCGTTGAGATCAAACACCGACACCGGGTCGCGTACGACGTTATAACTGAAATCGTCTGTTTCGCCGATGGTCAGGCCCGGTTTGATGCCGCCGCCCGCCAGCCAGATGGTGAAACAACGCGGATGGTGGTCGCGGCCATAATTGGTCGCGCTCAATTGTCCCTGTGAATAAACGGTGCGGCCAAATTCGCCGCCCCAGATCACCAGCGTGTCATCGAGCATGCCGCGTTCCTGCAAATCCATCAGCAAGGCGGCTGTCGGTTGATCGGTGTCGCGGCATTGGTTGGTGATTTGTTTCGGGCAATTGTTGTGTTGATCCCAACCGCGATGAAACAACTGAATGAAGCGCACGCCGCGTTCGGCCAGTCGCCGCGCCAGAATGCAGTTGGCGGCATAGGTGCCGGGTTTGCGTGCGTCCGGGCCGTAGCGTTCAAACGTGGCTTCGGGTTCTTTTGACAGATCGGTCAGTTCGGGCACGGAAGATTGCATGCGATAGGCCATTTCGTATTGCGCCACGCGCGACAAAATTTCAGGGTCGCCGAATTTGTCTGCGTTTTGCTGATTCAATTTGGCCAGATCATCCAGAAAACGTCGCCGCACGTCAGACGTGATGCCGGGCGGATTGCTCAGATACAACACGCGGTCTTCGTTGTTGTGGAATTTGACGCCCTGATAGCGTGACGGCAAAAAGCCGCTGCCCCACAGCCGATCATACAGCGGTTGGTCGCCGGTGTTGCCCGTGCCGAGCGACACCATCACGACAAACGCGGGCAGGTCTTTGTTTTCGCTGCCCAGGCCATACGAAATCCAGGAGCCGAAACTTGGGCGTCCCGCCAACTGAAAGCCCGTCAAGGCAAAGGTGATTGCCGGATCGTGATTGATCTGCTCTGTGTGCATGGATTTGATGAAACAGAGCTTGTCTACCTGTTTGGCAGTGTGCGGCAACAGTTCGCTCAAGGTCGCGCCGGATTGGCCGTGCTGGCCAAATTTGAACATTGACGGCGCAGTCGGAAAGCTTGATTGATACGCGGTCATGCCGGTCAACCGCTGGCCCTGGCGAATCGAATCGGGCAGGTTTTGTCCGCGATATTTTTCCAAATGCGGTTTGGCGTCGAACAGATCAAGCTGTGACGGCGCGCCTGACTGAAACAGATAAATGACGCGTTTGGCTTTAGGAGCGAAATGCGGCACTCCGGGCAAACCGGGTTTGTCTTCGTCCGGATTGGCAAATCCGTGTTCGCCCAACAACGAAGCGAGCGCCGCCGTGCCAAGTCCGAGTCCGAAGCGGCTGAAAAAATGCCGTCGCGTTAACAACAGGTTTTGTTCTGCAAGTGGGTTCATCGGTTGTCGCCTTTGTCGGGATTACCACAGGCCGTTCGCCTGCAATTTGCGTACGATCATTTCTTTGGGCACGGCGCCCGCGATGCGGTCAATTTCGCGACCATCGCGAAACAGGATCAAGGTCGGAATGCTGCGCACGTTAAACCGCGCCGCCGTTATTTGGTTTTCGTCGGTGTTGAGTTTGCCGACGCGCACGCGTCCGGCCAATTCGCCTGCCAGTTGTTCGATGATGGGCGCGATCAGGCGGCAAGGGCCGCACCACGCCGCCCAGAAATCCAGCAAGACCGGCAGGGGCGATTGTTCGACTTCGCGGGCAAAGTTGGCGTCAGTGATCGTCAGCGGATGCGTTTCGTTGAGCAGTGGCGTATGACATTTGCCGCAGACCGGCGCGTGACCGCTGCGCAGTTTTTCCAACTGCACGCGATTGGCTGCGCCGCATTGCGGACAACGAATGACTTGCGCTTCAGCGCTGGTATTCATAGGAGAGCTCCCAAGCGGAAACGTTATTGTTTGGTAATTGCTTCATCCAGGTTGAGCAACAAACTCGCGGTCACGGAATAGGCTGCCAATTCTGCCGACGGCAAGCTGGCGTTGCCGCGCTTTTCGCCGAGCGCCAACAATTTGGCGGCCTCGTCAGGATGACGGCGAAAATGCTCCAGTTGCGTTTGCAGGTGTTCGATCAGCAATTGCTTTTCGCTCACGGTCGGCCAACGCGACGTCAGCAGGCGAAACGCCCAGGCGAGGCGTTCGTCGGCGTTGGTGCCGCATTCGGTCAGCATGCGTTCAGCCAGCAGCCGCGCCGCTTCGACATAGGTCACGTCGTTCATCAGGTTCAACGCTTGCAGCGGCGTGTTGGTGCGCGTTTCGCGCACGGTGCAGGCTTCGCGCGCCGACGCGTCAAAGACGTGCATCGCGGGCGGCATCACCGTGCGTTTCCAGAATGTGTACAGGCTGCGTCGCCACAACCCTTCGCCTTTGGCCTGGTCATAGTTAGTCATGTTTGAAAAGACCATGTCTTTTAACAAGCCCGCCGGTTGATACGGTTTGACCGAAGGCCCGCCGAGCTTTTCGACCAGCAAGCCCGAAACAAACAGCGCCTGATCGCGAATGGTTTCTGCCGGCAAGCGCAACCGTGGGCCGCGCGCCAGCAAACGGTTGTCAGGATCGCGCTGCAAAAGCTGCGGCGTGATTTTGGACGATTGCCGATACGTGGCGCTGGTCACGATCAGTTTGAGCAAGGCTTTGACGTCCCACGGCTGTTTGGCTGAGCCTTTCATAAACTCTACCGCCAGGTAATCCAGCAATTCGGGGTGTGACGGCAATTCGCCTTGAGCGCCGAAATCTTCGACGGTTTTGACCAGACCCGTGCCAAAGAACATTTGCCAGAACCGGTTGACGGTCACGCGCGCGGTCAACGGATGTTCACGACTGACCAGCCAGCGCGCCAATCCCAGACGATTGTTCGGCGCCTCTTTGGGCAAGGGGGGAAAGACGGCGGGCACGTTGCGCGCGACTTGTTCGCCGGGCAAATCATACGCGCCGCGCCGCAACACAAACGCCGGGCGGGGTTGCGGCATTTCCTGCATCACCATCAGCGTCGGCAATTCGGCTTCCAGCCGAACCTTTTGTTGGCGCAATTCGATCAGCTTGCGTTGTTGTTGGCGCAAGGGAGCAGGCGCGGCCTGTGCCAACCAGGCGTGCAGCATTTTCAAACGTTGTCCGTTGCTGCGTTTGATGGGCGGAATGGCGGCAACCTGGGGCAGGGAATCAGCGCAGGCGAGAATCGCGCGTTCGTCTTCGGTGGGCAACGTTTTATAGACGCGTACTTCGTCGAGCATGCCTTTGAAACGAAACTCGGGCCCCGCACCGCCGCCGATGCGCAGATTGGCATTGGCGTCGCCAAAGGTGCGAAACAGGCGCGGATTGTTCAGCTTCAGTTTGGCTTTTTGGCCGTTTACAAACAGTTGCACTTTTTCAAACGGCTCTGTCGCGTCAAACGTGGCCAACACGTGTTGCCATTGTTTCAGCGGAATCGGTTCTGCCGTTTCGACGCGGAACGAATCGTCGGCCCAAACGCTGACCAGATTGAAATGCAATTTGCCGTTGGCGACAAACAACCCGTAGCCGCGATTTTTGGGCAGGTTGTTGTCTTTCTCGCCGACGGAATCTTGCATGTGCGTGACGATTGCGCCGCTTTGTTCCGACTCGGCATAAAACCAGGCCGAGATGGCAAATTGATCTTTGTAATCTTTCAACCGGTCGCGGAAGTTGAAGTCCGCCGTTTTGCCCGCATCGAAAAGCAGCTTGCCGTCAAAGGCGACGCCTTGTCCGGTGGGGCCAGAAACAAAACGCGGCGTGCCATTCTTGAACCCGATGTCGTCGGGCTTGAGCTCTGCTTTGACATCGGTTGTGGGCGAAGCCGCTTTCGCTTCAATTTTTTGCTCTGGTTTTGACGGATCAATGCGCTCGACTTTGTTGATGGTGGGCTTGGCGTTGTCGTCCAGCGAGTGGTGCATGATCAATTGATCTTCCGGAAACCATTGCGTGGTTGCGTCCGGTTTTAAGCTGCGTTCCCAGCGACGTTGTAACAACGTGTTGCGTTTGGCCAGCGCCAGCAATTGTGTTTGCGCCTGGGAAATTTCCCGGTCGAATTTTTGCAATGCGCGTTGTTGTTCCAGCGTCGGCGCGGAAATCCACGGCGCAGAATTGCCGTAATTGTTGGCGCGTCCGTCTTCGGGAATGCTGTTGAAGTAGGCGTAAAGCTGGTAGTACTCCTTTTGCGAAAGCGGATCGTATTTGTGATTGTGACAACGCGCGCAGCCCATCGTCAGGCCCAGAAAGACGGTGGCGGTGGTGTCTACGCGATCCACGACATATTCGACCGCGTATTCTGCCGGCACGATGCCGTCTTCAGAGTTGGTGCGGTGATTACGGTTGAACGCGGTCGCGATGCGCTGATCAAGCGTCGGGTTGGGCAGTAAATCTCCGGCGAGCTGTTCGGTCACAAATTCATCGAAAGGCTTGTTGGCGTTGAAGGCGTTGATCACCCAATCGCGCCAGCGCCAGGCGCTGCGGTCGCCATCAATTTGGTAGCCATTGGTGTCGGCATAGCGCGCGGCATCCAGCCAGCGAAAGGCCATCCGTTCGCCAAACCGGGGCGACGCCAACAGCCGATCCACGGCTTTTTCATACGCGGTCGGCGTTTTGTCATTCAGAAATGCGTCCAGTTCTTGCGGCGTGGGCGGCAAGCCGGTCAAATCCAGCGCCACGCGCCGCAACAACGTCGCCCGGTCAGCTTCGGCAGCGGGAGCCAAGCCTTCCTGCTCCAAACGCGCCAGCACAAAATGATCGAGCGCATTGCGCGGCCAGGCGGTGTTTTTCACCGCAGGCAGCGGTGCTGCTTGCGGCGGAACAAACGACCAATGTTGTTGCCACTGCGCGCCTTGTTTGATCCATTCCGTCAGCAATTCGATTTCCGAGGGCGACAGTGTGCGGCCAGAGTCGGCGGGTGGCATACGCAGCGCGTCGTCTTTGGCGGTGATGCGGCGCACCAGTTTGCTTTGTTCGGGATGACCGGGCACGAGCGCTTGCAATGCGGCAGTTTCAGAATCCAGCCGCAGTTTGATTTTCTTGGCGGTCGCGTCAGGACCGTGGCAAGCCCAGCATTTGTCAGCCAGGATGGGGCGAATGTCGCGATTGAAATCAATCTTGCGTTGCGCCCCAGTGGCGGACGTCACAAGCTTGGCTGCCGCGCCAGTGGTGTGCTGCGTCAGCGTTTGCGCGGCAAACAACGCTGCTGCGAACAATGCCAACGCCTTCAATATACGAACGTCGCCGAACCGGATGTGCATAAACTCGATTTCCTCGGATGAAGAGTCTGGAATGTGAAGCGCGGCTATTTTCCCACTCGTCGCGCGTGGCGTAAATCGCTTTGCGACATTGCTGATTCGCGCTACTCTCTCGGCCACATTGGGGTGGCGAAGTCCGTGTGCTTCGTCAAAACGCATTCCCATCTTTATTCGCAGAGAGATCAATCTATGAGCTTGAAACGACGTGACTTTTTGAACGCCGCGTTGACCGGCGGTGTGGCTTTGCTGGCAAGCGGGCGCTCTGTCGCACGCCAAAGCCGGTTGGCTGATGTGCGCATTGACGTTTTGGTGGCGGAACCCATCGGCAAAATTGCGCCGGAACTCTATGGGCATTTCGTCGAACACCTGGGCGGAGTGGTGTATGACGGCATTTGGGTCGGCGAAAATTCCAAGATTCCCAACATCAACGGCATTCGCAAAGCGCTGGTAGACGCCTTGCAACGCGTCAAGCCGGGCGTGATTCGCTGGCCGGGCGGTTGTTTCGCCGACAGTTACAACTGGCGCGACGGCATCGGCGCAAAAAAAGACCGCCCGCGGCGCACCAATTTCTGGGTGGATTCTTGGGAATGGCCGAAAGATGCGCCCGACGGCCCGTGGAAATACGATACCAATCAATTCGGCACGGATGATTTTTTGCGCTTCTGTCAGTTGACGGGCGGGCAACCGTATCTGGCCGCCAATTTGCGCAGCCTGACGGCGCGCGATTTTTATGAATGGGTGGAGTATTGCAATTCGCCTGCGGGTTCGACGACGTTGGCCGAAATGCGCGCCGCCGCCGGGCAACGCGAACCATACAAAGTTCGCTATTGGGGCGTTGGCAATGAATCCTGGGGCTGTGGCGGCAACTTCACGCCAGAAGAATATGCGCAGGAATACCGTCGTTTTTCGGAATGGGTGCCGCGTTATGGTATGGAACTGGCGTTTATCGGTTCAGGGCCGAACGGCGGCGATCTGAGCTGGTCGCGCCGCTTTTTTGGCCGCTTGGCCGAACGCGGTGGCTTTGGTCGTATGTGGGGCTGGGCGTTGCATCATTATTCGTGGAACGTCAGTTCGGGCCGCACCAATGATTGGCGGCAAGGCAAAGGCGATGCGGTGAATTACCCCGTGGAAGAGTGGTACGAGCTGCTCAACGAATCTGACAAGATGGAATCGTTGATCAATGATCACTGGGCGATTATGGGCGAATTTGACCGGCAACATCGGGTCAAGCTGGTGGTGGATGAATGGGGCGCGTGGTTCAAACCGGGCAGCGAATTGCATCCGTCGCATTTGTTGGGCCAACAATCCACGATTCGCGACGCTGTCTTGGCAGGCATGACGCTCGACACCTTTCACCGTCACGCCGACAAAGTCGCGATGGCCAACATCGCGCAATTGGTCAATTGTTTGCAGGCGCTGTTTTTTGCGCACGAAGACAAATTTGCGCTTACGCCGACGTATCACGTGTTTGATTTGTACACGGCGCATCAGGGCGGAGAATCGTTGCGCACGATGGTCTCAGCGCCGCGTTCGGCTTATACGCGCAACGGCAAACCGGCGACCATGCGCGGGCTTTCGGCGTCGGCGTCGCGCAAAGAGAAACAGCTTGTCATCACGGTCAGCAATCCTGATCTGACACAAGCGCGCGACACCGAAATTGCCTTGCACGGCGCGACGGTAAAAGAGGTCAGCGTAATGTCGCTCGCGGCCAGCGACATGCGCGCGCATAACAGTTTTGAGAATCCGCGCGCCGTCGAACCCAAAGCCGGACGCGCCACCGTCAGGCCGGACGGCGTGCTGACATTCACCGTGCCACCGGCGTCGGTGAATCGTTTGCAAATTACCTTGGCGTAATGGCAAAGAGCGCGCGCGTCGGTCATCGGCGCGCGCGTTTTTTAGCAACACAAACGCCTTTCACGCGAACCGCACCTTTGCTCGATTCAACAACCAGCAAACAGGATCACGTCATGAACCGTCGCCTTCTCAAGCTACTCTGTGCGGCAGCGCTGACCGTTTTGTCAGTCAGCCGTGGCTTTGCACAACAATCCAACTATCTGTTCGCGTATTTCAAAAACAACGGCGAAGACGGATTGCATCTGGCCTGGAGCCGCGACGGATTGAAATGGCAGCCGCTCAACGATGACAAATCGTATCTGACGCCGCTCGTCGGCAGTCAGAAGCTGATGCGCGATCCGTGCATCATTCAGGGGCCGGATGGCATGTTTCATCTGGTTTGGACTACCGGTTGGGAAGGCCGCGACATCGGCATCGCGCATTCCAAAGACCTGATTCACTGGTCAGAGCAAAAGGCGATCCCCGTGATGGCGGATGAACCGACAGCGATGAATTGCTGGGCGCCAGAGATTTTCTATGACGCGGCCAACAAACAATATTTGATTTTCTGGTCAACGACGATTCCCGGCAAGTTTCCTGAAACGGCAGGTTCTGCGGGCAAGGGACGCAATCATCGCATCTATTACACCGCGACCAGGGATTTTGTCAGTTACAGCCAGACCCGGCTGTTTTACGACGGCGGATTCAATGTGATTGACGCCACGATTGTGCCAGACGGCAAACGCTTCGTGATGATCTTGAAAGACGAAACGGAATTGCCTATCGCCAAAAAGCATTTGCGGTTGGCAACCAGTGACCGCGCCGCCGGACCTTACAGCGCCGCGTCAGACAAATTCACAATGGATTGGGTGGAAGGGCCGACCGCGCTCAACGTCAATGGCGACTGGCTGGTGTATTACGACATGTACCGCGATCACCGATATGGCGCGGTCAAAACGCGCGATTGGAAAACCTGGGAAAACATCAGTGACAAAATCAGCTTTCCCAAAGGTGTGCGGCACGGTACAGCCTTTGCCGTTTCTGGTGATGTGCTCGCAAGATTACAGTTGAAATGGAATGACGCGTTGCGGCAAAAGGCGGAATGGTATGGCAGCGCCGAGGCCGTGCGCGTCGCCGACAATCTGTTGCTGTGGCAACGTGAGACGGGCGGCTGGCCCAAAAACACAGACATGGCCATCGTGCTCAGCCAGCAGGAAGCCGCCGCGCTCAGCAAACAAAAACGCGAGACCGATTCCACGATAGATAACGGCGCGACTTATACCCAGATGGCGTATCTGGCGCGCGTGTTCAACGCGACAAAACAAGCGCGGTGCAAAGACGGATTTCTGCGCGGCCTGGATTATCTGTTCAAGGCGCAATACGACAACGGCGGCTGGCCGCAGTTTTATCCAGACTTGCACGGCTATTACAAACACATCACGTTCAATGACGATGCCATGGTCGGTGTGCTCGAACTGTTGCGCGCCATTGCGCAAAAACGGCCCGAGTACGTTTTTGTGGACGAGGCCCGCCGCGCACAGGCTGAGCGTGCCGTACAAAAAGGCATTGATTGCATTCTGAAAACACAAGTCACGGTCAACGGCGTGTTGACCGTGTGGTGCGCGCAACACGATGAAGTGACGTTGCAACCGGCGCCCGCCCGCGCCTATGAAAAGATTTCGCTCAGCGGCAGCGAAAGCGTTGGTTTGGTGCGGTTTCTGATGAGCGTGGAAAACCCCAGCCCGCAAATCCGCGCGGCGATACAAGCGGCGGTGGCCTGGTTTGAGCAAACGAAATTGACCGGGCTGAAAGTGATCGAGAAACCGGATGCGGCGTCGCCCAAAGGTTACGATAAGGTGGTGGTAAAAGACGCGAGCGCGGGGCCGCTATGGGCGCGCTTTTATGAAATCGGCACGAATCGTCCGATCTTTTGCGGGCGTGACGGCGTGATCAAATACAGTTTGGCTGAAATCGAATACGAACGCCGCACAGGCTATCGTTGGTACGTGAACGCGCCCACAACCTTGCTTGCCAAAGATTTTCCCGCCTGGAAAAAGAAATGGTTGTAGGCGCGTTTCACGCGTTTGCCGCAACTTGTCGCAGCTTGTCTCAGCTAGGGTTTTTTCCATTCCATCACTGCGCCCAGCGAAAGCAATTTGGCTTTCAGGGCGGCAGTGTCTATGTCTTGCACTGCCAGTTTTTTCTCCAGCGCCATCTTGGCCGCGATGCCCGCAGCCTGGCCGATCATCATGTATTGCGGTTCCATGCGCAGCGTTGAATACGTGACGTGGCTGGCCGAAAAGCAAACGGGAACGAACAGATTTGTCGCTTGCGTCTTTCTCGGCAGCAATACGCGATAGGGAATGTGATACGGCGTGACGGAAACTTCCATGTTGCCTTCGTTTTGGGCGTTGCCTTCGGGCGTGACATAACGTTGCACGTTGTGCGAATCGCTGTTGTAACTGCCCATTGCGATGACATCCGGTTTGGTCAATTCGGTCTGAATGTCTTTTTGCGCAACGACGTAATCACCGACCATTCGCCGGGCTTCGCGAACGTAAAGTTGATATGGCCAATGGTCGTTGTCGGTGAATTCGTCTTTGGCCAGACCGAACGCGGCGACTTCGGCTTGTGTCTCTTTGGGCACGCGCGGATCGTTTTGCAGGAAGTAAAACAGTTCCTGGGTGTAACGTTTGTGATCCGCCCAAATCTCTGCGCGGCGTTTGTAACTGGCGTTCGGATAGTCCCAGCTCTTGCCGATGTAATCAGTTGAAAACGCGCCACGGTTGTTGAAATCCCATTTCTGCTTTCCGGCGATTTGCGCGGGCAGCAGAATTTCATTCATGCGCGGTGCCCGGCCTTTTTCCTTTGCCAAACCTTGTAACCAGCGCGCAGCCAATTCGAACCGTTTCGGGTCGTAGGTGGATGGTTTGGTGAACGGAAGCCGGTTCGCCGGATCGTTCGTCAGGATCATACGGTAATTGTAGGCCTGTACTTTGCGGTCGCCCGTGCCGATCTCGCCGCGCGGTTCGGTCTGTATTTCCGGCAACAATTTTTTATTTTCGTCATAGGCCGACACCGGAAAATCAAACTGATGGTTGCGATCTTTGGGACGAACGCCCGCCAGCGATTCGCCATATTGCGCGGATGATTCGCGGCCCCAGGTGAAATCCACTTTGGCTTGTGCCAGCAAATCGCCTTCGTAACTGGCATCGGCAAAGATTGCTCCGGCAAACCGCGCACCGTTTTCCAGCGTGATTTCGCTGATGCGCGTACCTTGTTTTTTCACCCCGCCTTTTTCTTTCAGCCGATGATGCAAGAAGACGGTGACGGTTTTCGCCTCGGCGATCATTTCGTTAAGAATGGCTTCGGCAATGCGCGGTTCGGGCATCCATTCGATGTCGCGGCCATACTTTTTGCCGGCGCGTTGGTAAAACTCCAGCGCGATGCCGCCAATGACTTCTTTTTTGCCAAAGTCTGTGCGGCTCAATCCGCCGGTGACCATGCCGCCCAGATGTTTGCCGGGTTCGAGCAAGGCGACGGACAAACCTTCGCGCGCAGCCGCAACGGCGGTCATAACTCCGCCCGCCGTACCGCCATACACGACGACGTCAAATTTGCGGGAATTTTGTGCGTAAACAGTGGGAAGTAAAATCAGGCAGGTGACAACAGACAGAAGCAAGCGAGAGATTTTCATTCGATTTTGACCTCTTCTTCAGGTTCGATTTCTTCAACAGGTTCCGGAAAGGTAATGCGGTCGTAAATTTCACGCAGCGGCAAACGGCAATCAAGCGAAGTCAGATGGATCGTCTGGTCCAGCTCTCTGAATTCCGACAATAACCAACCGTTTGTTTGCCGCGTGTACAACTCGACAAAGGGAAAGCTTTGCCAAATGAGCAGGTATTGTTGCAGCGATTGCAGGTGCGTGCGGTAGCGCAGAAATTTTTCGCCTCGGTCAAACGCCAACGTGGATTCCGACAGGACTTCGATCAACAACGTCGGGTTGAGCAACACATCCTGGTGCGTGTCGTGAAATTCCGGCGCACCGCAAACAACCGTCAAATCCGCATAAGAAAACAAACCTTTGGCGGTTCGTTGCCCCTGATTGTAGGGACCGCTACGCACCTTCATATTGGGTGAAAGCGCCTGACAGGTTTTTCCCCTGAGGGCGTTGCGAATTTCACCCGCAACGTTAATGCAAATCTGACTATGGGCCAGACTCCCGCCCGCCATTTGATAGATGTGCCCATCAACGAATTCGTGCCGCTCTTCGGTCGCACGTTCCATCTCCAGATACTCTTCGACCGTGTGAATCAGTTTTTCCTTGGGGACTGCCATACAATTCCTCCGTTGCCTGGATGCGCCAGATTGTAACTGAAGGCGCGTGCGGATTCGACTGACAAAGAGCGGCATCCGCATTGCTCAAGGCTGCGCGGGTTTTTATGATGGCAAGCACCAGCACAAATCTGACGGAAACCCGCTGTCGTGTTTTGGTCAGGACTTGTACGCAAGTCAATCTCAACCTGCTGGTAAGGAACTGAATGTCAGCAACCGGAAACTTACACCCACAGGATCAAACAGGTTACTTTCACATGCTCTGGGCTTCGCTGGCGTTTGCCATTATGGCCGCCGCCAGTCACCGCGCGGGCGAATATTGCGACTGGCAACTGGTGGTGGTGGCGCGCGCTTCGTTGGCGTTTTTGTTTGCCGTCATCATCGCCAAACTCGGCGGCGTCAAACTGGTCTTTCGCGGGCCAAAAACGCTGTGGGTGCGCAGCCTTGCCGGCAGCACCAGCATGTTGTGTAACTTCTATGCGCTGGCCAATTTGCCCGTGTCTGACACGCTGACGCTGATGAACACTTCGCCCATCTGGGTGACGTTGTTGTTATGGTTGGTCTTTGATCAGCGTCCGACCGCAGGCATCGTCGGCGCGGTGTTGACCAGCGTTATCGGCATTGCCTTGATTCAGCAACCGCATTTTCAAAGCGGCAAATTCGCATGTTTGATGGCGCTCTGCGGAGCATTCTTTACCGCCATCGCCATGCTAGGTTTGAATCGTTTGCAACACGTAGACCCGCGCGCCATCGTCGTTCATTTTTGTGGCGTCGCCAGTCTGGTCACGATCTCGTTTCTCTTGCTGACCAACCGCAAAGATTACAGCGCGCAATTGAGCAACGTTTCCGCCGTGAGCGCGCTTTTGCTGGTTGGCGTGGCAGGCGTTGCCGGGCAAATCGGCATGACGCTCGCTTTTGCCAAAGGCCATGCGTCGCGCATTGCCGTGGTTGCGTTGTCGCAAATTCTTTTTGGCGTCGCCTGTGACATGCTGTTTTGGAATCGCTCCGTCAATCTGGTTTCCTGGCTCGGTATGGCTCTGGTGATGGGGCCGACTGCGCTGTTGATCCTGAGCAAACCGCCGCAACAAAGCCACGATCTGATCGAAGTCGAAATGGAAGACTGATTTCCATTGCCCGGAATACCAGCAAGCTTTCGACGTGAACACGGCAAAGACACGGAGTCCCCCAAGCGGGCTCCGTGTCTTTGCCGTTTATGAGCGATTTTGATGTTTGATAAGAACTGAACTTACGATTTGTGTTTTGTGCCGCAGGCCCCGCCTGCGCAGCATCCGCTGCCCGCACAGCAACCGGCTTCGTGTTGCGCGACGCGATTTTTGCCCGGCTTGAGCGCCGCTTTGGTATTGGCAGACTTGTTTGCCGCTTTGTGCGCACAGCAACTGTCATTCTTGCTGGCAGCTTTGGCCTGGCAGCAATCTTTGCCGTTGTTGTTCGTGGCGCAGCCTTTGTGATCTTTGTCAGCCGCACAGCAAGAACCGCCGTCGCAGCAAGCGCCTCCTCCACAGCAATCTGCGCTGGCTGCGTTAGCCGCACAGCAAGCAGCTTTTTCATGACTGGCATGCGTTTCCTGCAACGAAGGATTCGAGGCATACACCATTCCCGCCAACGCAAACACAAACACGACGATTGAAAGTTTGATCCTGGACATGACAATTCTCCTGATTTTGAAAACAGTTCTTTTTGGCCAAGCCGTCTTGGCAACTTGTGATCGTGTGCAAAGACACGACCGGCCTAAATCAGGAGAACACAGCACTGCAAGTAGGTTTCCCGCTTCTGAAGCAGGAACGTTGGTTGGAAACGTGGCGCAGCGTTTGGCGCTGACTCGCCGACAGGAAGGTAAGCAGACGCAGCAGGAAGCGCGCGCACAAACCGCCCGACGCTGATTCCGCCAGGAAGTTCAGCCAGCGGCGCACTCAAGATGCAACATTCGTCATCACAGGGAGCCGTGGATGATTCAACCGGCTCCGGTGATTTTTCCGCACAGCAGTCGCCATCCGTGACGGCGTTTTCCGCTGTGGTTGCGCAATGTTCCGCTGCGGGCGGAGTCTTTGCCAAGACAGATTGCCCGCAACAAAACACGCTGTTGGCTCCACTGAGAAAAATCGCCAGCAACACGACCAGCAACCGGGTAACTCTTCTTTGTCGGTTGGTGAATTGTTGCGTCATTGCGATTTTCTCCGTTTTGCGTTGCGTCTTTTTCCCCATTGGGAAGCTCTGAACCTACAAGCTAGCAAGTGCAATGCCGTAAACGCTGTCGCCACCTCCTTTCTTGTGCGCTGTTTGGTTGTTGGTCGTTATTTCGGTTGGTTGCTGTATTCGAGCACTTGTTTGTCTTGCAGCAATCGTTCACGCAGCTTGGCGTAGGGCACGTCTTGTACGGCCAGATTGTTGTCAATCGCCATTGCCGCTGCGGTTGCCGCTGACTGCCCCAGAATCATGAAGACCGGTTCCATGCGAATGCTACCAAACGCAATGTGCGTGCTCGACACGCAAACGGGAACCAGCAGATTTTCAATCTCGCCTTTTTTCGGCGTCAGCGAACCATAGGCGATTTGGTAGGGGCCATTGGTCGAAACGCCGATGTCGCCTTCGTTTTGTACATAAGCGTCTTTGCCCGTACCGATGATGTAGCGCTGGATGTTGTGCGAATCTATGCCGTAAGAACCCATGCCGACCGAATCCGGCGTCGGACGTTTTTTCAGCAATTCGTTTTCGGTCATCACGTAAGCGCCGATCAGGCGGCGAGCTTCGCGGACGTAAATCTGATGCGGCCAGTTGCCGTTGTCTTTGAATTCGTCACGCGTCAGGCCCCATTTGCGAAATTCGTCCTGCACGTCTTTGGGCACGCGCGGATCATTGGCGATGAAATAGAGCAGGCCTTTCTGGTATTGCTCGTGTTCGCGGATGATCTGACGGCGGCGTTCGTAACTGGCGTCGGGATAGTCGTAATTCATCCCGATGTTGTCCGTGCTGAAGGGGCCGTGATTGTTGGTGTCGGTTTTGCGGTTCGGAATGCGGTCGAACTTTTGAAAGGTTTCGCGCCAGCCCGCCTGAAAGATGCGCAACAACAGTTCGTATTGTTTCGGATCGTAGCCCGCAGGTTTCGGAAAGGGAACGCGGTTGGCTTCGAGATCGGTCAGACACATGCGAAAGCAATACGCCTGGACTTTTTTGTCTGCCGCGCCGTATTCGCCCGGTGACGCCGTCGAAATACGCGGCAGCACGCCGCTGGCCGGATCGCCGGGAGTCCAATACGGGCTGATCTTTTCTTTGACTGCGCCGAAATGGTGCCGGTGATGCAGCACGCCGGTTTGCACGCCGTTCCATTGCTCGCCGTATTGATCTTTCGATTCGCGGCCTACGTGATAGCTGACGCCCGCGGCGGCCAGCAAATCGCCTTCATAGGTCGCGTCAATGAACATCTTGCCGCTGTAACGTTTGCCGCTCAGCGTCGTAATCGAAGTGATGCGTCCGCCGGATTTTTTGACGCCGGTTTGGCGGTTCAGCCATTCGTTGCGCACCACGGGAATTTTGTATTCGCGCACAAAGTCTTCAAAGACGGCTTCGGCAACGTGCGGCTCAAAAATCCACATTGTGCGATTCTCGCCATCCAGGGCGACAGTGCCCTGGCCTTTGTTGCCAAACTGTTCGCGCTTTTCCCACGCCCAGGCTTCGGATTTTTGGTAATGCTGATAGACGCGGTGATAAAACTCGCGCGCCAAACCGCCGATGACGGCTTTGTTGCCGGTGTCGGTGAAGCCCAAGCCGCCACTCGACAATCCGCCCAGGTGTTTGTCCGGCGAAACGACGATCACGGTTTTGCCCATTTGTTTGGCTTGCACAGCCGCTGTCACAGCCGCCGCCGTGCCGCCGTAAATGACCAGATCATATTGCGCAGGTTTGTTGGATTGGGTGTTCGCAGTTGCGGTAAGAACGAGCAGCAAAAACGGTAGTAAAAGGCGTCGCACGAAGACTCTCCGAAGTAATGGGTGAAAATGGGTGAAATGGTTTCGCCCGGAACTTTCAGTTTCGTTGAAGACAAGTCTGACCAATTCCCGGCAGAAAATGCGGGCAGGAAAAGTCGCTCTTTTCTGCCCGCATTTTGGCCGGAGACGGTTTGGGTCTGGTTCATAGACCGAACCGAAGGCGGCCCTAGAACGTCAGCCGCAGGCCCAACTGAATGCGCCGCGCAGGCAGCGAGCTCAGAATGCGCCCGAAGTTCGGGTTGGCGTTGACGCCTTGCGCGTTTGGTTGGAAGGTCGTGTTCGGGTCGTCAAAGTTGACGAAGTTGAATGCGTTGAAGGCTTCCGCGCGGAATTCCAGGCCGACTTTTTCGGTCAGCTTGGTGGTGCGGAAGACCGACAGCGCCACGTCTTTGTAACCAGGACCGCGCGTGCTGGGCAGCGTGCGCGGCACGTTGCCGATGACGAAGTTTGCCGGATTGCTGAAGCAGGTGGTCTTGAACCAACCGTTGGGGCCGCGCTCATCCAGCGTCGGATTGCACGTCATATCAGGCCAGTTGATGCCCGTGAAGTTGTTTGCGCCGCGCACTTTCAACGGACGCCCGGCTTGCAACGTCGTGATCGTGTTGAGCTGCCAGCCGCCGATGACGTGGCTGGCAAGGCCGTCTTTCACAAAGCGTCGGCCTTTGCCGAAAGGCAGTTCATAAACGGCGCTGAAAACCAGCCGCTGCGAAATGTCTTCTTCGTCAATGCCGCGATCCAGACGACGATCCAGGCGTCCGATACGGAAATCGCCTGCGCCGCCGCCGCCGCCCGCAATCGAAAACGAATCATTGATGGATTTCGCGTTGGTGTAAGACAGCAACGCGCTCAAGCCGTTCGCATAGCGTTTTTCCGCCGTGAACTGGAACGAATGATACGTGCTGGAGGCTCCGTGGTTGGCCAGCAGACCGACGCTCAGGTAATCGGGGAACGGGCGCAGCAACTGGCTGCGCGCGACGGTTGCGCCAGACAGCGCACCGGTGGTGATGATGCCGCGATACGGATTGGCAACCTGATCTTGCAAGGACAAACCCAGCGAGAAGTATTTCGGATCAAGCTGGTTCAAATCATAGTTGCCGCCGAACAGATGTACGCCGCGATTGCCTGCATACGTTGCCGCGAGAACCCATTTGCCCCACAGCTCTTGTTGAATGGTCAGATTCCATTGTTGGACGTACGGCGTCGGTTGGTAAACCTGCTGATACCGTACGTTTTGTCCACGAAATGCTGACGGGCCGCCTGCGGCTCCTAATGGTTGCAACAGCGATGACGGGCCCACCGAAAATTGGAAGGCTTTGACCGGTGCGCCGCCCGTGGCGACAAAAGGCGTGTCAATGCTGAAGCCCAGCGAATTGGAAGTGTCGCCAGCAGTGTCGCCGCTTTCGATGGCGCTATAAATCAGACCGTAACCGCCGCGCACAGCAGTTTTGCCATCGCCGCGCACGTCCCAGGCAAAGCCTACGCGTGGGCCGAGATTGTTTTTCGGCGGAATGGTGAAGTTACGTTCTTTGGTGACGCCCGCATACAGCAATGCGCCGGGCGTGTTGGTGAGCGGATTGGTGACAAACGGATCGAAGTTGGAACTGCGGTTCCAGCGTTCGGTCGGGCCGGTGGCGTAATCGTAGCGCAAGCCCAGGTTCAAGGTCAGCCGTCTGGTGATCTTCCAATCGTCCTGAAAGAAGCTGCCGTTTGAGGCGCTGTGGAACGCGAAAAACGGACGCGAGGACAAGCTGCCGCCTGACACTTCGCCCAATAAGTAGGTGGCAAAACCGAAACCCGTTCCGGCGGGGCGTTGCGGATTGTTGGTCAGGCCGCCGCCAAACGTGAAGTTGCCCGATGGGTTCAACCGGTTGACGAAATTGAAGCGGTTCCAACGTTGATCCGTGCCGAATTTGAAAACGTGACGGCCTCTCGTCCACGTCATGCTATCGGCGATTTGCACCGTGTGTTGACGGCGATAACCGCCCGCGAATCCGCCGCGTCCGGAACCGAAAGGCAACACGCCGTCAATCACGATGGCCGGAAAGGCGTCTTGCGGAATGATGGCCGGAAAGCCCAATTGTCCCGGATAGCCTTTGTCAAAACTGGGATGTACGAAGTCCAGAAACTGGCGCGTACCGTTGACGCGCAATTCGTTGACCAGGGCTGACGAGAATACATGCGTGTGGCTGATGATCAGGTTGTGATTGTTGCGTTGATCATTGCGCGCATCGGTGTCGGCGTCGCCATTGCCCCAGGCGCGATTTTGCCGCGTATTTTTGGTGCCCGTGTAACGACCAAAGATTTTGTCTTTTTCGCTGAAGTTGTGATCAATGCGCACACTCGATTGAAACTGGTCAATCGGGAAGCCGATCAGCGAAAGGTAGTTGTTGGCGTTGGTGAATTGGTTGTTCGGCGCCACGTTGGGCAACGGCAAATATTGCAACAGCCGTTGCGATAGCGGATCAATGCGATTGGTCGGAATGATGTTGTTCGGGAATGGATCGCGGATAAATCCGCTGCCCGCCGGATTGGCGCGCGTGGTCGCCGGATCGTAAATCGTCAGCAGGTTTCCGTTGCCGTCGCGCGTGTTGGAAAAATTGCCGCTGCGTTCGAGCGCTGTCGGCACGGTCGCGCGGTTGATGTTGGCCGTGCGGAAATTCCATTGTTCCAGACCGACGAAAAAGAAGGTGCGGTCTTTGCCGCTGATGATCGCCGGGCCGCCCTGACCAAAACGCGGCAACGGCAGCGGACCGCCAAACGTGCCGCCGTATTGGTTGTAACGCAACACAGGTTTGGTGCGACCGGTGATCGGATCGCGCGTTGTCAAAAAGGCGTTGCGCGCATCCAGCGCGTCGTTGCGGAAAAATTCATACAACGAACCGTGATAATTGTTGGTGCCGCTGCGCGTGACAACGCTGATCACACCGCCGCTGGTCTGGCCATATTCCGCTGCCAGCGAATTGGTCTGCACTTTGAATTCTTCGACCGTGTCCACCATCGGCACGACGCTGATTTCGTTGTGAACGGGGACGGTGTTGGTGCCGCCATCGAGGAACACCTGGTTGCTATAGACCGAACCGCCGTTGAAGCTGATTTGCGAAAACGTCTGGTTATCCACTTCGGCAAATCCGTCTGCGCCTTTTGAGCGCGGTTGCACGCCGGGAATCAGTTTGACCAGATTGAAAACGTGTCGGCCATTGAGCGGCAGATTTTCGATGCGTTGCCGTTCGACGGTTGTGCCCAGGCTCGAGGCTTCGGTTTGCACACGTGAGACGTCGCCCGTGACGGTCACCGTGTTGGTCACTTCGCCGACTTGCAGCGAAATATCCAGACGGAGCCGCTGGCCGACTTCGAGCACCACGCCGGGTTGTTTGTGCGTGGAAAATCCGGCGGCGGTGACGGTGACTTCATATTCACCGATGGGCAACGACGTGATGGCAAAAACACCGTCAGAAGAACTGACCGCCGTATATTTCTGGTTGGTGGCGACGCGTAACACTGTCACCGTAGCGTTTGGCACCAGCGCACCCTGTGTGTCCTGGATTGTGCCAGTGATTGTCCCTTGCGGGGATTGGGCGAACACAAAAAACGAAAGTATCGCCAGAAGAATAGATGATGACACGAGCCGTGCGCTCAGTCGCTTGGACATACTGACCTCCACGAATTGATCTGCTCAAAAATTGCCTTTTTATGCTCAGGCTTGGAATGCTTGACCTGTCTTGGCTAGGCTCTTATAAAGAAGCCCACTTTGTGAGACTTGGACCGAGCTTCTACGCTTCTCCTACCAGAAAAAACAAGGTTAGCGGGGTGCATTAACCGTTAAGACTGGCCGATGCCCGCCGTTGCGCACGTTAAGAGGTACGAAAATGAGTCACGAACAAGCCCAGTACGAGCAGACCGCGTTTTCTCCGGCGGAAATTTACGCCCAGACGGATCGAATTTTGGAAAGCCGCCACTTTCGGCAAGCCAAAAGTCTGGAAAAGTTCTTGCGCTATGTCGTCAGCAAAAAATTAGCGGGGGACGAGCAAGAGCTGAAAGA
>JAEUQO010000069.1 GCA_016789605.1 Acidobacteriota bacterium
GATTCCGGCGTGGCTGCGGCCATCGGTTATGCAGCGGAATCGGGGTTGAAATTCCGCTTTGGCTTGATGCGCAATCACTATGTCGGACGCACCTTTATCGAACCGCGCTCTTCGATTCGTCATTTCGGCGTCAAAATCAAACTCAACCCGGTGCGCGATCTGATCGAAGGCCGCCGCGTCGTACTGATTGATGATTCGATTGTGCGCGGCACGACTTCACAAAAAATCGTCAAGATGATGCGCGACGCCGGTGCGCGCGAAGTTCACATGCGCATCAGTTGTCCGCCCACCATTGCGCCCTGTTATTACGGCGTTGATACGCCGACGCGCGAAGAACTGATCGCCGCCAACCATTCGGTCGAAGAAATCTGTGGCTTTCTCGGGGCTGATTCGCTGGGGTATTTGAGCTTATCCGGCTTGCTTGATTCGGTCGGCGATCCGGGGCAAACGAAATTCTGCGCGGCCTGCTATACCGGCAACTATCCGACGCAATTGGCAGGTCTGGTTGAAACGTCGCGCGAACGCGAATCGGCCCTGATCTTTGGCGACTAAACGACGGTAACCGCGCATGCGAACGTTGAAAGTTCTGGTCGCAGTGGTGCTGGTGCTGGCGCTGGCGGCAGGAGTGCTGTACTGGCTGCGCCGCAAACACAGCCAGACGCCGTTGCCAACCGCAACGCCATCGGCTCCGTTTGTCACCCAAGGGCGGCTGCAAATTTATGCGCTCGACGTGGGACAAGGTGACAGCTTGCTGATCATTTCGCCGACCGGCAAAACCGTGTTGATTGACGGCGGCAACGTGCAAGCAGGCGAAGCCGTCATCGCTGCGTTGCAACGTCACGGCGTCAAAACCATTGATCTGGCCGTCGCATCGCATCCACACGCAGACCACATCGGCGGATTGCGCCGCGTGCTGGAACGCGTGCCGGTCAAAAACCTGCTCGACAGCGGCCAATCGTTTGCCAGCACGGAATATGAACGGCTGCTGCGCGTGACGCGCGACAAACGCATCAAGTTGATCAATGCCAAGCGCGGTCTGAATTTCGATTTGGAAGCCGGTGTGCGGCTCGATGCATTTCACCCCCAAGGCGACGGCAAATGGCTGACGGATGTGCGTTCGGGCGGGAGCGTCGAAAACGCCAACTCGGTCGTGTTGCGGCTCAGTTACGGCGCGTTTTCCATGCTTTTCACCGGCGACGCCGAAGCCGAAACCGAGGCCGCGTTGCTCAAAGCGCGTTTTCCGTTGCAGGCGCAAGTGCTCAAGGTCGGACATCACGGTTCGCGCTATGCCACCAGCGGCAGATTTCTCGAAACCGTCGCGCCGCAAACAGCGGTGATTTCCTGCGGCAATGACAATCGTTATGCGCATCCCGCGCAAGCAACGCTCGACCGCCTGCGCAAAGCGCGCATCGCAGTTTTTCGCACGGACTTGAGCGGCGAACTGGCCATCATTTCAGACGGCAAGCAGTTTGACGTGTTCCCCACGCGCGCGACCGATCTGGCGGCGTTGTGGCTGGGCCGAATGGGCGTGGATGAAATGGCTCTGGTCTTGCCCAAAGGCGCGCGCAAAACCGAACAGGAAAGAGATTGACGATGGCAACGTCAGACACAGCGCCCATCAAAACCTTTGTGGATCAACTTTCAGACGACGTCGCATTGCTCGTCTGGCAGGAAGACAGCAGCGTGCAATTCACCGTGCCGCGCAACTGGTTGCCGCCTGATTTGACGGCGGGCGATCATCTGTGGCTGAGCTTCCACCTCGATCCCGCAAGCAAACAAACGACGCTGGAAAATTTGCAACAACTCCGGCAGGAATTATCAGCAGGGCAAGACCCGGCACAACTCGACTTCAAATTATGAGCAACCCGATCACTTACAAAGACGCTGGCGTAGACATAGACGCCGCCAACATCGCGACCGAACGCATCAAAAAGCTGGCGCGCTCGACCTTTAACGAAAACGTGATGTCCGAAATCGGCAGTTTCGGCGGCATGTTCAACGGCCTGTTTTCTGACGTGCGCGAACCGGTACTGGTCGCCAGTTGCGACGGCGTCGGCACCAAACTGAAAGTGGCCTTTGCCACGGGCGTGCACAACACCGTTGGGTATGATCTGGTCGCGCACTGCATCAACGACATTCTGGTGCAAGGCGCGCGTCCGCTGTTCTTTTTGGATTACATCGCCACAGGCAAACTCGATCCCGACGTTATCGAAAAACTGATCGAAGGTCTGGTGCGCGGTTGCCGCGAAGGCGAATGCGCCCTGCTGGGCGGTGAAACCGCCGAAATGCCTGATTTGTATGCTGATGGTGAATACGACATCGCCGGGTTCATCGTCGGTGTGGTAGACCGCCGCAAAGTCATCAACGGTGCACGCATCACCGCTGGTGACGTCATCATCGGTTTGCCGTCGGTCGGATTGCATACCAACGGATACAGCCTGGCGCGCAAAATCCTGCTCGATGCCGCTGGCTATCAGGTGGACACGCACGTGCCGGAACTCGGTTGCACCGTCGGCGAAGAATTGCTCAAACCACATCAAAACTACCTGCCCGCCCTGCAACGGTTGATCGAACACGAAGGCGTCATCAAAGGTTTGGCGCATATTACGGGCGGCGGTTTGGTCGAAAATATTCCGCGCATTCTGCCGCGCAATGTGAACGCGGTGATCAAAGAAGGCAGTTGGCCCGTGTTGCCGGTGTTTGACCTGATGCAAAAACTGGGCAACGTGCCGCGCGAAGACATGTTGCGCACTTTCAACCTGGGCATCGGCATGGTGGTCATCACCAGCCCGCAGTTTTTGCAATTCGTGCAGGATCAATTCCATTTCGCGCGTCAGCCGCATTACATCATCGGCGAAATCACCGACGGCGAACGACAAGTTCTGCTGGTTTGAACTCCATGAACAACAGCGCACCGAACAAATTGGTTTATTGCGCGGGCGGCGTGCTCTGGCGCGAAACGGCGGCGGGCCGCGAAGTGCTCCTGATCCTGAGCCGCGACGACCAGAACTGGAAATTGCCCAAAGGTCATATTGACGACACCGATCCGGGCTGGGACGCTGCCGCACTGCGCGAAGTAAAAGAAGAAACCGGTTACGACGCGGAAATCACCGATTTCGCTGGTTACACCGCCTACCCGGTCGTCGGCAAATACGGTTTGGCGACCAAAGTCGTGCTGTATTGGCACATGACGCCGGTTGGTGAATCTGACTTTGCGCCTTCGGACGAGATCGAACATTACGAATGGTTCCCGTTTCGCGAAGCAATCAATCGCCTGACCTATCTCAACGACAAACAATTCCTTTTGAAATTTGTGGACAATGACGGACGCCGCACCGAATAACCAACCGATTGCCGCCCATTCGCCAGCGGCACAACTCGCCATCGAAATCGCAGGCGTGCAGTTTAACAATCCTGTCTGGACGGCCAGCGGCACCTGCGGTTATGGCTTGGACATGGCCGGGCTGATTGACCTGAACCGGCTGGGCGGCATTTGCACCAAAGGCTTGTCCGCCAAACCGATGCGCGGCAATGCACCCTGGCGCATCGTCGAAACACACGGCGGCATGCTCAACGCCATCGGTTTGCAAAACATCGGCGCACGCGCGTTTGTCAGCGAGAAACTGCCTGAGCTGCGCAATTACGACACGCGCATCATCCCGAATGTCTTTGGCTACACGATTGAGGAATACATCGAAGCCATCAAATTGCTTGAGGACGGCCCAGGCATCCACGCCTATGAGCTGAATATCTCCTGCCCCAATGTAAAAGCGGGCGGCGAAAGCTTTGCCAATGATCCGCGCCAGGCTGCCGCCGTGACCGAAGCCGTCAAAAAAGCGGCGACTCGCCCCGTCATCGTCAAAATGTCTCCCAATGTGACGGACATCGCCGCCATCGCACGCGCGGTCGAAGCTGCTGGCGCAGATGCGTTGTCGCTGATCAATACTGCCGTGGGGATGTCAATTGACATTCACACCCGCCGCCCGCGACTGGCCAACGTCACCGGCGGATTGTCAGGCCCGGCGATCAAACCGATTGCCGTGCGTTGCGTCTTTCAGGCGGCGCGCGCCGTGCGCATTCCGCTGATCGGCATCGGCGGCATCGCCACCACCGAAGACGCACTCGAATTCATCATTGCGGGCGCTTCGGCGGTGCAAGTCGGCACAGCTAATTTTTACGACCCGACGGCAGCCATGAAGATCGTGGACGGTCTGGCCGACTATTGCACGCGTCACAATTTGGAAAACATCCGGGCGCTGGTCGGCACTGTCGTGCTGAACTAGCCTTCCCCTCAAACAGCCCCAGACAAACAACCGCCCCATTTGTGATCAAGCCATCCTGGCAACCAAGGAGGATTGGATGAAGCATCTGGCCATGTTCCCGCTCTTGGTCTTGGGTCTGTCATTGTGGGCAGGCCCGCAAACACGTGGCGGAAAACGCGAAATGCCGTTCGTCAGGCAGGCTCAGGTTGGCAAGGCCTTTTCGGTGTCGTGGGACCCCTCGGGATTGGTAAATGGTTCTGCCTGTCTGTTTCGCGTCAAACCGGCGCAAGCGCTACGAGCGCTGCACGGCAAATGGTTGGGACGGCAGATTTTCTTCGACTTTGACGCTAGTACCGGGACGTGGTACGGTTTGGCCGGTGTAGGCCTTGATACTGCTGCTGGCACTTACCAGCTTGCGCTCAATGCCACGGCCTTGAATGGTGCGCACGTCTCCTCCAGCCATTCTGTGCAGGTCGGCAAAGCGATCTATCGGACCGACCGCCTCAGTGTTCCCCGCAAGTTTACGGAACCGGATGCTGAGATGCGCGTGCGCATTCGACAGGAACAGGCGCTCAAACGCGAGGCATTTCGGCGCGTGACGGCGATGCGGCTTTGGCAAGGCAGATTCGTTCCGGCAATTAATAGCGTCACGACCGGCGAGTTTGGCGAGCGCCGTACGTTCAATGGCAAAGTGCAGAGCGTGCATCAAGGGTTAGACTTTCGCGCCGAAGTCGGCACTCCGGTGAGCGCGCTTAACAGCGGGCGGGTGCTGCTGGCGCACGAGATGTTTTACGAAGGCGGATTTGTCGTGCTTGATCACGGCTATGGCTGGTTGACGTTGTATATGCACCTTTCCGCCTTGAAAGTAAAAGCCGGCGACCGCGTCGCCAAACAACAAACCATCGCCCTAAGCGGCGAAAGCGGACGCAGCACATCGGCGCATTTGCACGTCGGCGTTCGCTGGCAGGGACTGTATATTGACCCGGCAATTTTATTGAACTTACAGCTCCCGTAAACGAAATAGAAAACATGACCGTTTCTCAGATCCGCAATCCGATCGTCGTCGCGCTGGATGTTGATACCCCGGCGCAAGCCCTCTCCCTGGTTGAAACCCTACGCGGTCGCGTAGGCATGTTCAAAATCGGCAAACAACTCTTTACCGCCGCCGGCCCGGACATCGTGCGCCGCGTGCAAGCCTTGGGCGAGCGTGTGTTTCTGGATTTGAAATTCCACGACATTCCCAACACCGTGGCCAAAGCCGGCATCGAGGCGGCGCGGATGGGCGTCAGCATTTTTAACGTGCACGCGCTGGGCGGCACGCAAATGTTGCGTGCCGTCGCTGAAGCCGTGACCGAAACGGCGGAACGTGAGAGAATGCCGCGCCCGTTGATCCTGGGTGTGACAATTTTGACCAGCCACACACAGGATTCACTGACCGAAATTGGCATTGAAAAGGATTTGGAGACGGAAGTCGTGCAGCTTGCCAGCCTTTGCCAGACAGCAGGCATTGACGGCGTTGTTGCTTCCCCACAAGAGATTGTCCCCATCCGGCGAGCGGTTCCCCAGACCGATTTCGTCATTCTCACCCCCGGTGTGCGCCCGGCAGGAGCTGCGCTCAACGATCAAAGCCGCGTGATGACGCCTGCCGATGCGTTGCGCGCTGGCGCAACGTACCTGGTGATCGGGCGACCGATTACCGCTGCGGCTGCCCCGGCAGACGCCGCGCAGAAAATTCTGGAAGAAATCGAACCTGTTATCGCACAAGGCGTTTAGAGCAAGGGCCGCGCGGCGATTTATGCCCTCCTCGCCGTTAGATTTCAGCACTTAAGGCGGATTAGTTTTAATGTCATCTTCGAGTTCCTATCGCCGACTTCTTTTGGTTTTGTGTTCGCTCGCCGTCGTGAGCTATGGCTGGCGTCTTTTTGCCCAGCAAGGGGGAGGGCTAACCCCGCCGCCCAAACCAAATGGAACCAAATCCGCCCCCGCAGGTTCGACAACTCCTTCGACATCGGCTGTCACAACCGCTCCGACGACAAATGGCAACGGCCAGGCATTTCAAGTTGGCGAACGATTGGTTTACAACGTGAATTGGGCCAGCCACGCAGTAGCTGCCCGGCTGGAACTTGAAGTCGCAGGACAAGGCATCTTCTTTGGCCAGGAAAGTTACCAACTGCGCACCAAAGTCGAAACGCTCGGCCAGGTTCGTTCCCTTTTCGGCGACATAGATAATCAATACACGTCCTACATTGGCAGCAAAACGGCGCTGCCGCATCGCGTCGTCAACTCCATCCGGCAAGGCGAAAAGCAAATCGAGGAAACAGTCGTTTTTGATCACGCCAAACAACAGGCCATCTTTTCAGACGACAGCATGGTCAATATCCCCAGCGGAGCGGTTGATTTTCCCTCGCTGATTTATTCCTTGCGGATGCGCGGTTTGCCTGGCGAAAAGCAAAAGTTCTCGGTTCTGTTTGGCAAGGAAGTCATTGAATTTGAAGCCGTGGTCAAAGGTCGCGAACGCATCGCAACGCAATCCGGCACCTATAACACCGTACAGTTAAAGTTCTATCCGCAAAACAAACCGTACAGCAAATATCGCGGCTATGTGTGGTTTTCGGATGATGCGCAACGGTTGCCGGTCGTGATTCAGGCCAAATTGTCTTTTGGCGAAGTGCGCGCCGAATTGAGCAGCGCAACCATCACGGTGCGTCCGCAAGCGCCGCTTGCCAAAGCCACGCCGCTTTCGGATGAATCAGGCACCATGCCCGTGCCGCTGCCCAGCGGCAGCGATCCGCGCAATGGACGCCCGGCAGGGCAGCAACCGGCCGCAGAACGCGTGTATCCGTTCGGCGTCGGCGAACGGCTGAATTACGAAGTTTCGTGGGGCAGTTTTTCCGCTGTCGGCAAGGCCAGTTTTGAAGTCCGGCAGCAAGGAATGCTGGGCAAACAACGGGTATTTGAATTTTATGGCGAGGCGTCGAGCGTGGGCGCAGCCCGTACGCTGGTCAACGTCAACGACCAGATCAGCAGCTTTGTCGCCGTCGAATCCTTGATGCCCGTCCGCACCGATTTGCGCTTGCGCGAGGGTAGACGTACCAAACAAACATCCGCCAATTATGACTGGGCGCGCAAAACAGCTACGCTGACCAGCGGTACGGGGGTGGCGTTGACTGCGCCGACCTTTGACCTGCTCTCGCTGTTTTACGCCATCCGCGCCGAAGATTTGAAACTGGGCGCAACTTACAATTTCCCGTTCCTTGATGCCAACTTCCGCATGCAGATGGTGGTGGTGCGCGTTGTCAAACAGGAAGACATCGGCGGCCCGATGGGCTCGCGCAATGCGTTACAACTCGACATTTTGGCTCCCGCACCGGCCAATTCCCTGCTCGCACAAGTTTGGCTTTCCAACGATGCGCGCCGTTTGCCGTTGTATCTGACCACGCGCACTCGCTTTGGCGAAATTCGCTTCCAAATGCTCAGCGCAAGCAACACCAAATAGCGTCTAATTTGGCCAAAGACGGTTCAAAGGCTGCCCAAGAATTGCACCAACAGTTGCCGTTGCCGATCTGACAGCTTTTCTTTTACCGCCAACCGCGTGCGTCCGCGCAAGGGCGCACTGCTCTCAACGACCAATCCGTAAGGTTTCACCCGCGCAGCCAAATCAATCTCGGTCGTGCCGGTAATGTCGTCGCGCAACAATCGGGCAAAATCCCCCTCTGCGGCTAGCACAGTCAAAACTTCCTGGTTTCCTATGTCTTTTCCGGTGCGCCCATATTCGCGATAGAGCCGTTGCATTACGTCTGCGATATTGCGTTGGCCACGACTTTGCCAGCGAAGCTCCAAGTCATAAAGCGCCGCCACCAGCATTCCTTTGCGATACACCAGATCATAGCTGGCGGCATTGGCAAATTTTTCCGGCGAAGCCGCCACCAACGAAAGCTGCGCGCGCAACGGGTTGAAAGCGTATGCGTCATATTCGGCGTTGAGCGCATCCAGATATTCGCGCACGCCAAGCACGCGCAAGCGCACCAACGTCACCAGCGCCACATAGCGCGTGAAACCTTCCCAAAACCAATCGAAGTTTTCGCGAATGCGGAACGCATTCGGCAGATACACATGAAACAGTTCGTGCGCCAGATGAAAGCGAAACTGCGCCCAGGTTTGCGCGTCGTTTTGGTGTTCATTGAGCAACAGCACAACGGTTCTGCCCGGCGTCATCGCGCTGGAACGTAACCCGGTCAAGGGTTGCGGATAAGGAGCCAAGGCAAACAAGACTTCACCTGTTTCTGCGCCGCCCATCAAGGCGGCCTGCTCACGCACGATGGCTTCGGCCAATGCAAATACCGCGTCATCACGAAACCGCCAACTGCCGGTAAGCGCCACGCGTAACTGCAATCCGCCAACAGACACCGTTTTGGTGCGCAACCGTCCCAGCAAGAACACGGCGCGCGCTGGATCAGCGATCACATATTCTGCGCCCTGTTCTTTTTCGCTCGTCGCTAGCTGCCATCCGTCTGGCGGCGTAATGCGCACGCGCACAGCGTTGCTGGCGTCACAGTCCGCATCGCCCACGCAAACGCGCGGCAAAACATCTGCCAGCAACAACACGCCCGCATCCGGCCCCAGGCTGGACACCAGCGCGTATTGCGCCGGGTCCAAAGCACGCGCCAACCGCAGCTCATAACCCAGCGAAAGCTGTTTCGCCGCCGCGTTCAAGGTCACGCGAGACACACCATTGCCCAGCAATTCCAACGGCAAAGCATCGCCGTTTGCGTCGCGCACCTTGAAACCGAAGACGCGTTCGCTCAAAGCGGCGACGCCCGCGAATTGCTCTGTCAGGTGAATGCGAAGCTTGCCAGTCGGCGGATCAGCCAGCGTGCAACGAACGTGCAGCGAGCGTTGTGCAGGAGAAATTTGCGTCAGGGAGCAGGAAAGCGGAAAGGAAGGCGATGAGGTTGCGGTTTGCGCGGCAACTGAAAACGTACACAACAGCAGGCAGAACAGCAGGCACAGCCACCAGCGTTGGCCAATCAAGCGCGCCTGAAATTTCACAGGTCCTCAAATCGCATGTTGATTTTGTACATCGTATCCACGATCAAGACGGCAATTGGCGGATACAGCAAGGCTGCCAGAATTGCGTCTGTCACCGTCGTGCCGCCAAAGAATTGCGTGGAAAAATCCGTCAGTGTGCCGATGAGCACGCCCGTGGCAAAAGACAGCAAATACCCGCCAATGACAAACGCCCAGGCAACGCTACGTTTGAACGGTTTGGAGTTTTTGGCTGGGCGCGTTACTGAAACACGACCCGGCTGATAGGTGTAATGATCGAAATGTTCTTTCAGGCTGGTGAACAAATGCCAGACGCCCACGCCAAAAAGCAGCACCAAGGCGATGCGCCAGTAAAGGTTGGTCGGTTCAAAAATGGCCGGCTTCATCGCCACCATAAACGTCGAGATAAACAGCGTGACCGTGGTGTAAACCGCTTTGCCGCGCGCGCGCGTTTCTTCTCGTTCGCGTTCGAGCCATTCTTTCACGATGCGGTCGGCGCGCGCCTGGTAATAGGCACGGCGCGCCGCTTTGGCTGCGGCAACATTCACTTCGCGCGCACTTGCCGCAGGCGTCCGCCCTGTTCGGTCATACGTTTTGCGCCGATCGGTATCTATCAGGGTTTGATAGGCTTCGTTGATTTGCGCGAATTTTTCGGCGGCGGAAGGGTCCGGATTGATGTCAGGGTGATAGCGACGCGCCATGCGGCGATATGCGGATTTGATCTCGTTTTGCGTGGCCGTGCGGCTTATGCCCAGCACGGTATACAAATCTGGCATCACAATTCACCTGATCGGTGCGGCGAGTCAACGTTACGCTCAATTGACGGGGAAGATTGAGTTCAGCCTGGAGGCCGTTTCTATGCAGTGTCTGTGTGCTGTTTCTCTCAAAACGCGGACCACGTCAGCCGCGCAAGAACGCGCATATTTTACGAGTTCGCCTAGAACTTGCAAGCAACTTGTTTTGGCCATTCTTCTCCGCCCCAACCAGCCATCGTCGTTCTTGCTAGCGATTTACTCTACTTTCATTCGCCGCCTATAATCCCACTTTCTTAACATAACATCTTTGCAACCTCAGATAGTCCCCCCTCGTAGGACGTTGACCGTCACCCGCAAACGCGGTGACCTGCTTCTTGGCATCTTCAATCAGGCTTACTGGGAGAAAACACCAATGACATTCATCCATCAATTTGTAACCCGGCAATTTGTCACTCGACTTGCCAGCAACAAGCAGCCTCTGCGTCGCGCAAAGTGGCTTGTGTTTGGCGCTGCATTGTCCCTGGCGCTGACGGCGTTGTATTTCCTGCCGACCCAATTGTCCGGCATTCGCGCCGCAGCCGTTGTGCAAAATAGCGTCGCCGTCACCAGCGTGTCTGCCGCCAGCTTTGTCGGTTCGCCTGCGGCGCTGGCGCCGAATTCGATCACTGCCGCGTTTGGCACGCAGTTGGCAAATGGCACGCAAGTCGCGACAACCCAACCGCTGCCAACATCCCTGCTCAATACCAGCGTCACGGTCAACGGCGTCGCCGCCCAGCTCTTTTTTGTTTCGCCGGGGCAAGTCAATTACTTGATTCCGCCCAATACCACAGCCGGTGACGCTCAAGTCGTCATCACCGCGCCGCTGCCCAATGGTGATCAAATGATTTCGCGCGGTCAGGTGCGCATTTCGCCCGCCGCCCCGGCAATTTTCACCGCCAACTCTAACGGCGCAGGCGTGCCTGCTGCTGTGACAGGCCGCGTCAATGCCGCCGGGCAATTCGTGTTTGACGCCAATCCGCCGTATGAACCCGATCCGGCGACGCCGGGGGTGTTCGTCCCGGCGCCGATTGATGTCGGCACGACAGAACAACCCGCGTTTGTCATTTTGTTCGGCACAGGCTTGCGCAATTCCCCGGCCAATTCCGTACGCGCCATCATCGGCGGGCTTGAGGTTCCCGTCACGCCCGTGCCCGCGCCGGGTTTCACGGGCCTGGATCAAGTCAATGTACAAATCCCGGTTTCGCTCAAAGGGCGCGGCAACGTAGACCTTTCTGTCGTCGCCGCAGGCGCAGCGTCAAACACCGTCACCGTCAATCTGGCCGGAACCCCCAACAACAATCTGACGATTACCAATTTCAGCGTGACAGAAGGCGCGCTCGCAGGCCAAACCATTACCATCACAGGCAATGGGTTTTCGCCCACGGCCAATCAAAACACCGTGCGATTTGGCAGCGCACAAGGACGTGTGATTTCGGCCACGGCCAATCAACTGACGGTCATTGTTCCGTTTGGCGCAGAATCGGGCCGCGTTGCGATTCAAACACCGCAAGGTGAAGCGCGCAGCACGGCGAACTTTCGCGTGCGCACCTCAATCAGCGGTCTGGTGCAATCCACCGGCACAACGACTGCGCCGCCAGCCCCGCTCGAAGGCGTCACGATTCGCGTGGCGGGCACAAACATCACCGCGCGCACTACGCCGCAAGGCAGCTTCGTCATTCCTGATCTGCCCGTCGGATTGCTGCCCATCGAAGTTGATGGCGGCACCAATTCCAGTCAAGCGCCGTTTCCGCGCATTTCGCTCAAAGTCAACGTGCGCGGCGACCGCGACAATCAATTTCCGCAACCAATCAGCTTGCAACAAATCGTCGGCGGCAGCGGCACGGTCGGACAAGGATTGGCCGGAGAACAACTTTCCGCCCAGCATCCGCTTTGGCGTGAAACCGTTCGGCAACAACAATTTGCCGCCAATCCTGAGCAAGCCATCACGCAACAGCTGACGCCCGCCAAAAATGTCGTCATTACAGATCGCGGAGTCACACTGGAAGTTCCCATCGGCACCAATGTTCGTTTCCCCGATGGCAAAACAAATGGTCAGGTGCAATTGACCGTTGTGCAGCGCTCCCGGTTGCCCGGCATCGCCTTGCCGCTGGGCGTTTACGCGCCAGTCATTGCCCAGATTACGCCGTTCGGAGCGGAATTCAGCCCCGGCGCAAGTCTGAGCTTCCCCAATCCCGATCAGGCCAACCTGGCTCCTGGGGCAAAAGTGGATTTGTATCGTTACGACTTTCAGAGCGCGACTTTCATCCGGCGCGGTTCGGCCACTGTTTCGACGGACCGCACGCGCATTGTGTCGGATGGGCGCGTGGTGGATGTGGGCAGTTTCTGGCTGGCAACAGCGCCGACCAACATCACGACAGTTTGGGGGCGCGTGATTGACAGCCTGGGTTTGCCCGTCGCGGGCGCGCACGTGACCATCAATGGCCGTTTTGCCCGCAGCGACGTCAACGGCGGATACAGCATTCCCGATGTGGCAACCAACGGCGTCACCCAATTGCAAGCCGAAGCCGTGTTGCCGCAACAATTCGGCGTTGTGCCGCGCGGGACTTCGGCCCTGGCTGCGCCCGTGGTTGGCGGCGTGACGAATATGGGCACCATTGCGCTCAGCGACACCAACCAGCCCGGACTGGTGCTGGCCCCTTTCCTGTTGGACTTCGCCTCGAACGGAGCGCCCGCCAGAGTCGAATTGTCACTCACACAACCTGCGCCTGCTGGCGGATTGTCTGTCACACTGACCAGTGCGCTCACGTCTGTCGCGACCGTGCCGGCCAACGTTACGATTCCGGCAGGACAAACCACCACGTCGTTCAACGTCACGCGCGTCGGAGCCGGTGCGAGTGTGATCGAGGCGCGTGCCACACTCAGCGGCAACACGCTGACCACCTATGCCGTCGTCACCGTTTCGCGCGCCGCACCGACGCTGACCACAGTCAGTCCGACATCGGCCCCGTCTGGCGCGCGCATCACCATTAGCGGCACCGGATTGAGCGCGATCCCGGATAACAATCTGATCGGCTTTAGCCGCAACGGTCAATTAGTGGCCTTGATTGACCCTGACGAAAATACGGTCGTGCTCGACAACAGCGGACGCCCTGCGTTGCGCGTAATCGTTCCGCCGCTTCCGCCCGGCGCAGTCAGCATCGTGGCCGCAGTGGTGGATAACTTAACCGGCATCATTTCTGATGCCAGCGCACCGCTGAATTTCACCGTCACGGCCTCCAATGTGACAACGCCGCAACTGGCCAGCGTTTCACCCGGCGAAGGCCGCCCGCGCGATCAAATCACCATCAACGGCACCGGGTTTAGCACCGCATTGACGGAAAATGCGGTTGTGTTTCGCCAGGGGCTGCAACGCAGCGAAGCGCGTGTGCTGCGCGCCAGCGCGACGCAATTGACCGTTGAAGTGCCGTCGCAAAACATCGAACGCGGTCCGGCCACCATCGTCGTGCGACGCATCGCGGAAAGCGGCGCGTCGAGCGCGAATTCCAACGCGCTCGATTTCAACATCACCGCTGAAGCGCAACGTCCGGTGAAACCTTCGTTGGCAACAGTCGCCAACACAACCACAGGAGCCGCCAGCGGACGCGACGGTGACACGATTCGTTTGCAAGGCACAGGGTTTGGCCGCAATTTCTACAACCCCGAAACCGATGACGCGGGCAACAACGAACCGCTGATCACGTTGTTGCTGTTTTATCAGGGAACGCAACTGGTCAATTTCGCGGTACCGATTGGCGCGGCAAACGGCACGCAATTGACGGCGGTTGTGCCGTCTGGTCTGGCGCAAGGCGCAACGTTGATCACGGCGTTTAACTTTGATCTGGAAACGGGCTTTTTCAGCGACGAAAGCGCACCGCTGAATTTCACCGTAACCAGCGCCAGTTTGCGCCGCGTAGATGAAGACGAACCCAACGATTCGCCGCGCACGGCGACCGAAGTCTTTCTGCAAACCGTTGTGGATGGCAACGCCGCCAAAGGCGATTACGGCGAACTCGTCATTCGCTTCAATGACGGCACAGCCGAAATCCTGGTGGATTTGTTCGACTTTTCGGTGGACATTCCGACGGCGCTGACCTTCACCTTGAATTTCACGCAAACCGCCGATCTCGATTTGTTCGTGCTGCAAAGCAATGGCCGAGGCGGTTACGACGTCATTGCCAATTCAACCAATAATCAGGGCGTGCTCGAACGCATTACCGGCACGGTTCAACCAGGCAAATTCCTGATTGCGGTTGGCGCGTTCAACGGCAGCAGCCGCTACACGCTGGAATTGCGCCAGGGAACCGCGACTGCGTCTTTTGCTGCGCCGCTCCTGAACTTCCGGCAACCACTCACCGTCGAGTCGCTGTCCGACAACAAATAAAACCCGGCAGCTTCTGCCGAACGCGTAAAAGCCCGCGCGGCCTCAACTTTATGGGTTGAGACCACGCGGGCTTTTCAGTCTTCGCGCTCGCGTGTACGGTTTCGCACGGGACAACTGGTCGCCGTCCAGCCGTCAGTTTTTCGTTTGCAGGTGACGCAAAAGAATCTCCAGCAACTCGATCTGGCGCTGTTGCATGGCAACCAAAGCCACCCAATCGCGTTCGCGCAATTCGTTGACCTTTTCCTGCAACTGCATAATTTCCAGCTCGGCCTTGATGTTGACTTCGTAATCGTGCCGGGCCTGCAACCGATCTTTGGCGGCCTGTCGGTTCTGACTCATCATAATGATCGGCGCTTGCAAGGCCGCCAGACACGACAACAGCAAATTGAGCAGGATGTAGGGGTAAGGATCAAACGCGCGCTGAACCAGGATCAGCGTGTTGAACATCATCCAGGCCAACATCAAGGCCAGGAACAGAAAGATAAACGTCCAACTGCCGCCAAAACTGGCGACGCGGTCGGCAACGCGTTCGCCGAAAGTCAGTTGTTCGTCATATTCGCGGGTGACATCGCGCGCGACGCGTCCACGATTGACGAAACGTTCAACGATGTCTCGTTCTGCGGGCGGCAGTTTTTCGATTTCTGTTTCAAGTAACCTGCGCGCTATGTCGCGACGATTTGTGTGAGCAGTATTGCCGTGCATCGCGTGTTCTCCCAGGAAAAACGCCTGAGCGCACGGGCAATCTCCCCTTCGGCGGAAATCTGCGCTGCGCTCGGCGGTCATTGTTATCACGCGAGCAGGCAGTTGACTCAATGCCCGGGTTGTGGCGGTTTGTCCGGCTGCTCGCCTTGTGCAAGTTGGGTTGGTTTTCGCTCTTCTTCTTCGTTGAATCCCTGCTTAAATCCTCGGATGGATTCGCCCAGCCCTTTGCCCAGCTCCGGCAACTTTTTCGGGCCGTAAAGCAGCAGCACTATACCCAACACAATCAACAAGTGCATCGGCTGAAAGAGACCTTCAAACATAACATCCTCTCTGAGCGGTGGCAGTCCCGCCACACTTCCCCTGTCAGAATGCAAACTTGCCACGCCACGAAAACGCCGTCAGCGGGCAAAAAAAATTGGAGCCCCAGACAAACCGGCAGCAATTGTTAGCAATTGCGCCGTTTACCGTCGTCTGCGACTCCTCTAAAGCTCCCTGCTGTAGAAGCGCTTTTATGAACTGCAAGCAACGTGCCTTAACGCGGCGAACGTGGCAATGCAAGGTGTAATTGTGCTCCGCCGCGTCGCGTGGTTTGCACAGTCGGACGTACTGGTCCCGGCAACCGATTCGGCACACTTGGTTCTCTCCCCGGCACGGCAAACTGCCTGTCACAGTCTTCACAGGTTTCGCCGGGGCGAAGGAAATTAAGCTCCCAATAGGAATGCCCCAACAAAAACAGGCGACCGATTTTGCCGACCAGTTTGTCAGTTTCGCCGGGGCCAACGCCGATGACTTGTGGATATGCCGAACCGCGCGGATCAAGAAACAGGCGTTCTGGTGTGCTCCAACCAGCAGGGTTGGTCAAATCGTAGTTGTAGGAAATGTAAATGCCTTCCTGCTTCCAGTATTTGTCCACGGCGTGATTGAGCAGCATCACGTACATGTTCAAATAGCTGTTGTAATGCAGCGCCGGTCCCCAATACGCGTCGGCATTGGCGCGATGCCAGTCTGTCTGCACGGGAAAAACCGGCGTTACGTGGCCGCCCAATCCGGGTTCCCGCCAATCGTCCTGATACCACTTTTCCGCTTTGCCCACAGGCTGAAAGCGGTCGGCGTAACTCAGTCGCGCACACGAAATTCCCTGCTCTTCAATTTGTTTGTGATAGCTGCCAAACAGCAAATAGAAATATTTCTTTTCCGCGTCGAGCAAGACCGAAAAATCGCCGTTGCCGCCCGCGAAGTAGTGATTGTCAGTGTCGCAATTGAGTGCGGAATCTGGGGCCGTCAGAATAATGCCCAGGTCTTGCCAGGTGCGGCCTTCGTCATACGAAACCATCATGCCGATGCGGGGCGCGCTTAAATTCGGATTTGGACAGAAACTGTACGCTTCGTTGTGATACCAGCCAAACAGCGTTCCGTCGCTGTCGCGATAAGTCGCTTCGAGCCATTTGTCGCCCGTCACGCCAATTTCCAGGTAATTGGTGCGTTCAGAGTTCCGGCTTAGCTCAAACAAATTGCGACCGCTGGTGCGATAGGCATGGCGTACAGAGGTGAACAAATACAGGTTGCCTCGCTCATCCCAATGCAAAGGACTGTTGCAATCAATGCTGTCGAAAAACCCTGACGCCGGATCGGTAACACCTGGCAATCCGTAATACACGGTTTCGCGGATAAAGATGTTGGGTAGGTCTTGTGCGTGAGTCAGCCCGGCAAAGAAACCAGCTAAACAAACAGCAAATAGCCAGCGAGTGATTGATCGTCCTTCCATTCCTTCTCCTGATGAAATCCAACGCTGTACTGGCGTCTCGGTGAAACAACGCGCCGTCAGATGCAAAAGTCGGGCAAGCTTTTGCTTTGAAAACAACAACTGATTTTTGCTGGGGGGAAATTGCGGTCTGGGGCAGTTCTGTGAGGCCTGGCAATGCAGCACTTCCTCTGGCCACAGTGAAAGCATCTTCACAGTACCGAAACCCGCGCGAAAGAAACAAGCAAATAATTGCGAATTGTTCATCATGACCACGATTAACATTCTTCATCCCTGTTTTGCCCCGGCAGACCGATCAGGTAAAGTGACAGGCGGTGGATCAATCAACCCCTGTTTGGAAGCAAAATCGTTATGAAAATTCTCGGCATTCCCGTCAAAGTAGACGTCTCTTTCCTCATCATCGGCGTACTGTTGGCCAGCAGTCGGCTGGCAAACCCGGTGATGCTCGTTGAATGGCTTGTCGTACTTTTTGTTTCGGTGCTGGTGCATGAATTTGGGCACGCGTTGACCTGTCGTGCGTTTGGTTTGCAACCGGAAGTTCAGTTGTATGGGATGGGTGGCCTGACGTCCTGGCGCGAAGACCGCGAAGTCTCTCCGCCGAAACGCATTGCGATCAGTTTGGCTGGCCCCTTCGCCGGATTCTTTTTTGGCGGCCTGGTCTTTTTGCTCAGTCGCACGACACAGATTTTCCATCAATCTGAATTCGGCAATGACTTGTTTCTTGATTTGCTGTGGGTCAATTGGGGTTGGGGAATATTCAATTTACTTCCTGTATTGCCTCTGGATGGCGGCAACGTTGTCAGCAGTCTGGAAGAATGGATCACGCACAAAACTGCCGGGTTGATTGCGCGCACGCTATCATTTTTGGTGGCGGCAGGAATGGCGCTGTGGGCGTTTTCCGCCAGCCTGACCTGGATTGCAATTCTGATGGGCTGGTTCGCCTTCATGAATGCATCGGCTCTGTACCGCCAATGGCAATATTTGCGTGACCGTAACCTGCGTTCGCCGTTGGAACAGGCGCACGCCGATTTCCAACAGCGCAACGGCAACGCGGTGGTGCAATCCGCACAGGAAATTTTGCAGGCAAGCCACTCTGACGCGATGAAACGTGAAGCAATGCAGTTACTGCTGCAAGGGCTGCTGTTGCGTCGAAACCTGCCTCAGGCACAGGAAACCGCCGCACGCTTACAGGCAGAATTTGGCGCTGAAGCCGTTGCTCAGGCATTGATCCGCTTCACACCCGAGGAATGGGCAGACGCCCTGCCAGTGCTGCAAACTGCGTATCAATCGTCTTTGTTACCGGAACTGGGGATGATGTATGCGCAAGGATTGATCGGCGCCAATCGGTTTACGGAAGCGCTGTCGCTGATTGCGGAGGGAAAACTGAGCGAATATGCCACGGGGCTGTATGCCTTGTTGCAGGACAAAGCCCTTCAGGCCAAGGAATACGATCTTTCGATCGCGGCTGGTGAACAGGCATTGGCGCGCGGCGCGAGTCCTCATCTGGCCTATTACATTGCCTGTGCGCATGCTCAGGCGGGCAGACTGTCAGAAGGCGTTACGTGGTTAAAACAGACGGTCGAGGCAGGCTTTTTGGATGACGAATTGCTGGCCGATGATCCCAACATCGCACCGTTGCGAAGCCTGCCGGAATTTGCGGCGCTGGCACAAAAAGTCGCCGCCCAAGCCGCAGCACAAAACAACTCGCCAAGAAAATGATTTGTCAGGCGTTTGTGGCGCCCGCTGTCCGCGAAGCAAACAACGCCACAAATGCAGCGCGTGCATCTGCCGCGCGGTCCGTTCGTTTTTGCTGCACCCATTGCCGCACGGTAGCAGCCGCCTGTGTAATCGCGCGCTGCGGTTCTGCGGGCGTCGGAGCCACTTGTGGCTCGGTTTGTGCGGACTGTTTTACTAATCTGGGCTTCTTTGTATTCATTGGTTCCCTCCTTCTCCTGTCAATGCGACAGCTCACACCGATTACTTAAGCAATGACTATGCCAGGCATTTCGCATATTGCTTGCCTTTATTTTCAATGGTTATGTTGTGGTTACGGAATCTGCGGTTGTGACGGATTGGGGAGCGCCGTCACACCTCGCACATTTTTGACACATCAATCTCGCAAAAAACTGTCACGCCAGTTTGGGAAACCGCACACGATTGCGTGTTCCCTTTACGCAAGGAGATTCACAATATGTTCACACCAGGAGCAACCCCGCCGATGCTGGAGATGTTTTCCCTAGACATTTCGCTGGCCGAAAAAATGTTGCGGCCAATTCTGGTCTATTTGTTTTTGGTTCTGGCTCTGAGGCTGTTTGGTAAGCGCGAATTGGCCCAGCTCAATCCCTTTGATCTGGTGGTGCTGCTTTCACTATCCAATACGGTGCAAAACGCCATCATCGGCAATGACAATTCGGTGACGGGCGGCTTGGTCGGAGCATTCACGTTATTGCTGGTCAATTATCTGGTGGTGCGGTTCCTGTTCAAACACCGGCGGCTGGACCAGCTCTTTTCGGGCAAACCAACCGTGTTGATCGAAAATGGGCATGTGCGGCAAAGTGCGCTGGCCAAGGAACTGCTGACCGAAGCCGAATTGCGACTGGTCGCTCATCGGCAAGGGTATCGCAGCTTGAATGAAATCGAGCGCTGTGTGCTGGAACCGGGCGGGAACTTTTTCATCACGGGCAAAACGCGGCGCAGCGACGAACAGCGCCATCAGGAATTGCTCGACCGCCTGACAGACTTGCAACAACAACTGGCGGAATTGCGCAACACGCCGCCCGCCGCCAATTCGCATTGAACCAGGCGAGTTGGCGTTGTCAGTCAAGCTGGCTTTCGCGCTGCAAAAAACGCCGCCATTTGCTGGCGATCAATCCGCTGAGGCCGTTTGGCTCAAACAGCCGTATGACAGCGCGCACCTGGCGCATCCGTATGCGTGGGGGATAGATGGCGATGTATTCAGGCTCGATAAAAGAGGGCGCGAATTTCGCCTTGAACCGATGCAAGGCGCGAAAGTGATAAAACAGTTCCAGATGTTGATAGATCAAGCGCAAGATAGCGGCGGTCGCTTTGAATCGCCGTGCAGGCTGGTCACCTGCCAATGGTGATGTGCCCAACGTAGCCAATTGCGCGCCTTCGCCAGCCAAATGTTTCAAGGCTTCGACCACCAGCAATTCGCTAACGCCGCGTTCTGCGCCCGGACGTTTCAGTAAGTCTTCCAAATACCAACCCTGCCGCGCCGGAATCGGTGAACATGCCAGAAAACCTTCCAACCGACCTTCGGCGTCACGCGCCAGAAAATAACGTTTGTGTTCGCTCAACTTGAACGGATCGAGTTCAAGCAACCAGCTCAGCGCATCCACTTCACGCGTTCCTAGCCACAACCGGCAAAGCTTTTCGATCTCGCGCTGCATCGCCAAATCAACGTATGGCTCATAGGGCGTCACAGTGATGCCGGCTTTGCGCGCCTGATTCACCCCGGCGCGTACTTTTTTGCCCCGATCTCCGGCAGGCTTCCAGTCAGACAGCCGGAAATAGCCAGATTCACCAATGCTCAGCAATCCCATTCCGCATTGTTCTGCCGCCGCCGCCGTTAGCGGTCCAATGGGCAGCATCAAACAATCCAGCGTTTGCGTGCGGCAAAATGTCAGAAATTGCGCGAGGACTTCTGCCAGATGCTCTGGCGCGGTCAACGGCGCAGCGGTAATCACAACCACTCGCCCCAATTGTTGATAGACAATCGCGGCTTCGGGATCGTGTAACCACCAAACCTTGGCAGCCCCATACAAAAGCAAAAAGGATTGGTGTTCGTGTCCGTACCGCGCGACCATCAATGCCAACTGTGGGTCTGCGACCGATGCCGAATCCTGTGCGACGCGTTCATCAGTCAATGGCGGGCAATGTGCTATCACAGGCCAATCTGCCAACAAAGGCAATTTGACCTGGGCGCGCATCGTCTGACGCAGGAGTTCAATCGCCGCGCCAACGGTTGCGCCCAACACTACACCTTTGACCGTCACCAGCGAAACTCGCCAAAGCGTCGCCCGCGCCAGATGGTGCAACAGAAACAGCAATCCGACGCGCGAGGTCAGCAACGCCAATAATCCGCCCAACAGACCGCCGCCAACCAGCCATTCCGGCCAATACGCCACCGACGAGGCAGAGGCGACATTTCCGCCCGCCATCGTTCGCCATTCCCAGAACGTGATCGTTTTTGCCAGGTCACGAATCGTCATGCCGCCGCTCTTTCTCAGGGTTCGGTCTGTTCGACCTCTGTCGCCGCCGTGGCAAGCGACAGAGGCGGTTGCGCCAGGCGTTTAGTTCCTGCCTGGAACTGGTGTGCTTTTAGCACTCAGCTTTTTATGTTTTTTGCCTCGCTTGTGCTTCTTGTGGGATTCTGCTGAAACCTTGGGCGCGGCTTGCGCAGACGTCACCAAGGCGGCGCTCCCGCTCAGCAACAAGGCAGCCATAGACAACGACAAGATCACTTTTTTCATGAGAAAACTCCTTACTCATTGGGATGTTTCAGCATCCGTTGGCGAAATGCAGCACGTCCTTACGGCTCTTGCCGAAGCGCGCCGCCGATAAATTGCCGGGCAAGGTTCACAAGCGGCTTGCCCGTAACGTGTCAAAGAGTGACCGGCGCTTCGCTGAGTTCCTGCTGTGGGCGAAGCTCCGAAGTTGGCCGAGACGCATCCGGCGTTGTCTGTCCGCCGCGTCCGACAAAAACCAGGTACAGCGTCGGCAACACAATCAGCGTCAGGGCAGTGGCCGACAACAATCCGCCGATGATCACCACCGCCAGCGGTTTCTGGGTTTCTGAACCGATGCTGTGCGACAGCGCCATCGGCAACAGACCAAGCATCGCCAGCAAAGCCGTCATCAGCACTGTGCGCAAACGCACCAAACTGCCTTTCAGCACGGCCTGATACGGCGTCAGCCCATCCGCGCGCAGTTGATTGAAATAGCTGACCATCACCACGCCGTTGAGCACGGCCTGCCCAAACAACGCGATAAAGCCAATCGCCGCCGAAACGCTGAGGTGAATGCCCGTCAGCCACAACGCGACGATGCCGCCGATCACCGCAAACGGCACGTTGAGCAAAATCAGCGCCGCGCTTTTTACCGATTTGAACGCGTTGAACAGCAGCGCAAAAATCAACAGCACGCTGATGGGCACGATCAACGCCAACCGCTTCATGGCGCGCTGTTGGTTTTCGAATTCCCCGCCCCAGGTCAGGAAATAGCCGGGCGGCAAAGTCACTGACTGATTGACCTTTTGCTGCATTTCAGCGACCAGGCTGCCCATATCGCGGTCGCGGATAAACACCCCAATGGCCGCAACGCGTAAGCCGAGCTCGCGACTGATGTTCATCTGTCCTGATTTGGCGGTGATGGTGGCGATGTCTCCCAGCGGAATGCGTTGACCGCCGGGCGCATCCACCAGAATGTTTTTGATGTTGTCTATTTCCCGTTGGGCATCATTCAAGCGCACGACTACGGCAAATTTCTTTTCTCCTTCCCAGATTTCGGTTGCGGTTTTGCCGCCCAGCGCAGTTTCGATCACGTCATCAATGTCTGACACATTCAGGCCGTAGCGCGCGGCTTTGGCGCGGTCAATTTCGATTTGCAATTGCGGCACGATGCCGTACCGATCAATGAACGCGCGCGCGACGCCCGGAATCGGTTTGATCGTGTCGAGCACTTTTTGCGCCTGTTCTTTCAGTTTGTCGCCGTTTTCGCCAAACACCTTGATCACGATCTGACCGTCAATCTGCGAAATGCTTTCCAACACGTTGTCGCGAATCGGCTGCGAAAAGCTGGGATTCAATCCCGGCAGGACATCCAGCGCGGCATCCATCTGTTTTTCCAGGTCTTCGCGTGTCAGGCCGGGTCGCCATTCTGACGGCGGTTTCAAATCCACGAAGAATTCGGCCATGTTGATCAGCTTCGGATCGGTGCCGTCTTCGGGACGCCCGGCTTTGGAATTGACGGTTTTAACTTCGGGATATTGACCGAGGATCGTGCGCACCTGGCGCGTCAGGCGCACGACTTCGCTGTTGGAAATGCCGGGCGGAAAGGTGATGTTGACCCACATCGTGCCTTCGTTCAGTTCCGGCAGGAATTCGCTGCCCAGCAACGGCACAAGCGACAAACTCAAACAGAGCATCAGAACCGCTGAACCGATGACCAGCCAGCGATGCGCCAATGCCCAGGCCAGCACCGGGCGATACACCCGTTTACAGGCGCGCACCACGAAGTTTTCTTTTTCGGCCACGCCTCGGCGCAACAAGAAGTAACAAAGCAGCGGCACAATCGTGAGCGAAAACAACAACGAACCGATCAGCGCCGAAACCACCGTATACGCCATCGGCGTGAATATGCGCCCTTCGTGCCGTTGCAAGGTGAAAATCGGAATGTGCGCCGTGATGATGATCAGCACGGAAAAGAAGGTCGGGCGACCGACTTCGCTGGCGGCAGACAAAATGGCGTGTTTGAGCGCCGCCAGATCAGGTGGCCGTTTGTGTCCGCGGTCCCGCAACGGTTTGTGTTCGTGCGCGTGCTCGCCCAGTTTGCGAAAGATGTTTTCGACCACGATCACCGCGCCATCCACGATGATGCCGAAATCCATTGCGCCCAGGCTGAGCAAATTGGCGGGAATGCCTTTGATCGTCAGCCCCAGAAATGTCGCCATCAGCGACAGCGGAATGGTGATGGCCACAATCGCCGCTGCGCGAAAATTCCCCAGGAATAGCAACAGCACCAAGGTCACGAGCAAGGCGCCTTCGGTCAGGTTTTTGAAGACGGTTTTGAGTGTTGTGCCGATCAACCAGGTGCGGTCATAGATGGGATCAATTTTGACGTGTGGCGGCAGAATGCGCTGATTCAGCGCGTCAACTTTTTCGCGTACGGCCCGCAAAACTTCGGAAGGGTTCTCGCCTTTGCGCATCAGCACAATGCCGTTGACGCAATCGTCGTCATCGCCTTGCCCGACCAATCCCTGACGCGGCACAGCGCCGATGGTGACTTCGGCGACATCGTGCACCAGAATCGGCGTACCGCCGCGCGCTTCGACCACGATATTGCCGATATCATCTGGTGAACGCAGCAACCCCAAGCCACGAATCAGATATTGCTGTTCGCCTTTTTCCACATAACTGCCGCCCGCATTGGCATTGCCTCTGCCCAGCGCCGTGTAGAGCTGTTGCAACGTCAGGTTGTAGCTTTTCAATTTGGCCAGGTCCGGCTGCACCTGATACTGCTTGACCAATCCGCCATAGGTCACGACATCTGCCACGCCCGGCACAGTCTTTAACTGTTTTTCGACCACCCAATCCTGCGCCGTACGCAAATCCATTGGGCTGACAGGCGGATTCGCGCCCTCGCTTTTCAACCGGTAGCGGTATATTTCGCCGATGGGAGTGGCCAGCGGGCCAAGCTCTGGCGTAACGCCTTCGGGCAGTTCGACGCCGCGTAATCGTTCCAACACTTGTTGCCGCGCGAAATACATGTCCACGCCGTCGTCAAATGTCATCACCACAAACGACAGACCAAACATCGTATGCGAGAACAACCGCACCGAATGTGGAATGCCGCTCAACCCGATTTCGAGCGGCACGGTGACTTTCTTTTCAACTTCCTCGGCGGCCTGCCCGCTATAGAGCGTGATGATTTGCACCTGGGTGTCGGTGACATCCGGAAAGGCTTCGACGGGCAAGGCGCGAAAGGCGCTGACGCCGGCGGCGATAAACAATCCGGTCAGCAAAAACACCAGCAACGGTTGATTCAGCGCAAACGAAACAAGGCGGTTAATCATATAAACAGAGGGGAAAAGCGCGCCGCGCGGGCTGTACGCCGTCGTGTAGAGACAAAAAGAGCCATAGAGAACTCAGATAAGCAGAGTCCACCCCAATTGAGCGTACTGTCTGTGTTCTCTATGGCTCAGGCCGGTCGTCAGTAAAACTGCGCCGTCTGTGATCGAAAGCTTACTTCTGCTTGGCGATCACCTTGCCGACAAACTTGTCGTAAATGCCTTTCGGCACGATGCCCTTGCTAACAAGTTCATTCTTGGCTTTGTACGGACGGCCTTTGATGATCTTGTCAGCATACGTTTCGCCAACGCCCGGCAGCGCAACCAATTGCTCGCGCGAACAGGTGTTCAAATCCAACAACTCTTCTTTGGCCTTGGCTGCAGTCTTGGCCGGTGCGGTCTTCTGCTCGGCTTTGGCAGGCGCAGCCTTTTGCTCGGCCTTGGCCGGTGCGGTTTTCTGTTCGGCTTTGGCAGGCGCGGGTTTTGCTTGCGCCAGAGCCAGCACGGTCAGGCTCAACGCCAGCACACACGCCAGCGAGAATTTGGCAACGATATTGGTCTTCTGCATTTTCAGGTTCCTTTCTGTAGGACAGTTAGTGGTTAGAAGGGGGTTCCTCAAGTCGTTTGCGCCGCAAACCACGCACAACCACGCCGCTTGCCAAGCCCAAACAACCGTAAAAGACTAGCCCGATTCATTCCGCTTTGCCATCCTTTTTGTCTTTGTTTTCGGGTGGCTGCCCGGTCAGATTGTTCAGCAATAAAACGCCTCGGGTCGCGACGCGTTCTCCCGCTTTGACGCCGCTTTCGATCACGATGGCGTCCGCAATGACGCGGCCGGTTTTGACCTCACGACGGCGAAACTTTCCGTGCCCTTCTTCGACAAACAATACGGGCGCATTGTTTTGCACGATGACGGCCGCGGAAGGCACAACCGGCATCATCTGCGTTTCGGCGGCGGCAATTTTGATCTTGGCGAACATATCCGGTTTGAGCAGTCCGGCGGTACCCGCCACAACCGCACGTACACGCACGGTGCGCGTGGCCGTCTCGACGGTCGGGTTGATTAATGAAATACGCGCCGGAAACGTTCGCTCAGGATAGGCCGCCACACTCACCGCCACCGGTGAGCCTACATGAATGTGCGGCAAAAAGCTTTCATAAACATCCGCCAGCACCCACAACGAAGACAAATCGGTGATCAAGAACATCGGGTCGGGCGTGTCAGGTTTGACGTATTGCCCCAAGCCAATTTTGCGCTCGACGATCGTGCCGTTAATCGGCGCACGAATGGTGATGCGCTGATCCACGCTGCCTAGCGGCTGACGTTCCAGTTGCGCGATCTCATCTTTGCTTTTGCCAAATAGCGCCAGCTTGCTTTCGGCGACGGCCACGGCCGCTTGTGAACGGCGCGACTCTTCGCGCGCACGCGCCAGGTCGGTTTCGGCCTGCTGCACGTCTTTGGCGGCGATGGCTTCCTTTTCAAACAAGGTATGTGCGCGGTCAGTGACTTTTTGTGCAGCTTCCAACGCGATCTTGTCTTTTTCGGCATCAGCGCGCGCCGCTGACAATTCGTTTTCGACCGCGACCAAATCGGGCGATTCGACAATCAACAACGGCTGACCGGTTTTGACCAAATCGCCCTTGTTCGCCAGCACTTCGATCACACGCCCGGCATAAGGCGTAAACACGGGCGTTTGCCGGTCTTCGTTAAACGCCACCTTGCCGGTGGTTTCCTGCTCCCAATCAACCGCGCGCAACGCAACGGGTTCACTGCTGATTTGCGTCAATTCCTGTTCGTCAACCAAAGCCACGTCAGCCGACGGCTGATTTTCTGGCGTGGCGGCTTCGACGGCTGCGCCACGCAAAACGTCACTGCGCCCGCCTTTGCGCCACAGCCCCAGGCTGAAAAACGCGCCGACCGCGACCAGCAAAATGCCCAGCCCGATAAAAACTTGTTGCCGCAAACGAAGCGACGTCGGGGCGAATGCTTCAGAAAATTCCGCGTCGGGCGCTGCGGAAAGATTGTCGTCAGTCTCAAATGGGGATGACATCCGGTTCCTCCTGCTAATGCAATGGGCTGTTGGTGGCGCTTTCGAGTTGCCACAGCGCGTTCTGATAATCGGCGCGCGCCTGGTTATAGGCGGTCAATGCCGCGTTATACGTGCGCTGAGCATCGAGCAATTCAAACAAACTCGAAGCGCCTTCTTTGTAACTGAGTGCGGCGATGTTGCGCAGTTTTTCGACTTGCACCAGGTTTTGCGCGCCATACAAATCCAGCGTACGACGCGCAGCCAAATAGGCTTGATAGGCTTTTTCGACATCGGTCGTGGCTTGCAGCTCTGCCTGCTGCAACAGCGTTTCGCTGGCTTTGCGTTGCGCTTCGGCCTGCGCGATGCTGGCGCGCTGGTTGTTGTACACAAACAGCGGCACAGACATCGTCACGCCCAGCGCATTGTCAGCGCCAACGCGTTGATATTCGGTGCCGACAGAAACGTCGCGCACACGCTGTCTTTCCGCCAAGGTGAAACCGTGTTGCGACGCAGCCAACACGTGACGCGCCGCCACCACATCAGGACGTTCGCGCAAAGCGATGGCCCGCAATTCAGCCAGCGTTTGCGGCACAGGCCGATCTTCAAAGCGCGCGACGATCTCCAACGGCGCATTGGTCAGTGCCGCCGAAAACTGTGGCAGGACTTGCGGATCAACCGACGGGACTTCATAGCGCGCAGGCAGAAGCTGTGCGCCCGGCGTCGGCAAATTCGCCTCGGCGGTTTGCCGCGCAGGCGTGGCCACATCTGCCACACTCGCCCCCAAAAGATTGAGCACATCCCGGCTGGCCTGTTCATACGCGGTGCGCGCTTGGACGACCGCCTGTTCGAACTGCAAGCGCCCGGCATGTGCGCGGTACACCTCAACCCCCGGCAAATCGCCGGTTTCGACTTTCACGACTGTCAGTTTTTCGGTTTGCTCGTACTGATTGAGCGTCGCTTCGGCCAGCAGCAGGTTTTCGCGTGCCAGCGTGGCGGCCGTGAACGATTGGCGCAATTGAAAAAGCTGTGTGCGCATGGCGTCCAGCATCAACGCTTCATTGGCCTGCAACTGTTCTTCCGCTTGTTGCGTGCGCAGCTCGCGCTTGCCACCGCGCTCGATGATTTTGTCGAGCCGCAATGTGTATGTGCTTTGCGCCGCCGCTGACGGGTCGGTGTGGACCAGGCGCGAAAAAAATGGAGATGAAAGGGCAACCTGTTCCATCCCGACCGTCAACACTGGATTGGGTTTATAACTGGCAACCAATTTGGCCGCGCGACTGGCTTCAACCTGATATTTGGCCGCGACGACCGCCAGATTGCGGTCAAGCAAAATTCGTTCGGCGTCTACCAAGGTCAATTTTCTTGGAATGAGCGGCCCTGGCGTTTGTGCCTGTAACCGGCCCTGCCAAATCAGCAGCGCCAACACACACCACGACATATGAGAGAGGATTCGGCTTTGCCGTAGCAGCATGACTTCTCCCAGCCTTCTTGCCCGTAAAAATTTCGGTTCAGTGTTTCGTAAGGTTTTGGTCTGAGAATGAACCTGACGCGCCACGCTGGCCCATCACCAGCGTGACGCGTCCCCCTTCAGCGCTCGATCACCACAAAACTGGTGCGGCCCTGACGGTTCACCAACAGCAACAGCGGTTGTGTGCCCGCTTGTTTGACCGCCCGCGCAAACTCTGCCGCATTGCTGATGGACTGGCGATTGACTTCTTGAATCACATCGCCGCGTTGCAATCCGGCCGTATCGGCAGCGGTGCCATCCTGCACTTCGACCACCAAAGCGCCACGCACGCTGGCAGGCAAATTCATCTGCCGCGCGATTTGCGGCGTCAGATCATCAACCGTCACGCCAGCCAGAATGTTTTCCTCTTTGCCTTCCAGATTGGCACGCGCGACAGTGCCCGGCAATTCTCCCAGCTTGACCTTCACGTCACGCGTATTGCCGTTGCGCAACAAAGTCAGACGCACTTCCGTTCCCGGGGCCATTTGGCTGATGCGCAGCCGCAGCGACCGGCTGTCGCCTACATTCTGTCCGTTGACCGACACGATCACATCGCCTTTGGACAAACCGGCTTGCGCCGCCGGACTATCCGCTGTCACATCGCCAATCAAGGCTCCGCCCGGTTCGCGTAATTGAAAGGCTTTGGCCAGCGCAGGCGTCACTTCCTGAATTTGCACGCCCAGGTAACCGCGCGTGACTTTGCCTTGTTTGAGAATCTGCTGCATGACGTGCTGCGCCAGATTGCTGGGCACGGCAAATCCCACGCCCTGATTGCCGCGTGTGCCATCCGCCAAAATGGCGGTGTTGATGCCGATCAATTCGCCGCGCGTATTGATCAACGCGCCTCCCGAATTGCCCGGATTGATCGCCGCGTCGGTTTGAATGAAATCTTCGTAGTCTTCAATTCCCAGATTGCCGCGCCCGGTCGCGCTGACAATGCCCATTGTCACGGTTTTACCGACGCCAAACGGATTGCCAATCGCCAACGTCAAATCGCCGACTTCGACATTCGCCGAATCAGCCCACGGCAACGTCGGCAAATCTTTAGCGTCAACTTTGATCACCGCGATATCCGTTTGCGGATCAGCGCCGATCACGCGCGCGTTCAATTCGCGTTTGTCACCCAAGGAAACTTTGACTTCGCTGGCATCGGCAATGACGTGGTTGTTGGTCAGAATCAATCCGTCCGCGCCGATGATCACCCCAGACCCAAGCCCCTGTTCGCGCTGTGCGCGCGGTTTACCGTTAGGCGCTTGCTGCCCAAAAAACTGCCGGAAAAACGGATCGTTAAACAGCGGCGCGGCGTCTTCCGCCTTGACCGTACGAGACGACGAAATGCTGACGACGGCTGGCAAAGCCGCCTTCACCACGGGCGCAAAACTGCCTGTTAGCGGGACCGCCGCTCCGTTGTGCGCCACCGCCACATGGCCACGCTCTGCCGCCAACGAATGCCGTTCGGCACGTGCGCCAAGGTAAGCGCCGGCAAACACCGCGCCCGTCAACAAAGTCACCAAGAATGCTGTCCGCAGCAGCCATTGCCGTTGCGCCCGTTCTTCAGACGCCACAGCACTTTTCGTCAGCAGGTTTGTTATCCATCGTTTACGTTTCATTGTCTTCCCCCTTCGCAAATCGTCTTTGTCATTTGTGCCCGCGCCGCCCTTGTGCGCCGTCGGGCTGCTGTCTGCTCTTTGTGGCAGACAGGATCAGTGATGGTGAAAAAAGCTTTGTCCGTAATGAGACCGATACCCTTGCACCACACCATAGAGCAGCAGAACGAACGCCGCTCCCGCAATCGAAAAGAGCCATCCCAGCGTAACCTGCCCGCCGAACAGTAAGTAACTGAATACCGTACCGAGCGCAGACCCGGCTAATCCCACCAAGGCCATCACCAAAACACCTCCCAGGTCTTTGCCAGGCAGAAAAAGTTTTGCCAGCGTGCCGATTACCAATCCCAAAAAAATTTGCCCGGCGAGCTGAAACATTGCGGCCTCCTTTTCGTGCCATCGCTACCGCGATTCATCCTGCGCGTCACAGATGTTGGAACCACTTGCCAGATCTGCGACGCAACGAAGAATGGCAAGCCTGATGCCAAGCTCACTCAGCCGCGCCTAACAGGCGTCAACTACTTCGTTTCATTGAGGTAAGCGCGCAAAAAGTCGCGCCCGGGAAAGTTCAGAACCGGTGAGCAAGATCGCCACAAGCCTGCCATCCATTTACATTTCCGACACGCGCGAGCACGGTTGCCAGAGCGCGGCTTTTGCATGCGCGATAGGCAATCAAGGGTAAGCAACAGTGACGTGTCAGCGTCTGTGGCGCGGTCTAACGCTGACATCTTTTTGTTTTCGTGAATTGGCCCGCATCTTGCACTTCCCGAACTGTGGTCAGAGTCTGTTACGATAAGGATGTGAAAGCCTTGAA
>JAEUQO010000095.1 GCA_016789605.1 Acidobacteriota bacterium
AAAGATCGCGGCAATTTTGCCTTCGCGGTTGATGATGATGGTGGCGGGCAAACCCGGCCCTACGCCAAACGCAGCCATCTGTTCGGTTGTCGCGCCCAACCAGATGGGAAAGTTGAGGGCAGCGTCTTTGATAAATTGGCGTACGGCTTTGGCTTCTGCAAAGGTGTCAGCCGCCGCCCCGATGACTTGCACGCCTAGCGCCGCGTATTGATTCTGAATGGCCGCCAGATCAGGCATCTCTGTTTTGCAGGGGCCGCACCACGTCGCCCAGAAATTCAAAATGACAATTCGTCCGCGCTGATTGCTGAGCTTCTGTTCAACGTTGAACAGGTCTTTCAGGATCAACTCGGCCTCTTTGCCGAGAAAGGCAGATGTGTCAGGGGCAGCAGGCGACGCCAGCACATTCAGGGTATCAATGCGGATGAGCTGTTTTTTTCGCACTGTTCGCACCGTGCCGGACAGCGCAACCGTTTTGCCCACAAATTCGAGCCAGGTTTTGCCGGGCTTTTTGAATTGGCCTTCTTCCAGTTGATAGAAAGTGGTTTTGCCTGCGGCATCGAGAACGGCAAGCAGCGTTGGGTCGCCTTTGGCGATGCAATTAGCAGCCTTGGCCAGGTCGGCAGGCGTTCCATACGTGACCGTGCGGCGGTCGGCTTCAGCCCAGCAGTCTTCGCAGCAGACGATCTGTCCTTGGAGTTTTGCCTGAGCCGTTGGGCGCGATGTTTGCGCGTAGCCCGTTAACGCGATGCCCAAAAGTAGCAATAGAAGCAATAGATTCTTCATGCGAGATAGTTCGATGGGTATTTGAAATCGCGGGTAGGTCAGCGCGAATTCGAGACAATCCGCGCTGACCGTGTTTACCGGATAAAACCGGGGAGATTAGCTGTGTGCTTTGTGCTTGGTACAGCACGCGCCGCCTGTGCAGCACGAGCCGCTAGTGCAGCAGTCGCCCTCGGCCTTAGCCTGTTTGGCAGGTTGCGCAGATTTGCCCCGCTTGGCTTGCGCTTGTTTAGAATGGTTGTGTTTGCTGCAGCAGGAACCTCCATCGCAACAAGCTGCACCGGGTTTGCAGCAATCGCCGTCGTTTTTCGCCGTGCCGCAGGAATCGTGTTGCGAATCTGCCGCGCAACAATCTGTTTTGTCTTGTTTGGCAGCTTGGTTCTGGCTTGTCAGGTTGGAAGCATAGCCGATTCCGGCCAAACCAATGACCAACGCGAGCACACAAAGTTTCAACTTGTACATGTCATTCTCCTAATAGTTAAACTGAAGTTGTCGCACGAAGCCGTTTACCTCGGCTTCGCTTAGTTGGCTGTAGACACACTTCGGCCTAAATCAGGAATGTGCAGCAACGCAGATAAGTTTTTTGTCGGTCGGCGGGAAGTAAAGCATGAGGAGCCATCGCGTATGGTGTCGCTGGCTCAGCAACCTCATAACGCAAGTTTGCAGGGAGATCGCTCGAAGAAAAGTGTTTGAGATGATTTGGGCTTGGGAGTTCGGTGACAGGCGCGCTGAGCAGACAGCATTCATCTTCACACGAGTCTGCGGGGGGCGCTTGTTCTGATTCAGTCGGGACAGTACAACAGTCGTCGTCTTCACAACGATCATTGAGTTGTGTCGCACAATTTTGCGGTTCAGTCTGACTTGCGTAAACGCTCGGCCCGCAACACACCAGGCAATTCAATCCGCTCAACCAAATGGCCAAGACCGTTGCCGTCAACCGCAACCCCCAGGATTGTTTCGCTCTTCGTGTTTGACGCATAGACAGATGTTTACGAAAGCGCGTAACCGTTAGCACATAAACTTCAAGGTCGTTTCACCAATTTTGACGACGTCGCCATTGTTGAGCGCATGAGGTTCCTGGGGTTTCAGACGCATACGTCCGTTGACGACAGTGCCGTTGGCGCTGCCGAGGTCTTCAATAAAAAACTGGTTGCCGCGTGTGATGATGCGTGCGTGGCGGCGGGAAATGCGCGATGCCGGATCGAATTTCGACAAATCCACATCAGGCCGAATGCCGCGATGCGGATCGAGCCGTCCGATCATAATTTCGTTGTCGGGAATCAACGGAAAGTTGGCGTCGGTTTCAGAATCAAGCACGATCAGGCGTGCGGCGGCGCGTTCGATGCTCGGCGGACGTTCGCCGAAATAAATGCGATATAAATCGGTGGGCGTCATTTCGCGGCCACACTGCAGGCAAGGCGGAATCGGGGGCATGGACGATAAGCCGACCTGGGTCGCATACAATTCATTTTCGCGGATTAGCGTGTCGAGAAATGATTCGCGTTCACCTTCTGACATCCGGTCCCAGTCCAGCTCGCGTTCCGCGCATAACCGGCGCAATTGCGTGACCGCAAATTCCAGCCGCGCGGTGCGTTGCAAGCGGTCGTCTTCGACTAGCATGGCCAGCAATATTTGTTTGTGTTCCGGCGCGATCTGGCTCAGCCATTCTTTTAATTGTTGTTCGACCGGCAAAGCGTGCGACATTCGTTACCCCTCAAACTGACATTTCTAACGCGGCGGATTGTAGCCTGTTTCCCGCAATTCGCAAACGCTGTCCGCTCTTCTTGTTACGAACGGGCCAGCCGTCTCAGCGGGGCGTTGTTTGCGAGGCGGTTTCGCGTGTTTTTACCACCAGAGTGAATGGTTGCGCCGGGAAATCCGCTCGTTGCGGCGAAGTCGTTTCAATGCGTCCAACCACAAAAACAGATTGTGTCAGCGGTTTGACCCAAGGTTCTGCCGCCAGCCGAAACCGCTGGGTGGTTTCCTGTTCGGTGATCATCACGCCATTCAACCCGACATCGGTCACGATGACGCCGGGCGGCAAGTTGCGTATGTCGAACGGAACGCGTCCGGCAAATGTGCCTTCGCGTTTGATGCGAATATCCACAAATGCCGCGCCGCCCGGTTCGAGCACGACTTCGGCGGGACTGGTCCACACGAGCAATTCGGGCGGCGCAGCCACCGACACCACCGCGACTCGTTCGGGTGCTTTCCAGATGCGCATGAACGGTTTGCCGTTGATGACGGTGCTGGCTTGTAGTTGCAACGGGAAGCCCGCGTTGGCGTCATTGCCGGCAGACAGGCGCAAAACGGTGGACATCTGTCCGGCGGGAATGATGGCGCTGGTTGCGCTGAAGCCCGGCGGCAAGTCGAGCAGTTTTACTTCGATGTCGCCCGCGAATCCGTCGCGCCGATATGCCGTGACGTTGATCGGCAACGAACCGCCGCGCGGCACATTAGGGTTTTCCGGGTCTACGAAAAGGACGAAATCCGGCGTCGGTTCGTGCAGCGAAAGGCGATAAGCATAATTTTGACCTTGCCAGCCGCGCACATCGCGTATGCGCACGAGGTATTCGCCGTCGGCGGGGGCCACGAAATTTAGCCGCGCATCCTTGCCATAGAGCGGCCCGCCGTCGTCATTGCGATAAAAGAGCGTGACGACCGGCAAGCCGTTGGGCGGCAATTGCACGCCCGGCGCGTGCAGCGAAACTTTGTAAATCGTTGCGCCGTTGGCGTGCGCTTCCGGCGTCGTATCTTCCAGACCGAGCCTTTGTCCCTGAAAGCTTTTGAATGAAATGTCTTCGTCTGGCGTTTTGGGCAGCACATCAACTTGCAGCAATTCATTGCCCGCCAGTATGTAATCGTTGACGAAGATGCCGTTCCAACTGCCGATGCGAAATCCGCGCGCGGCTGAATCGCGATCATTCAGGACGAGCTGGCTTTCGAGCAGACAGCGCAATTGCAACCGGGGAATCGGTTTGCCGCTGACATCCAAAACTTCGATCACGGAATCGAGCGGCGAACCGTAAGCTTGCGCCTCGACTTCGAGCACCAGATGTTGTCCTTTGCGCGCTTTGAAGCGATACACGTCTTCGTCTGTCGCCGCTTTTTCGTTGAAGATGCGTCCGTTGATGGTGGCAGGCAGAGAGACGCTTTGCGGTGAATTGAGCGAGGTCGGCGTTGTCTGTTCGCGAATTTCGGGAAATTGACCAACAGCGACTTTGAGCGTATTCAGCGCCTGCCCGCGTTCCGATTCAAAGACTAGCGGCGTGGCTTCGCGCCAGTTCTGCGCTTGAGGCGGAATGACGTGCGCTGTTTTGCTGCCCAGATTGAATCCGTAAATGCCGACTTCAGTTCTGACGTTCGGCGGAACTCCCAGCGGAAACACGTGCGTCAGGTATGGCAACTCGCCTGCGTTGAGCCGATAGAAATATTGGCCTTCCTGTCCTTTGCGTTCCAGGTCACTGACCCGGATGACATATTCGCCGTCCTGCGCAACAGTGAACGCCAGCAATGAATCTTTGCTGCGATTGAAATCATTGTTTGACGCAAGCGGTCGGCCTTGGTCGTCAAACAGCGTCAGCACCGAATCGAGTTTGGAGTTGATGGGCGCAGCAACGATTTCAAAAACCAATTGTTGCCCGGCGCGTGCCTTAAATCGGTAAGAATCGTGGTCGCCGACTGTTTGCAGGTCGCCGATGATTGTGCCAGGCAAGCTGATCATTTGCGGCGCCTGGGCGCTGTCGCTGCGTTCGCGTTCTTTGGTTTCGGGCAGCAGCCCGACGAAAAAACGTTGCAGATTGGTGGTGCCGAGCGGCGTGCGAATGCGAAAGCTGTATAAGCCCGGCGCGACATCGGTCGTGATCGCAGTTTCGAGCGTGAGTTGGTTTTTGGTCGCTTTGTCCTGAATGACCTGATCGGCGGGATTCGACGGTTTGCGGCGCGGTTCGCGCATCAGTTCGGAATTCAGTGTGATGCGCGACGTGATGCCGGGATGACTCCAGAGGACTTCGCGGGCATCATTCAAATTGTACCCATCCACGGTGAAGGTGATCGTTGTGCCGCGTTGCGCGCCTGTCGCTGATGACATGGTCAGATAGGGCGGCGCGGTTTGTGCCTGAACCATCAGCCAGGGCGTGAGCCACAGCGCCAACAACAGCCAGAATCGTTTGTTCATCGTGACCTCCCGGCAGAGAGTTCTTTGCTCGGTGATTTCTTGCCCGTTAACGAATCGTAAAACGTCAACGAGCCATCGTGTCGTCCGACCGCCAGCCGTTTGCCGTCCGGGCTGAAGGCGAGGGCAAATACCCAGTCCGCTTGTTTTTCCAGCGCGTGAATTTCTTCCAGTTTGGCGGCATCCCAAAGCTTGAGCTGGTTATCTGCGCCTGCGGTTGCCAACAACTTGCCATCAGGCGAAAAGGCAATTTGGTTGATGGCGTCTTCGTGCGCGATCAGCGATTTGATTTGCTTGCCTTCTGTTTCGCCGAGTTCCCACAAATGAATGATGCGGTCTGCGCCAGCGCCAGCCAGCCACTTTCCGTTCGGCGAAAACGCGATGGCGTTGACGCTGTCGAGCGCATCGCTGAACGTGTAAAGCCGCTGTCCACTGGCGACATCCCAAATCTTGACGGTGCGATCTGCTGACGCTGACGCCAGCCGTTTGCCGTCCGGGCTGAAGGCGACATCGAACACCGCGTCAGTATGATCTTTCAAGGTTTTGATTTCGGCTCCGGTGGCAACGTCCCACAGTTTGAGCAACCGGTCATAGCTGCACGTCGCCAGCAATTTGCCGTCGGGGCTGAACGCCAGCGCGAAGACGTTGTCACGGTGCCCGCGTATGGTGCGCACTTCTTTTTGCGTCGCGACTTGCCAGAGTTTGACTTCGCCAAATTGCGCTGGATTGCCGCCTGCGGCTGCCAGCCACTGCCCGTCTGGACTAAACGCAACGGCGCGCACCTGATTGGCGTGACCTGTCAGTTGCGCGGCGCGTGCGCCTGTTTTGGCGTTGACGAGTTCGACGGTTTGATAGCGGCCTAATGCTACCAATTCGCCTTGGGCCTGAAACGCCAACGCGCTGATGGCGGCATTCACCGATACGGATGGTTTGATGCTGGGCAGGGAAGCGTTGCCTGCCGACAGGTTCGCATTCATTGCCGGATTGCCGGAGCCGCTTTTCGGTCCCGATGCGCCTGCGTCAATCCAGGTTTTGATGGTGTTGATTTCGGCTGGGCTAAGCTGATCGCCCAGCGGCATGCGCGGTTTGACTGAGCCTTCGAGCATTTTGACCAGCAAGCTTTCCGCGCTTTTGCCGGGAATGAGCGCCGGGCCGCGTTTGCCGCCATTGAGCAATGCTTCGTAGCTTTCCAGATTCAGCTCGCCTTTGCGGGTGGCGTGGTTGTGGCAAGCAGCGCATTTGTCTTGCAACAGAGGCGCAATGGTCTGGTTATAGCTGACGGGGTTTTGCTCTGCGCGGGCGTTCAATCCACTGCACAAGCCCGCCGCGCACAACGCCAGCCAGAGAAGTTTGGTTTTGGTGTTCAAGCGTCTGCCCTCAATGATTGAACATAAATTCTTTGCTGGTCAGCACTGCCCAGATCAGGTCTTCGATGGCTTGCCGCCGCGCGTTGACCGCATTGCTGGCCGACGTTTCCTGCAACATCGTTTGCAGTTGTCGCAATTCCGCCGGGCTGGCCGGGCGACTGAGTGCGGCGGTGTAAACGTGTTGAATGACCGTTTCGTCTGACGCGCCAAGTTTGACCAGCGCATCTACCACGCTGTTAGGCGCGCGTAACTTTTGGTTGATCGTGTCGCCGTTGATCACGTGCAAGGCCTGGGGCACGGACGGTTCGGCAGAACGCTCGCACTCACAGGTTGTCACGCGTGGCGGACGACCAAAGATGCTCAGGAAATACGAATTGACGCGCGCATCTGGCAATTGCACTGCGCGAGTGCCCGCCGGATAACCAGGGAATTCTGTGTCCACGCCGGTCACCTGGGTGATGGCATCAAGCAAGACTTCCGCCGGTAAACGTTTGAGCAAATAGCGTGCGTAAAATTTTTCGTCAGGCTGGTTGAATTCGTTGGGCTTCGACGAGCGCTGATACGCCGCTGAATTCATGATCGTGCGGATCAGGTGTTTGACGTCGAAATTGCGCGCCGTGAAATCGTTGGTCAGCGCGGTCAGCAGTTCTTCATTCGAGGGCGGATTGGTGGCGCGCATATCATCCACTGCTTCGACCAATCCACGGCCCATGAAGTTCTTCCAGACGCGATTGACCAGTGCTCTGGCGAAATAGGGATTGTCTGGTGAGGTCAGCCAATCGGCCAGATGCGCGCGCCTGTCTTGCGCAGCATCCAGCGTCAGCGGCGTGCCATCCAGTGGCGCGGGCGGCAATGGTTTGTTCAGGCGCGGATGATTCACTTCGCCCGCGGGGTTGGTATACACCTGCACATCGCCTGCGCGCGTGCCGTTTTTCATGCCGACGCGCGCAAACAGATTGGCCATCTGGTAGTACTGTTTCTGCGTCCATTTTTCCAGCGGATGATTGTGGCAACGCGCACAGGTGATGGACATGCCTAAAAACGCCATCGAGACGTTTTCAGTCAGATCGGTGACTTCCTTGTGCATCACGTAATAGTTGGCGGCGCCGTTTTCCAGCGTGTTGCCGTTGGCAGTGATGATTTCGCGCGCCAGTTGGTTCCAGGGTTTGTTGGCGGCGACGCTGTCGCGAATCCAGTTATAAAACGACCACATGGCCGTTTCGCCCAGTTTGTAGCTCGATACCAGAAACACATCCGACCAGCGATTGGCCCAGTAATCGGCGAACTCTGCGCGCGCAAGTAATTCGTCAATCAGTTTGGCGCGTTTGCCCGGTGCGCCGTCGGCGAGAAAGCGTTCGATTTCGCGCGGTGTTGGCAAGGTTCCGGTTGCATCCAAAAAGGCGCGGCGGATGAATTCGCGGTCGCTGGCTTGGGCCGAAGGCGCGAGCTGCAAGGTTTGCAGTTTTTTCAGCACCAGCGCATCCACAAAGTTATGACGCGGAGAACTGGCAAAGACTTCGGGGTTGATTTTGTGCGGAAATGGATTGGCGACACGGGCAAACGAAACCTGGCTTTGATACCAGATGCTGACGGCGGTTTCACCGTGGCCGATCATTTTGACGTTGCCGTCTTCACCGACAGCGGCAATGCTGGCGTCTGCGACAGAATATTTGACCCAGCGCGTGACGTCTTCGGCGTGGCCGTCGGTGTAATGTGCCAGCACCTTTAACGATTGCTCAGCGCCTGCGGCCAAGGTTGTGGCTTTGGGCGAAACGTCCAACCGCATTACGCGCGCATCGCCTTCTGACGGCGGCGTGGCCCCACCGGCAATCCATTCAGACAGCACTTTGTATTCAAGCGAGCCAGGCTCCATCCGCTTGCCGCCGCCGTGGCCGATGGCCATCGTCGGTTTAAGCAGCACCAGGCTGCGCGCCGGTTCGACGGGATTCACGCGCCGCCCCAAGGCTTGCCGCGTTAGCACCGCAAAATCCGCCTCCGGGTCGTAACCGCGCAGCGTCAGTTTGAATCCGCCTTTGCCTGCGGCTGCGCCGTGACACGCGCCCGAATTGCAGCCCAGTCGCGTCAACACCGGGATCACGTGATTGCGAAAACTCCAGCCTCCTGCGGGGACTGTAATTTCGCTAACCGGTTTGGTTGTATCAACGGTGATTGTGACAGGCGCTGATGCGCGTTTGGCAGTGTTGGCGGTTGCTGCGTGTGCGGGAGCAAGTTTGCTGGCAGCGAAAAACGCCGACATCGCCAAGCTGAACCCGATGATGCTCAGTTTCAGAGAAGTCTGTACCGTTTGCATGGTTGCCACTTTCTGACTTGTGTTGCCTGGTGCGCGGAATGTTTCTGGCATTCCGACTGCTTGTTTGTTTGATGGACTGTGCCCGCGAACTGCAGGGCGACCGTTGAATGAAACACTGTCTTGCAATCCGGGATTTTACGTTGTTCTTCCGGTGTCGTCTAACAGTTAAGCGGGCGGTTCACTGTGGTTTGCGTTCGTGAACGGTCAGATACACGCCGCGCCAGGTTTCGCTGAATTTCTCGCGCTGCGCGGCGAATTCCGGCCAGTTCCAGGGATCGAGCACCGGCGCTTGATTGTAAGTGATCACCACGGATGCTTCCTCCAGTTGCTGGCGAATGCGGTCGAATTCGCGCGGCACTTGCTGATCAGGCGAAAGAAAGAAACTGATGGGGGACTCTATGTTCGGATACAGCAATTCGGCGCAGCCATTGTTGAGATAGAAAATCGGGCGCGTTCCGGCAAGCGATCGTGCGTGATTCCATTCATCGCGCTGGTCTTGAAATGCCCACAAGCCTGCAGATTCCGGTGAGCGTTTCATCCACTTCCAGGCGTTCACGGTGATCTCATACCGCTCTATGTTGCCTGCCAGGGCAATCATGATCAGGCCGGCAAGCAATAAGGGCCGAACGTGAAACGCAGCCAACCCCAGCGCCACACCTGCGACCAGCAACGACGAGTAATATGTCCAGGACCCCGGCCAGCCGAAAAACGCAAACAAAAACGTGAAATGGCTGATGGCGACAATCGCCAGGGTTTCGTATTTGTCGTTCGGGGTATTGAGCAGTTTGACCAGCGAAATCACGCCGAAGATCGCTAGCAATAACGTACAAAGAAGCCAGAATCCGGCAGGTGTCAGCGCGTAGTATTTGGCGAATTGCGTCGCGCCGGTCAGTCTCGGCAGCCAAAAGGTTTTTCCGTTTCCAAAAAGGCCGAAGTTGAGCGCTTTATAACTCTGCGCGCCGTTGATAGGAATCAATGCCGTGACCGTTGGCACGAGGCCGAAATAGGCAGACGAGATTGCCAAACAAACAGCTCCCGTAAGGAACGCAGGGCGCAAAAAGACAAAAAAAGACTTCCAGGTTTTGCGCTGTCGAATCAGCGTTACCAGCGTCAGCACGATGATCAGAAATCCCAGCACGTACGCCATCGAAGGTTTGACGAACAGGCAGGCGGTCGCAATCGCCAAGGCCCTGGCTCTGTGGCCGCTGGCCAGATCAGTGATGATATGAATGATGAGTGCGGCTTCCAGCGGATGCGTCAGATGGACATACACGGGGATGATTGCGTGCGGCATTGCGGCAATGACAAACAAGGCGATCAGCCAGCCGCAATTTCTGACCAGACGCCAAAATCCAAACAGGATGGCTGCTTCGGTCAGAAACATAAACAGGATGTAGGCGGCAGGCGTGCGGCCAGCAAGCGCAAAAAATATGCGACCGACAATCAACGGCAACAGGCTATACGGATAGCCGAAATCTATTGTCGGTAGATAGCCTTGGGCCAATAGTTTGTCGTTGCGTAACGCAGCTCCCGGATCGAAGAACACGAAGTTGGCAAATTCGTAACTCGTCGGCAGTTGCATCAGAAAGGTTGCCGCGTGGGCAAAAAGCAGCAACCCCAGCAACCAAAAGTATTTTGACGTTGTTGGCTGAGCGTTGGGCGCCAAAGGATTTGTCATAGTTGGATCATTACTGACTGCGATTGGGCTTGTGACCGAGGCTGAATCAAACAGACATCGGGAAAGAGATCAGCACGCTTTTGGGCCAAACGATTTCTATCCCTTTCGTGATTTTGGTTTGTACTTAAGGAGCCGCTGTCAGTGGTTCCGCGAATTTTGTTTGCCTCAGAACAGCTCCGAGATGGGGTTGACGCCGTGTTCGACAGCGGGGATCGGACGGCCTTGCAAGCCGGGCAATTCCGTTTCCAGGCTGATTCCCAGCGAACGCATAATGGTGGCGGTGACTTCGCCGGGCGTCGTCGGGCGGTCTTTGGGATAAGCGCCGATTTCGTCTGAGGCGCCGACAATTTGCCCGCCTTTGACGCCGCCTCCGGCGAACAACATAGACCAACATTGCGGCCAGTGATCGCGTCCGCCTGCGGGGTTGATTTTGGGCGTGCGGCCAAATTCGCCGGTGGCGACGACCAGCGTATTTTGCAACAAACCGCGTTGGTGCAAATCTTCGAGCAACGAAGCGTAGCCGTGATCAAACATCGGGCCGACCTGGTCGCGATAACAGGCCAGCGGACTAAACGGGGCAGAGCCGTGAATGTCCCAGGTGATTTCGTTAAACACCGTTTCAAACATGTTGATCGTGACAAAGCGCACGCCGCGTTCAACCAGACGGCGCGCCAGCAAACAGCTCAAGCCAAAACGATTCCTGCCGTAACGATCTTTGACGGCTTCAGATTCTTTGGTCAGATCAAAGGCTTCGCGCATTTTGGCTGACGACATCAACGTGTAGGCCTGATGAAAGTTGTCATCAAGCAAGCGCGCATCGGCGCTGATGTCGAATTCCTTGACTGACGCGTCCACCATTTCGCGCAGCTTGCGGCGACGATCTACGCGCACAGATGACAGGTAATCCGGCGGCAGCATATCCGGCACTTTGAAATTGGGCATGGACGGGTCTGCGTTGAGCACGAACGGATCAAACTGTTTGCCGAGGAATCCGGCGCTTTGTCCGTGCGGCATATTGCCGCCCGTATTGCCAATCGGACGCGGCAATAACACGTGTGGCGGCGCATCGCCGCGCGGACCGCGCAATTTTGAGAGCACACAGCCGATGTGCGGATGTTCAACGCCAGCCTGAAACAGCCGACCGGTTTGCATCATCTGGTGCCCAGTGTCGTGTACTGCGGCGGCGGTGTGATAGAGCGAACGGACAATGGCGAACTTGTCTGCGTGTTGCGCCGTACGCGGAAAGATTTCGCTGATCTCAACGCCGGGAGCGTTGGTTTTGATCGGTTTGTATGGGCCGCGAATTTCAGCTGGCGCATTGGGTTTCATATCCCAGGTGTCGAGCTGACTGGGGCCGCCGACCAGCATCAGGAAGATGCAGTTCATCTCTTTCTCGCTGTTGACTGCGCCACGGGCTTTCAGCGCCAGAAAGTCTGGCAGGGAAAGCCCCAACATGCTCAGCGCACCCGCATGCAGAAAATCCCGGCGGCGCAGTCCGTCGCAAAAGCGCACGGCTCGTTCGGCATCGAATCGCAACATAGGCCGTTTAGCCCTCCTGTTTGTCCGTCAGTTTTGCTCTCTTGCTTGGTACGGATGGTTGCTTTTAACCACGACTGTCTATTCGGTTGAAAAGGTCACCGAATGCAATGTGGTAGTGCGGCGTAGGTATAGCACAACTCAGCAGGGAAGGCGACGGTTTGAAAGTTTATGTCGCAAGCAACAATTGAGGCTGGAAATCTGCAAAAAAGCAGGGTATAAAGTGGCTCCCCGTTTCCTTCTTTGTGCCCCTCCAGGACGACCTCACTACCTCGCAAGGAGATATAGACATGCAGATCGGGACTAGATTTGCTACGCCTACGCACAAGGACACGGTTGGACAACGGCAACCTTATCAACACAATCAATACCAACCTTCTTATCGTAGCAGCGCGAAAGCTGCGCCGCGCGAAGCCAGGCTCGATTTGGTTTCCGCCGCAGTTGTCGTTGGATTGACGGCCCAATTCGTCACATTCATTTTTGGTTTGGTGACGGAGTTTGTACCGCGCTGGCTGGATAACATTTTGCTCAGCGTCTTTATCGGCATGAGCGTTGGTGTGATTGCCTTCGCGCTGATGAAAGAGAATCAGTAATCGGTTGGTTGCCGGTTGTTCTGTCTGAAGTTCTTTGATGAGCAGGACAACCGGCGTGTTCAGGCGCATTTCTCTTCGACTGCTACGCGCAGGATTTCCGCTATGCTCCAGGCTTGAGCGATACATCCGCGCGGTTCATGTGGCGCTTCTCCGTCGAAGATTTCCGAGATTTGATTCAATCCGGCAACTCGCAAATGTTCGCCAAATTGGCTGAGCCAGACCTTGGTCTGTCTGCGCGTCACTGGTGTGCGACCATGCACGCGTAAATACGCTTTGATGAATGGTCCCATCAGCCAGGCCCAAACAGTTCCTTGGTGGTAAGCACCGTCGCGGCTTTGTACGCCGCCCTGGTATTTGCCAACGTAGCTGGGATCGTTGGGCGACAGGCTGCGCAGTCCGACGGGCGTGAGCAATGCGCGCTCGACGACGGCGACCATACGTCGCGCGCGATCTTCATCCAGCATCGTGTACGGCAGGCTCACGGCCAGAATTTGATTCGGGCGAATTGCGCTGTCGCGCGTTTCGCCGTTCACCACGTCATACAAACAATCGGCCTCGTCGTTCCAAAACGCCTGCTGAAAGCTGTTGCGCGCGCGCGCCGCCAGCGCGCCAAACTGTTCCGCGCGTGCGGCGTCGCCGAATTTCACTGCCAGCTCTTGCATCACGCAAAGCGCGTTGTACCAGAGCGCCTGAATTTCTACCGGCTTACCGATGCGCGGCGTCACGACCCATTCACCGACTTTGGCATCCATCCAGGTCAATTGCACGCCAGGCTCTCCGGCAAAAAGCAATCCATCAGCATCCACACGAATCTGGTAACGCGTGCCGCGTTCGTGCCAGGCGATGATGTCAACCAGCTTGTCATAAAGCTGTTCCCGGACAAATTCGTAATCGCCTGTTGCCGCGACCAGTGCGCGCACGGCTTCGATATACCAAAGCGTCGCATCCACGGTGTTGTATTCCGGCGCTTCGCCCGCGTCAGGAAAGCGATTGGGCAACATGCCCTGATCCAGGTATTGGGCAAAGGCGAGCAAAATGCTTTTGGCAACATCGTAGCGTTTAGTTGTCAACGTCAGTCCGGGCAGCGCAATCATCGTGTCGCGGCCCCAGTCGGAAAACCAGTGATAACCGGCGATGATGGTTTTTTGTTCGCCTCGCGCCACGATGAATTGATCGGCAGCCGTCAGCAGCGTGCGCACGAATTCGCTTTGTTTCGGCAAGGCGTTGGCAACGGCTGAGCGTCGCGCCAGTTCTGCTGCGCACAGCGATTCTGCTTCTTCGGCGCGATGCGGCTGTGTCGAGGCGATGACGGTCGCTTCCGAAGAGCGACTGAAGTCGAACGCCAGCTTGAAGGGATTGAACAGGTCTTCGTGATAATCCAGCCCGCGTTCACGTTCGGCCTGATATTCAAAGTTGCGATACCAGTAACCAGTTATTGAGAGCGCTTCGGCGTTGTGGGCGATATGAAGCGGCGGCAATTCTGCATATGGTTGAATCGTTGCTTGCCCCAGCCTGGCTGCGACGTGCGGACTGAGCGCGCTGTTTTCGTGGGCAGTGCCGTGATAGTCGCGAAAGGCGACCAGTGGGTGAATTTCAAGGCGGCATTCTTTGACGCCACGCGCTTTCTTGCGTTGATGATATTGCACGACCACGGTGTTTTCACCGTGCGGCATGAAAACGGATTTTTCAACGACGACCCCCGCGACTTCATAGGTGAACACCGGGAATGGAGCCAGGCGAAAACTACGTAAATACTGGTAGCCTTGCGGGTGAATGACGCCCGGATATTGATTGACTGATAGCTCAAAGCGCTCGCCATTGATGACCAGCGTCTCTTCCAGCTTGGCCAGCATGACAACGCGGCCTACTGGTGGTTTGGTCGCTGCGACCAGCAAACCGTGATAGCGACGCGTGTGCATTCCTGAAATTGTCGCTGACGCGTATCCGCCCAAGCCATTGGTTTCCAGCCATTCGCGCCCAGTCGCCTCGCGCAGGTTTCCGCAGATAGATTGGTCAAACTCGAGCATAGTTTCCTCCCGCAACAACATCCGCCGACGGGGAAGATTTATTCCCCAATGCAGCGGCGCGCCGGTTTGGCGCAAGAATGCATAACACGGCATTCGTTGTTGCGAGAAATCCTAGCGAACGGATGCAGCGAGAGAAAGGCGGATTTCCTGATATGGTTCGGTTACTCGTGCCGAAGCGCCTGCAACGGGTCAACTTTGGTGGCGCGTCGTGCGGGCAACCAGCAGGCAAGGACGCTGGTCATGATCAATGCCAACGCGATTCCGAAAAACGTGAACGGGTCTGTCGCGCTGACACCAAAGAGTAAGCTCGCAATCAGGCGCGTCAACGCAAACGACAACAGCAAGCCAATTGCCAGACCGATAGCAACCAGACGCAGGCCTTGGCCGACAACCAGTTTGAGCAGATCGCTTGTTTGTGCGCCAAGCGCCAGACGAACGCCAAATTCGCCCGTGCGCTGCGCGACCGAAACGCTGAGTACGCCGTAAATTCCCACTGCCGCAAGCAGCAA
>JAEUQO010000149.1 GCA_016789605.1 Acidobacteriota bacterium
ACGAAGCGCGACATCGAATTTCAGCAAGTCTTCGACTGTGGAATAACCGCCGCCTTGTGGGCCTCCGCGCAACACGTGCATGAAGATGTTGTTGCGGAATTGGATGCCGTTTTCCGTGAACTCTTTTTCGTAGCCGACGGCTAGATTCGTGTTCACGCGGTCGAGTTCATAACAATCCGAATTGGTCATGCCCGCCGGTTTGTAAATGTTTTCGCGGACGAAATCGTAATAGCTTTGCCCGCTGACCTTTTCGATGACCGCACCCAGAACCAGAAAGCCCGTGTTGCTGTATTGCCAACGGCTGCCCGGTTCAAACAGGATTTTTTCTTCCCTGGCCAGTTTCATCATGTCGTCCACCGTGCGAAATCGGTCACGCGAAGCTTCTTGAAACTTCTGGCTGAAATATCCGCCCAACCCTGCGGTGTGCGTCAGGATTTGTTTGATTTTGATTTTTTCGGCGGATTCTTTGTCCGGGAAATCCGGCAGGAATTTCGACAGCGGATCGTCAAACGACAGCTTGCCGCGTTCAACCAATTGCGCGATGGCCACGGCGGTGAACATCTTATTCATCGAACCCAGATTGAATTTGGTGTCAATTTTGTTGGGCGCATTGAAGTCTTTGTTGGCGATGCCAACAGCTTTTTGGTAAATCGTTTTTCCGTCTTTGGCCAGCAAGACCGTGCCGGAAAACAGATCCGCGTCGGCCAGCTTTTGCACAAACGCGCCCAGTTCTTTGGCCATTTCGGCTTCAGTCAGCTTTTTCGTGGACTGTGCGCCTGGTTCCGGTCTGGCTCGACGCATCCCAATGCCGCTGATGCGGTTCGGCGCATTGGCTTCTGTGCGAACGATCAGCACCACCTGACTGCCGGTCAGTTTGCTTTTCAACCGGGCTTCGACGCTGGTTGCCGACGTTTCTTTGATGCTCAACACTTCTACGCCACGCATTTGATCCTGCTGGCTGAGCATAAAACTCAAATGGTCATCCACTGACGCCCGCGCTAAAAATTCCGGCGCATAATTTTCCTTCACGTATTTCTGCATTTCCGCTTGCTTGCCAGATTCAATCAAGCGAATGAGGTCGGTAACTCGTTGTGCCGCCGGGTTAGCGGCTTGCTGAGCCAACACCGGCCACGCCAGTGCCAGCAAGGCAATGCCCAGCCAGGTCAATTTCGTTTTCATACAAATCCTCCTCTGTCATTTCACAAATTGTGGAGTTCAGCGTTCCGTTCACTGGTTGCTGCCCTGATGTACGCAAGGTTTCGCTATTCGTTTGATGGATTGTCGTGATATAGGCTATTCACAAGATGAATTTGCAAACCATAGATTTAAACCTCTTGTTGGTATTCGAGGCGTTGATGTCCGAACGCAACGTGACGCGCGCGGCCAAACGGCTGGGGTTGAGTCAGCCTGCGCTGAGCAATGCGCTGACACGATTGCGCCGTACGTTCGACGATCCGCTGTTTTTGCGCACACCATCAGGCATGACACCGACCGCGCTGGCGCAAAGCCTGAGTGGTCCCGTGAGCGCGGCATTGGCACAATTGCGCGCAGCCTTGGAAGAAAAACGCGAATTCGACCCGGCGGCATCCGACCGGGTCTTTCATGTGCTGGCCAATGATTACGCTGAAATTTTGCTGCTGCCGAAACTGGTCCAGACGCTGCAACAATCTGCCAGCCGCATTCGGTTGCGCTTTCACCGGCCACGCAATTTGTTTGAACCGCCTTCGGTTTCGGCGTTGAAAGATTCGCTGGATTTGGCGCTGGGGTTTTATGCGGATGCGTTGACGCTGGACGCCAGCATCCGCTCGGAAAAGTTATGGGAGGAGCGCAACGTCTGCCTGGCGCGACAGGGACACGCCGCCGTGCGCGGGAAAATCACCTTGCGCCAATATGCCGAGGCAGGTCACGTCGCCGTGTTTTACAAAGACGAAGGAGCCGGTGTCATTGATTCGCTGTTGGCGCAAAAAGGCTATGCGCGTAACACCGTGTTGCAGGTGCCACATTTTGCCAGCGTTCCGTTTGCGCTCGCGGGCAACGACTTGATCGCAACCGTTCCTGAACGCCTGGCCCAGACATTTCAAAAACAATTGCGTTTGCAAGTGTTGCCCGTCCCGCTAAACCTGCCGCCCTTTCGCCTGGCGCTGCTCTGGCACGAACGCTTTCACAACGATCTGGCACATCAGTGGCTGCGTAATCTGATCCTTGAACAAGCGGCGGCAGAGTCTGCCAAATCTCTACCGTAAAACCTGGGCAGTTTAGTGCGAAAGCTTCAACTGTTTGATGGCGCGCTCAAGCAAGCCTTTCGCCATCTCTTCCCATTGTGCAGCGGCTTTGCCCGCGGGCGCCAAATCGGCAGCCGTCAATCCGGTTCCGCTCAAATCTTCCAAGTAGATGATCATCAATTCATCGCGCTTCTTGTCATCCACCAAATGAACCAGGCGTTGCATCATGACGTCATCGCTGGCAAACCGCAGTCCTTTGCCTTCGAGAAACGCTTTTGCCCGTGCGCCGTCCGAATCGGGCCGCCCTTGTCCGCTCTTGAGGTTGCGCGCATACGCGTCGGCAATGAATTCCAATCCGCCAATGGATGCTGTCTTGTTCGCACGATAGCGGTAGGTATGCTGATTGGTCGGCAAATAGCCTTCGAATTGCACCCAGTACAAACGCTTGATGCGCCCGTCTTTGTCTGCATCCACGTAAAAATGCTGCTCGGCGCGCGCCACGTCATACAAGATAAAGTCTTGCGTGCCGACGTATTTGAATTCCGGGGCGACTTCCAACCGGGCAACTGGCTTTTCGGTTGACGTAATCACTTGTCCTTTGACGGTGCGGGCACTGCCAGTCTGAGTTTGCGCGGTCGCAGTCGCAGGTTGTGCAATGACAACGAGGCACGGAACGCACAAACAAACGATGGCTCCAAAAAGCCAGAAAAATTTCTTCATGGTTTGATCTCCTGTGTGGTGACGTTACCGGGTGGCACAGAAGGTACGACATCGGCCAACATCTTGTTGCCAATCTTTGATGATCACGGAGAGTTCGCGGGATAAAGGTGCGCAGGCGGGAAGGAATAGAAAAACTACTGTTGCGCTTTCAAGACATAGGCGTTGCGCGCATTCACGATCAGGCCCGGACGACGGACTTTCCCGACAATCTGGCGTTTGGCGGTTCGCGTTTCCTGCTGATCCGGGTAATCCCCGATGCTGTATTGATGACGCAGTTCCTGTGCGATGGCCGCCGGTCACGCGGCTCCAACTGACGAACGAAGGCAGCGGCGGAATCTTTTATTTCCTGTAGCCGAATCTTGTGCGAAAGCGGGAAGAAAGAACGCCATCACCAGAACAACGCCCAATCCTCCCGCTCTTAACACAAACAACGTGCCGCTTGTCTTCGACTCTCTTCGCACACGCTTTCGTTATTTGGCGTCCAGGGTTTTCAGGCGCGCAACCAGACGGCCTGATTCGTGGCAGTTCATACACGCCAGTGTAGTGGTGGCAGCCGAAGCCGGGTCTTTTTTCCAGGCTTTGGCCGTAGCTTCATACGGTGTGCCGCCCATCAGTTCCAGCATCTTGTCCAGAAACTGTGTGGCTTCGGCGTCGCGTCCCGTGCGTTGCGCGGACATCGTCAATCCTGCCAGCAATTCGCCGCGAATGTGCACCGGCATTTTGTCTATCGAAGCGCCTTGCACTTTCCATAGCGTCTGGAAGCTGTCATACGCAGTGGCCCAGGCTGCGGCGCGCACATCCTTGGGCAACCGGTCAGCAAATATGGCATAGCTGCCGCCGGTCACGGCTGCCACGCCGCCGTCTCTGGGATTGGCCTGGCGGCCTTGGGCAAACAGATCAAGCGCTTCCTGATACAGTTGCTTGAATTCCGCTGACTTGTTGGCTTCGTGCGCCAACACCGCGCGATAAATTTTTGCGCCGCCCTTCCACGCCAGCAAACTGGATTTTTCGGCGGGGCGTTTTTCCAACAACAGGTCTATGTTTTTCTCGCCGCGCGTAAACCGTTCCATGTTGTTGGCCAAGAAGCCGGCGAAGATGTCTTCACGCACCAGCGTGTGCACGGTCAACCGGCTGTCAGACAACGGCGGTTCCGGCGACTGTGCGGCGACAAAAGTAACCAAGGCAGCAACCAAGAGAAGTTTCTTGATGATGGACATAGATGTTTGCTCCGAATGTTTTGGGAAGTTCTCGGTCGAAAAAACGCGCGAAGATTCCTCGTCCATAGACAAACGCGGAAACTTCGCGCGTCAGTGTCGTTAGGATTTTGCGTTCAGGGCGCGATTGATACGTTCGACGGCTTCGTCAATTTCCGCCGCGTTTTTGAACCCGATCACAACGGCGTCAACAAAACCGCAGGTCATCGCATAGCGCGCGGCTTTTTCGCGATCTTCGGGATTGACGAAAGAGCCTTCGCCGACCAGTTTCATGCCGATGATGCCACGCCCTTTGTCGTGCATGGCTTTGATCTCTTTCATCGCTTCGGCGACTTTGCCCGCCGGATGATGCGGATTGGTCGGATGATCGCCGTCCACCAAATGGCCTTGCGGGTTGACGCGCGCCAGTTGCACTTCCATCCAATCGCTTTGGGCGGCTTCGCGCAGCGCGGTCAGTCCGTGACAGGAGCAGCCTTTGATTTTGATCCAGCCTTTGGCCTGGGCTTCATCAAACGCAGCCATCAAGGCTTTTTGATCGGCCACCCAATTGCCTTTGGTCGCGCAATGAATCAGCAAACTGTCGATGTAATCCACGCCCAATTCTTTGCGATATCGGTCAATGGTTTTCAGCGGGTCAGTGGTCGTTTCCGCGCGCAGCGGCAATTTGGTTTGAATGAAGATGTTTTCGCGCGGCAGTTTGTTGGCCTTGATGGCTTCGCGCACCATCTCGTGAGTTTTGTAATTGTCGGCGGTGTCAATGTACCGCACGCCTCGTTCGTAAGCGTGTTTCACCAGCGCATTGAAACCTTCCTGGCCCAGGTCGCGCTGTGTTTTTCCGTTGACGGTGCCAGTGCCCATGCCAACGCGCGGAATTTTGATTTTCTGCTTGTTCAGTTTTCCCAGCGGCACCCAGTCAGCCGCCGTGCGTACCAGGGGCGCGGCTTCTGCTGGGGCAAGCAATTCAGCGCCGAGCGTGGTGGCCGTAATGACTTCGGCGGATTGGCGCAAAAAGCTGCGCCGCGAAAGGTTGGCAGGCGATTCGTCGTGACGGTTCGGGTCCATGGTTCGCTCCTTGGTGAAATGGATGGAATTCGTTTGCGCAATGTAACAACGATCATTGCCGCGTGGTTGGCATGAAAAAAACGAGCGAGCAGCCAGCGACTTATCGCATGAAACAGATCCCCCAGACAATATTTGGCCGGCAAAGAACGTCACCAGCCAGATTTGACCGGCGCATCAGCGGGCAACGGTTCGACATGAATGGTCGCCGTGACAGTGCCCAGCTCATGCGCCAGACGCCGTTCGACCTCTTCGGTAATCTGGTGCGACAGCACGTGGTTGTTTTCGTAATCAGAAGCGACGTGCAAATGCATTTCGATGAAGATTTCTCCGCCGTGCGAACGCGAACGCACATCGTGCACGGAATGCACGCCGGGCACGCTTTCGGCAATTTCCCTGATGCGTGCGGCTTCGACCGGCGCGGCATCAACCAGCACTGGCACGGTGGCTTTGAAAATCTCGTAGCCGTTCCAGGCGATAAACGCCGCCACGCCCAGCGACACCACCGGGTCGAGCCACACATAGCCCTGACGAATCAAAAACAATCCCACCAGCACGGAACTGCTGACCAACACATCGCTGCGCGTGTGAATGGCATCAGCAATCAGAAACTCGCTTTGCAATCGTTTGCCTTCGCGCTGTTCATAAACCGTGACGAAGATGTTGACCAGAATCGTCACCAGCATCACGCCGATGGTCAGCGCGGTGATTTCGGGCGCAGGCGCGTTTTCGCCAAACAGCCGTTTGAATGCGCTGCCGCCGATTTCATAGCACGTGACAAACAAAAACCCGGCGATGGCAAATGCCGCCAGCGTTTCAAATTTGGCATGGCCATAGGGGTGATTGTCATCCGGCGCAGCGCTGGCATAGCGCACAACCACCAACCCGATAACGTTGTTGAGCGAATCAACCGACGAATGAATGGCATCGCTGATGACGCTCAGGCTGCCGGCCAGCAAACCAGCAACCAGTTTGCCGGCGACCACCGCCAGGTTGAGCAATAATGTCACCAGTAAGACACGGCGCACACCACGTTGATAATCGGCGCGAGCAGGAGTTTCAGCGACAGTCTTCATGAGTTTTGTAGGTGCTACAAGAAATTAAAATGCTTGGTCAGGTTACCGGCTGATTATAGACTATCGCCCGCATCAAGACGTGCCTCTGCCGCGCGATGCCGCCCAAAAGCACAACACAATAACCAATTCACCTTACCCCACACAGAAAGCAGTCGAAGCAGTATGACGCATTCGCTTTTCGTTTCCTTGTTCGCCCAGACGCGCCGGGCGCACGGGTTTTGGTTTCGCGGCAGCCTGTTGTTTTTGCTGGTCTGGTTGCCGTCACTATCTGCACAGCCAACCGGCTATGGCTACGAATTGGCCGCCACAGGTTCGTGGCGCAACGTGCGCAATCTGGGGACACCGCGCCAACGCCATACGGCCACTACGTTGCGCGATGGTCGCATCTTGGTCGCGGGAGGCTTGACCACCAACAGCCAGGCGCTCGCCAGTTGTGAACTCTATGACCCCGCCACCGACACCTGGACGCCAACCGGCAGCCTGAGCGAGGCGCGTCAGGATCACAAAGCCGTCTTGCTCAACGATGGACGCGTGTTGGTCGTCGGACGCCAAACCGCGGAACTGTATGATCCTGTCACAGGCAATTGGACGCTGACCGGAGAAATGCAAATCAAGGCCACCGGCCCTGCCAATTACGAAACGGCCTCATTGACGGTTCTGGCAAACGGCAAAGCGCTGGTCGTTGGCGGACGCGCCGGTCAACTTTCCTTTCCACAAGGACGCGCCGAACTGTATGACCCGGCCACCAACACCTGGACATTTACCGGCAGCCTGAACGAGGGGCGCTATTTGCACGCGGCGCTGTTGTTGGACAATGGCAAGGTTTTGGTCACGGGCGGTTCGATCAGAGCCGGAACGCTCAATTCGTGTGAGCTGTATGATCCGGCGACCGGCCAATGGTCTAGAGCTGCGGCGCTCAAATTCCCACACACAACGCATGCGGCATTTCGTCTGGCCAATGGCAGCATCCTGGTCGCCGGTGGCGGTAGCCGCGTCACAGAAATCTATCAGCCCGCGACAAATACCTGGCGTTTGGCAAGCAGCAGCAACTTTGCCTTAAATCAGGGAACCATCACCCAACTAACCGATGGCCGCATTCTGGCCACAGCAGTCCGTAACGAAATCTTTGATCCGCAAACCGAACGCTGGACGGTTATGGCAGACCCGTTACTTCCGCGCATCCTGCACTCAATCAGCGCCTTGCCCAACGGCAAAGCGCTGGCAGTCGGCGGCACGATTTCCAACACCGTGTACCGCAACGTCGAAGTCTTCGATCCGTTGGGCAGTCTGCCCGCTGGCGCCTGGCAAGAAGCCCCGCGCCTGGATGTAAGGCGACAGGGGCACACAACCACCTTGCTCGACAATGGCAAAGCGCTGATCGTGGCGGGCGGTTGGCAATACGCAAGTTTCAACGACATTCTCGCCAGCGCGTTGTTTTATGACGTCAACAACGGATGGACGTCCGCCGGTTCGCTGACGACTCCGCGCCGCAATCACACCGCGACCACCTTGCCCAACGGTCAGGTGCTGGTGGTGGGCGGTGATAATTCACCGACTTCGACCTTGCTCAGCACAGAGCTTTTCACGCCAGCAACCATCAATTGGCAACTCGCCGCGCCGTTGAGTTTGCCGCGCCGCTTTCACACCGCCGCCTTGCTGAACAATGGCAAAGTGCTGATCGCGGGCGGCGCCAACGAAAACACCAATTTGCCCAACGCAGAGCTTTACGACCCCGCGCTCAATCGTTGGTCAACCACTGGCGCACTCAGCACGCCGCGCCGCTTTCACACGATGACCTTGCTTGAAAACGGCAAAGTGTTGGTGACCGGTGGCGAAAGCAACGGCAACGCAATCGCCAGCGCCGAGCTGTATGACCCGACCACGGGAATGTGGACCGCGACAGGAACGATGACGGCTGCGCGGCGTTGGCATACGGCAACGCGGCTGCCCGACGGTAAAGTGCTGGTTGTAGGAGGCGGCAATGATGCGCCGCTGGCTTCGGCTGAAATGTACGATCCCGCACAAGGAATCTGGCGCGCGGTGGCTTCGCTGAATTTCGCGCGGCAAAAGCATTCAGCGACGCTGTTGAAAGATGGACGTGTGTTGATCGCGGGCGGCGCCGGCAACGAAGGACTCTTGTTCAGCACGGAATATTTCGACGTCACCGCCAATAACGGCGCCGGAGCTGTGGTGGAGACAGATTCGCTGGGCAATGCGCGCGAATCTCATATAGCGTTGCTGTTACCGAATGGCAATGTGCTGGCGGTCGGCGGGTTTGGTTTGATGGGAGGCGACCCGGAATCGCTGGCCAGCGTTGAACGATTCGATCCGGCGGGTGTCGTGCCAGTCACGCCGCCGCGTATCACGCCTGTGGCTGCCAGCACGTATCGCGGCGGCGAACTGGCGACAGATTCCATCGTCGCTGTTTTTGGCGAAGGCTTCACCAATGTCACGACCGTTGCGCAAAGCACGCCGCTGCCCACCAGTCTGGGCAACGTCACCGTCCGCGTAGGCGATTTTCCGGCCTATCTGTTTTTCGTTTCGCCCAACCAAATCAACCTGTTGTTGGCGTCGGCGGTACGACCGTTTCCGCCCGGACCGTCAACGCTGACCATCACCACCAGCAACGGCGCGGTACTCTCAGAACCGCTGTTTATTGCGACCGTCGCGCCCGGTTTGTTTTCAGCGGATGCCAGCGGACGCGGTCTGGCCGCCGCCGAAGTGTTGCGCGTCAAAGCCAACGGTGAACAAATATACGAACCTATCGTCAGATTTGACGCCGCGCAAAATCGCTTTGTGGCGGTGCCAATCGAGCTGAGCAATGCGAACGAACAGGTTTATTTGATTTTGTATGGTTCCGGCATGCGCTATCGCAGCAGTTTGTCGGCGGTGCGCGCCACCGTCGGCGGCCTGAACGCAGAGGCGCTCTATACCGGGTCGCAAGGCAGTTACGCCGGGCTGGATCAGGTCAATTTGCGCCTGCCTGCCAGCTTGGCCGGACGCGGCGAAGTAGATGTTGAACTAACCATAGACGGATCCCCCAGCAACATCGTCAAAATCAACTGTAAGTAAGTGCGAAACGGCGCTATGCCACGCCTTTGCCTGTAATGTTGTCAGTTGCGGCATGTCCGGCAAGCGCCGTGCGTTCTCCCAATGCCGTTTTTTGCCCTGATGCGATTGGTTGCAGAATGACGTTGCCCCCTGCACGTAATGCAGTTGTCGCAAGACATTACCATTGTTGTCCGTGCTGTTGGCAAAGGGATTACAGCCGTCGCGCGCCGTCGTCCCGTAATAAAACACCAACGCGCCTCGCGTCCAGTTCCATTCGTCGGTTGAACTGTCTCCGACGCGAATGTCCACCAGTTGCTGCCGGTTGTTGTAATGCAGATTGTGATAAAGCGTCGCCGCCTGCATGCCGAAAGTCTCGCGGCTCATCAAGCCCGCCGCCGTGTAGGTGATCCCCTATCTATTACTGCAACCCATTGACCCATTTCGGTAAATTTATTTTGTTGCTCGATACTAAGCATCTTGTTTCAAAAACACCGTTCCCATCCTCATCGTAAAATTGAAAAGTGAATATGCTTCCCAAATTAGATTTAGCCCCCTTTTCATCTATGCGGTATGGAACATAAGAAATACTGTAAGCGAATTTCCTAGCTCCTTTTTCATAAACGTAAGCCACCCGGATAGCTGCCTTTACGTGATAAAGGTATAACTCAGCATCTTTTTGCCAGTATAGATCAAAATCCTCTACTATCTCTTTGGAAATTTGAAGCTGACTCTTTTTGACTTCAATGGCATCAATCATGACTTTTTCAACCGACTGAGATTTAGCAAGCCCTTCAATTTCAGTAGATAACCACCCATCCTCTCTTTTGACGCAAGGAAACGAGCGACTACGCACCTTCTCTAGTGATTGTGTATAGGCTAATTGTTCAATGTATTTAGCCCCCAATAACAAAACTGCAATGACAAAAAATACCTTCTTCATCAGGCTCCTCTTTATTTTTTTGCTTGCCGCTCTAGCAATAGATAAACTGCTATTTAATCCCTGTGAACAGGGTGAACGTCCAGCCGCCACTGCTGTTCTGCTGCGACTCGCTGACCGAAGTGACCCGGTTCAGCGCGTCATAGTTGTAATCGTCCAGTTGCAGGATGACATTGCCGCCGCCGCTCAGCGGCACGTAATGCAGCTGCCTTAAGACATTGCCGTTGTTGTCCGCGCTGTTGGCAAAGGGATTCCAAGCGTCGCGCGCCGTCGTCCCGTAATAAAACACCTGCGCGCCCCGACTCCAATTCCATTCGTCGGTTGAACTGTCTCCAACGCGAATGTCCACCAGTTGCTGCCGGTTGTTGTAATGCAGATTGTGATAAAGCGTCGCCGCCTGCATGCCGAAAGTCTCCCGGCTCATCAACCCCGCCGCCGTATAGGTGATGCCCGTCGCATAATTGCGGCTGTTGCCGTCGCCCAATGTGCCGGTATTGCTCGTTAATCGTCCACTGTCGCCATAAGTGTTGGTCACCGTCCGATTCGACGGATACGTTTGCGAAGTGACGTGACCGGCCAAATCGTAATTGCGCAGAATCTGGTAATCAATCCAGTTGCCGCTGCCGGGATAGAAGCCGGGGACGTAACGTTTCGTTCGTCCCAGCGCGTCGTATTCGGTGACGAAGGTTCGATGATACGCCAGACCGCCGCTGACCGGGTGTGCATTGTAAGTGACGTGGTAATAAAAGCGGCCTTTGCCGTTGGTGGCTCCGTCGTAATGGCGCTCATTGTTCGGCGTGACGCCGTCGTTGTAGCTGGTCCAGATGTTCCGGTTCAGCGCGTCGTAACCGTAGCTGACCGTGATCGGCACGCTACTGGTGTTGTTTCGGGCTTCGGCCTTGGAAGTCAGGTTGCCATTCGCATCGTAAACATATTTCAGTGACCACGTCGTGTTGCCCGTGGATTGATCCGATGGCGGAGTCAGGTTGTGTGCGCTGTTGGTGTTCTGTTCGGGATTGCGCGCTCGCAGCA
>JAEUQO010000154.1 GCA_016789605.1 Acidobacteriota bacterium
CTTCGGCCTTGGAAGTCAGGTTGCCATTCGCATCGTAAACATATTTCAGTGACCACGTCGTGTTGCCCGTGGATTGATCCGATGGCGGAGTCAGGTTGTGTGCGCTGTTGGTGTTCTGTTCGGGATTGCGCGCTCGCAGCAAACGCGAAAGCGAATCGTAGAGGAAGTAGCGATACTGTGTGCCTTGCTCGACTTTGATCAGGTTGCCGGTCGTGCTGTAGCTGTAATTCGTCGCGTAATTGACGCCGCTGGGGTCTTCGACAACTTGTTTCAACCTGCCGAGAGCATCGGTTTCGCTGCGCCGGGTTTTGTTGGCCGGATCGCTGACCGTGACTTTCGTGCCGCTGTAAACGGTCGTGACTTTTGCGCCGTCAGGAGTTTTGACTTCGGTGACGCGCCCCAGCGCATCGAACTTCGATTCCGTCCAGTCCAGCGAAGCTCCAGGGAAATACGGGTTGGAAGTTTTCCACGCTCGGCCAAGCTGATCGAAGGCGGTTTGCTGTTCGCTCCATTGCGTGCCGCCTTCAAAATGTCGAGTCTTCCAGGCGCGCCCCAAAGCGTCGAAATGCGTTTCGTCTTTCAGCCAGACGGTCGCGCTCTGTTTGGTTTCGCTCAGGATGTACAAACTGCCGGTCACGTCGTTGTAAGTCTTTTTGACTTCGCCGCCGTCGGGCAGGATGGCGCGCTTCAATGGGACAATCGTTCTTGATTACGTTCTCTCCGCTGTAGTTGCTACTTACACTTTTGGGCTATTATGGCCTTCAAGAATTTTTCAATCTCTTTATGCCCCATATTGCGCGCAATATCCGCTGCTGTCCCATCGGAAGTTTTGAAACAAACGTTAGCTCCTTTTTCTATTAATATTTTGACGATATCTAAGTAACCTGCCGCTGCCGCTGTATTGAGAGAGGTCTTCTCAAAAGGCGCTTCCTGATTCACACTTGCCCCATTACTTAAAAGTAACGCGACCGCCTGTCCCTGCCCACGCATAGCGGCTACCTGCAAGGCGGGATAACTTTGATAATACGTTCCATTTGGATTTGCTCCATTCATTAGTGCCTCTTTCATTTTAACCAAATTACCATCCAAGACAGCGTTGTGTAATTGCTCTTGTAGGCGATAGCACCTCTCATCAACAATATCTTCCTTTTCATCTGCAGGATATTGATAATTTTTAGCCTCACAGCGCCTGCTTTCATTTTGCCGTGTTTCTGCAGGGCTTTTGTTCATTTTGGATACTTCGTGATTATCTATTGCACTAGGCTTATCACGACAAGAAGCTAGTACAATCAAGACCATTATGACCCAGAGTTTATGGTTTTCCATTGTACCTCCTTACTACGAAAGATTCGTGATTCGTTCTATTCATAGACCTATCAACTTCACTAAAGGTTTTCGCTTGAGGGGTACCAGATGGCAAACCATGATGGGCAGGTCCTCCAGAGTAAACCAGAACGTTACCTCCTATATGAATAGTGCTGTGGCCAGATCCTTCCCCACCTTCAGTTCTCCAAGCAACTATGTCGCCGACTTTCAGCCCATCAGTCACAATGCCAAGATTAGTTAGATGTTGCCTGTCTTTTGCATCTCCGAGAAAATTCGCTGCTGGCGGCTTTCCTCCAATTAATGGATACCCTCTACCGGTAGCGCCATTCTTAATAAAGCCCAAACCTGCACCAACACCATAAGCATTGGCAACAAAGATGTTACATTTATTTTGGCCCGCGCCAATGGTGAATGATGTTCCATCCTTAGTCACTTTTACAGATTGACTATCTGCAAAACTGTTGCCATTGGTGTAAAGAATTGCGTTGACTGCAACATTGACACCCACATCTTCTTTGCCGTTGTCTAAACTGCTAATAATATTCTCAATCGCTGCCTTTGCCGCAAGTAATCCCTTTGCCAAATCATCATTACCTTCTGCTTCTGCATTTTTCGCCAAACCTTCGAGCTTCTTAAGGGCTGCCCTTTCAAACTTACCTGGTGAACGCATTCCAGTCGGGTCAGTATGCCTAAGCGGGTTATTTAACACATAAACATATCTAGACCAATTTTGTGCTTGTACTAAGTACTCGTAAATCATCCCCAGACGCTCTTCTGAGGTACTTCCTTTTCTCGCTTCAAAAAAGATTATATATGGGTCTGGACTAGTAAATCTTCCTTGTCGACTTGATAGGTATCTTGCTTGTGCAAAATCCAGTTCAGTTTCATTATCTCTTTCATAACCGGTGAACTTCTGCCGCACCCCATCCGAAGGCGGTTCATACCCGTGACTGCTGCTGCTCCTGAGTCCAACACCCGCCACTAATTCTTCCCCGAACGGCAGGTAATCGTGCCGCTTCACGCTGCCGAGCAATCCCCCGCTCGCCCCGTTGCCCAGGATGTTCAGGCGCGGAGTCCCAAGATGATCCGCCACCGTCCAGCGAATCTCCAGCGGAGAAGTCTGCGCGACGATCAGCATTTGGCCTCCGCGATAACCATATTCTTTTTGCGGACTGCCGGAAGCTCCGTTGGCGGAGTATTCGGCGACTAACTCGCCGTCCAATCCATACACCATCCACGTTTCCGTCGAGCCGATGATGCGGCGGACTCGTTTGCCGTCGGCATCGTAAACGTAATGGCTGGTCACGCTGCCTTGCGTAGCCTTGTGCATGCGGTTTTCGCCGTCGAACCAGCGATTGCCCGTCGCGTCATAAGTCTGATTCCCCGCCGAATCGTAAGTCATTCCGACGCCGTTTTTGGCCGTCAGCCGATTGGTCGCCGTGTCCACCGTGAACGTGTCGCCGGTCACTCCCGACTGGCAAGGCGAACAACTGACCGTCCGATTGCCCCAGCGGTCGTAACCGAAATTCTGCGTGAACAGGTTGAACGTCCAACCGCCGCTGCTGTTTTGCTGCGATTCGCTGACCGAAGTAATCCGATTCAGCGCATCGTAGTTGTAATCATCAAGCTGCGGAATCTCATAGCCGCCACCGC
>JAEUQO010000162.1 GCA_016789605.1 Acidobacteriota bacterium
TTTGCCAAAGAAGACCTGGACGGCATCGTTTATCAGGAAGTGCCGCAACCCGGCCATCCGCGTTATGACTCGCCGCGCAATGCAGCAGAGTACGGTTACACCAGCGGCGAGATTCAGGGGGGAGCAGGACACTTGCGCGTGCTCGTGACGGCCAGAACCGTGACCGTTGATTACGTATACTCGCTCTTACCAGCCAGTGAAACGACGGGCAGGAAGAATGGGCAGCGCGGGTATTCCTATGCGAAAGCGCCGTTTTAGCGATGCGTGGGCGCACGCAGGTTGTGAGATTGGCAGGGCGGCGCTCAGCGTTTGGTGCGGGTTTTGGGCTTGGCGCCGGATTTGACGATCAGGTCGGTGAGCAGGTCTACGGCCTGGTCAAGCGGCAGGATGTCGGCGATGTCAATTGGCGTTCTTCCGGCGGCGTTGCGTTCATCGAGAGGCACGCCTTTGTCGGCCAGAAACTGAATGACTTTGCAAATTTCTCGTTGCTCAGCCGTAAAGCCTACGCCAGTCACCGCCGCGTGCATCACGGTCGCTTTGCTGGTGGTCACGGCTTTGACGTCCGAATCCAGTTCAAACACCAGCTTGACGACTTCGACATTGGCGCTGCCCGCTGCCTGCATCAGCAACGTGGTGTTGTCTTCGGCTTTAAGTTTGGGATCCGCGCCCGCCGCCAATAACAGTTTCACGATTTCCAGTTGATTGGCGCGTGCCGCAACGTGCAACGGAGTGATTTCGCCTGCGGGCGGGCGGAACGGACTGGGCGAATTGAGACCGGGAGTTTTGCCGTTTCGGGCATTGGGATCAGCGCCTTTGGCGAGCAGCCGTTTGACCAGTTCGACTTCACCCATTTGCGCGGCGGTATGCAACGCTGTGTTGCCGCGCCGGTCTGAGACTTTGACATCGGCTCCGCCTTCGACCAGGGCAATCGCCGCTGCGCCGCTGCGAAATGCCGCCGCCGCCAATAAGGCAGACGAACCATCAGGTAGTTTGGTATTTGCATCCGCGCCTGCTGCCAGCAGGCTTTTGACTGACTCAGCGTCATTTTTGACGACGGCAAAAAGCAACGCGGTATAGCCGGTTTTCGAAACGGCTTTGGCGTTGGCGCCGCTTGCCAGTAACGCACGCACCGCCTCGGTATGACCTTCCGCCGCCGCCCACATCAGCGCCGTCTGTTGTTTCTTCTGTTCTGCAGCGTTGACGTTTGCGCCGCGTGCGAGCAGTAATTTGACGATGTCCGCATTGCCCGAATTGGCAGCCAGCATCAACGCTGTGCTGCCGTCCCAACGTGCGGCGTTGACGTCCGCGCCTGCCGCCAGCAGCTTTTTGACCAGCGTCAGATTGCCATTGTTGCAAGCCAAGGTCAGCGGCGTTTCGCCATATTCATCCGCCGTGTTGACCTTGGCTCCGGCTGTGAGCAGCAATTCCGCTGCCTCGGTGTCGTCCAGATAGATTGCCCAGGCAAGCGCGGTTGCGCCATCAGGTTGCGCTGTGTTCACATCGGCTTTGGTTTTGAGCAAGGCTTTCAACGCCGTATGGTCACGGCGTTTGACCGCATCAAGCAAGTTCGGCGGATCTGCCAGACAGGTGCTGATGTCAACCACCAGAATCACGCAAAACAGCAAAGCTCTTATTCGCATAGCAGCCCTTCACGTCAACGGGATAAAAAATACGGAACAGACAGAAATAACGGAAACGACGGAACTCATGTCGTTTGGGCAGTTTCCGTTTGTCCGTTCATTCTGTTTGTTCCGTTGGCTCTTTCGGATTTTCGACTCAGCGGCCTTCGCTGGATGGCGGCACGATGCCCTTCAAGCGCATATACACCGCCATATAACCGTACTCTTCGTTTGAGTGGGACACCGTTCGAACCAAAGCGCCCAACCGTGTGCTCTGGCGTTGTCCCATTTGAATCATTTCGAGCGCTTTGGCATCAGTCAGCGCGTCAAATGCTTTGTCACAGAGCGCGAACGATTCTTTCAGTGCGGCGACCAGTTCCGCCTTGGCGGTTTTGGCTGATGCTCCCAGATTTTTGACTTCGCCGTTGACCGTCGAGCAGGTGCGCGCTTGTGAATCAGCCACGTGCCCGATCAGTTGGCCAAAGGTGCGGACATCGGGCGTGGCTTTGAATGCGTAATGCTCTTCCGGCATTTTCTCGGCCATCTTGAGCAGGTTGTTTTTGACGCCGCCGTACATCTGTTTGGCTTCAGCACTGAGCGGGTTGGCTGGCGCGGCCGCAGGAGCAGCAGGCGCAGGATTTTGCGCGGAGGCCGTCACGGCGAAACACACAACGAAGAGAAGGGGCAAATATCGGTTCATGGTTTTCCTTTGGGGATGTCCTTCCACAAAGTCACACAGAGAAACACGAAGCGGAACGCTGGTCGTACCGCTTCGTGAGACTTGGTGGAAAGTGAGTTGAGGTTACGCCAGACAATCGAGCTTGCTGGTGCTGTCGCCGAGTTTTTCCGTCGGCACGCCAGCAGTTTCGAGCATGCTCAGCAAGAGATTGTTGAGCGGCGTTTCTTTGGGATACATCAGATGGCGATTGCCTTTGACCTGACCTGCACCGCCGCCAGCGAGCACGATTGGCAGATCGTGGTGCGTATGCAAATTGCCGTCGCTAATGCTGCTACCGTAAAGGATCAGCGAATTTTCGAGCAGGTTGCTACCGTTATCCGGCGTCGCCCGCATGCGTTCCAGCAGATACGCGAAAAGCTTGACGTGGACTTCGTTGATCTTGGTCACCTTGGCGATCTTGTCTGCGTCGTTTTGGTGGTGCGTAATGTTGTGATGACCGTCGCTGATGCCGATGTTGCGATAGGGGCGGTTGCTGCCTTCGCGGGCCATCATCAAGGTGATGACGCGCGTCAGATCGCTCTGATATGCCAGCACCTGCAAATCCATAACCAGTTTGACGTGGTCTTCGAATTCGTCGGGGATGGCAGACGGCCGTTCCATCACCGGCAATTTGACGGAGGCGTTTTGCTGTTCGGCCTTTTGAATGCGCCGTTCGATGTCGCGCACGGCGTCGGTGTATTCATTCAATTTGCTGCGGTCGCTCGGCCCCAGTTTGCCGCTTAGTCGTTTCAATCCGCTGTTGACGTAATCCAGGATCGAACGTTGCGATTCGAGCAAGGCCAGGCGCGCCGCCGCATCGGTGCTTTCGCCGTCGCCGAACATGCGCTCGAAAATGGCGCGCGGGTTGTTTTCGACGGGCAGCGGCGTCATTTCGCTGCGCCAGGAAATCGTATTGGTATACGCACAGCTATAACCGCTGTCACAGTTGCCCGCGAGCTGGTTTGATTCAATGCCGAGTTCGAGCGAACCGAATTGCGTGTATTGCCGCAAGGTTTGCGCCGCGATCTGGTCGGCAGAAACGCCCGCGCGCAAATTGATTTCGGATTTTTTGGGGTGAACACCAGTCAGCCAGGTTGCGCCTGCGCGGGCGTGATCGCCTGCGCCGTCGCCGAGCGCGCGACCTTGCACCTGAGCCAGGCCGCTGAATACCAGCAACCGGTCGCGAAACGGTTCCAGCGGTTTCATCGTCGGGCCGAATTGGAAGTTCGGGCCGTCACTGATGGGACGCCATTTGTCCATGATGACGCCGTTCGGAACATACACAAAGCCGAGGCGAACAGGCGGTTTAGCGCTGGCCGCCAATGCGGGCGTCATTGCATCAAGCAGCGGCAAGGCCATTGTCACGCCCATGCCGCGCAAAAATGCGCGGCGCGGCAAAGCTTTTTTGGTCAGGATCATAAGGTCGGCGTCCTCCTCATTTGGAACGGTTTGCTTGTGATCACCGCGCTAATCAGTGCGGGCAACCGATAATTTTCTTTCGCAGTGTCGCGCATTATGGCACGAATCACCGGCGCGTCATACGCTTCTAGTCCACGTCCCAGCGCATAGGTCAACAGCTTTTCGGTCACGGTCGCGACAAACTCGTCGCGATGTTTTTGCAAGAGAATCTGTTTCAGTTCTGCCGCGCCGTTGAAGCTTGTGCCGTCAGGCAATTTGCCAGAGGCATCAATTGGCAAGCCGGCGTCTTTGTTGCGCCATTTGCCGATGCCGTCATAGTTTTCCAGCGCGAAGCCGATCGGGTCCATACGCGCATGACACGAGGCACAAATGGCATTGGCGCGGTGCAAATCCAACTGCTCGCGCATGCTCAGCAAGCGACCGTCCTGGCCTTTGGGTTTCAAATCAGGCACGTCGGGCGGCGGTGGCGGCGGTGGCGCACCCAGCAAATTTTCCAGAATCCATTTGCCGCGCTGCACTACAGACGTGCGATTCGGGTATGAGGTTACAGTCAGGATGCTGCCTTGGCCCAACAATCCGCCGCGCAACGCGCGTTGTTTTTCATCCAGATTCACGCGGCGGAACTGCGGCCCATAAACGCCGCGCACGCCGTAATGCTCAGCCAGTCGCTGGTTCAAATACGTGTAATCGGCGTCGAGCAATTCCAGCACGCTGCGGTTTTCACGCAGAATGCTTTCAAAAAACAATTCCGTTTCGCGGCGAAAGGCCAGCCGCAGACTTTCGTCAAAGCCGGGGAAGACTTCCGGGTCGGGCGTGATGGTGTCGAGATTGCGCAAGTGCAGCCATTGTCCCCCGAAATTGCTGACGAAGGCTTGTGCGCGTGGATCATCCAGCAGACGGCGAATTTGTTGCTGCAACACCGTTGGCGAAGTCAGCCGCCCTCGTTCAGCCAGGGTCAGCAATTCGTCATCGGGAAGACTGCTCCACAAGAAAAACGAAAGCCGCGACGCCAGTTCGAGGTCATTTAGCCGGTAAACAGTTCCGGCGGCGGCGCGCGGCGGGTCGGTTTCAACGCGCAGCAAAAAGTCTGGCGCGACCAACATGGCTTCGAGCGCGCGTTGAATGCCGTCGTCAAAATCGCCTGTGCGGCGTCCACGTTCATAGAATGCCAACAGCGGATTCACATCGGCATCTGTCACCGGCCGTCGAAAGGCGCGGCGCGCCAGTTGCGCCAGAATCTTTTTGGCGCAAGGCGTTTCTTCGCCCGCAGTTTTTGGTTGGCAGGTGAAAATCTTGGCGCGGCTTTCTGTCTGGCCGCGTCCTGTGACGTTGAACGGGCCATTGATGATCAGGACTTCGAGCGATGTGGTTTCAGGAATTTCAAAGCGTTTGATGCGCGCACCATCCAGCCGTAAATCCAGCGGCTGCAATTGTGGCGCAGTCATTCCGGTTGGCGGGCCGCCACCTCTGCGCGGGCCGGGAATGGCGGGTTCCGCCTTGGCGCTTTCGCGCGGTTGTGTCGCGCCGACATTGCGCAACCCGGCTTTCACAAATAGACGATGTTCGTAATAGCGCGCCGGTTCGCCGGTTTCTCCATTCGAAGGCGTTTTGACGCGGAACAGATATTCGCCATCGAGCGGAAAATAGTGTTGTACCGAAAGCCCGCCGCGCGAAAAGAATGGCAAATCGTCGCTGACGCGTTCATTGCGGCTGCCACGGCGCGGCAGGTAACGCTCTTCGCTGGGTTTGATCGTGCGGTCGCCGATGGCCAGACGACTGACGCGGCGTGCGGCAGAAAGATATTTTTCGACCAGGGCAGGGGACAGCGTCAGCACTTCGCCGATGTTGTCGAATCCATAGCCCGAATCATCCACTGGCAACCATTGCCCGGGTTTGATGTCCACGGCCAGCAGGTCGCGCACGGCGTTGCTGTATTCCGCACGATTCAGCCGATGCACCGCAGGGCGTCCGGGATTGGGATGAAGCCGTGCCGCGCGATCCAGCGAAGATTCCAGCCAGGTGACAAATGATGTCGTTTCGGCGGTTTCAGGTTTGGGCGCTTTGGCGGGCGGCATCTGGCCGGTGCGCACTTTGCGCAAGACTTTTTCCCAGACGTCGGCATTGCTGGCGACGTTGCTATAATCCAACCCTTGCAGGGAAATGCCCGCTGTGCTGGATTTCTGGTTGTGACAGGCGACGCAGTATTCCTCAAGCAAGGCACGTTGTGCAGTCGTATCAGCCGTGGTTGCCCGTTGCGCGCGCGAGGTGACGCCCGCATAAAATGCCGCGACGATCCCTATGACAAGAATCAGTCCCAGTTGCAAATGCTTTTTCTTCATCGTGCTTCTTTCTCCCCGCAGAGCTGACAGAATATCTGGCCGATCATGCGCCCAATCAGTTGGTGGCCAGATCAATGGCAATGACTTCGTGCGCGAGAATGGTCGGCACCGTGAGTGAGAGAAAACCGCCAGCCGTTTTTCCAGGAATCGGTTTGCTATTGCTCAATAACTGCACCCGCTTCACCCGGGCGCCCTGTGGCAAGCGAACTTTTACCTGTTGTGCCGAAATCGGGATTAACTCGCGCAACGGGCCTTTCATCATCATTGGATTGGTCAGATTGACCAAATGAACGGTCAGGGATTCCTTTTGCCGCCAGACAGTTACATCCAGAATGCCGGGGCCAGTCACTGTCACGACTGTTTCTTCATTGAGCGCCCATTGCACGGCGTTGCGTAATAACTTTCCGTGGTCTTCTGCGAGCACTTCCCAGAATGTGCGATCAATGTCCCAGGGGAAATAGACGACACGGCTACGGCCCAGGTTACGCAGATATACACCTGCAATGTTGCTTTGCTGCGTACGCGGATAGACCATCTCCATTGGCAAATCAGGATACGACGGAATGACGCTGAGCGGCGGCGGAATTACCGGTGTACGCGGTTCGACCTCGACACCCGCAACCCCGTTGATGATGCGTGTGGTGTTTTCCAGCCCTGCCAGCAACGGATGGAATTTGCCTGCCGCGTCTTTTTCCAGTTTCAGATACGAGTTCTGCATGGGACCGGGGATTTGCGCTTTGAAATTGACGCCGAATACATCCGCCAGACCAAAATTGGCGCGGCGCACACCCCATTCATCAAAAAGCGAAGTTTCGTGTGTCGCCACAAGGCTGCCGCCACGATTCACATACTCCCGCAATTGCGCGCACTGTTGTTCTGACAACGCCGCGATGTTCGGCAAAATCAGCACTTTGAATTGGTCAACGTGCGCGGCGTCAAGCAAACGGTCGTGCACCATCTCAAACGGAATGCGCGCTTCGATTAGCGCGTGGTAAAACCCGTCAGAATGATCTTCGACTTTCTGTTGCGCACGCGTGCCGCCGTAAAACGTCGCTGTTTGTTGCGAATACACCAGCCCGACACGGGCCAGCGGCGCTTCGTTGCGCAAATATCGTTCGGCGCGATGATGCCAATCGTAAATGTCGGCCACCACATTCAACCAGCGCTTGTCATAGAGCGTTCCCGAAAACTTGGTAAACCAGGGGCGCAATCCGTTGGCAGTCCCTTCAGCCACCCACAGGCGAATTTCGGCTTCGCTTTGCACAGAATCTTTCCAGCGATATGGTTCTTCAACGCCGACGCTGAAAATGCCGCCGATGGCTTTGCGGCCCATGGTGGCGCGGTATTCTTTGCCGTTTTTGCCATTGGCCCAGGGAGCCGTTACGCCACGGCGCGCCTGTTTATCGGAAAAGAGCGTGTCGGCCAGTTCGCCGATGGTTTTCATATCCAGCGAACTGAGCGCGCCGCCACCTGAATTGGCAATGTAGCGCGCCTGCGGGTTCAGTTTGCGGATTTCCGCATCCCACAACTTCCACACGTCAAACAGTCGTTTTTGCTTCCACAAAATGTAACTGCGTTGTGCCGGATTTTGCGGATCATTGGTGCGCGGTAATTCCAGGCCAGACGCCGCTTTGAAATTGCGCTGGCAGTGTTCGCAATAACACATGCCTGAGCCTGCCCAGCGATTGCTGAAAATTCCGTCCACCTGATAGCGCGCCATGATTTCCTGGTGGACTTTGGTCATGAACTCGAAGTTGTACGGCCCCAGCGCACACGTCACCCACAATTCCGGTGACGCCCAATGCCGCCGTTTGTTGCCTGCGGCGTCCACGGCGATCCAGTCAGGATGTGCGTCATACACGTCCTGGTGCACCGCGTGCGGGTCCGTGCGCGCCAGCACGACCATATTCTGTTTTCGGCAACCGGCGAGCAGTTCGCCAAAAGGGTCTGTGTCTTTCAGCCACTGGCTGCGATGGTGCAACGGGATTTGGGTCGGATAGTAGGCTACGACACCGCCTGCGCTGAGACACGCCGCATCGGCATGCACACGCTTGAAATAATCCAGCCAGAATTGCGGATCGTATTGGCCGGGATCGTTTTCGACCAGCGTGAGTTGCGCCCAACGCATCGGGCGATCGAACCACGATTCTTTGGCATCGCGCGGAGCAGAGGCCGCAGTTGCCGTCCGCTCAGCGGGAAGCGTGGCCGCCGCGCTCGTCAACGCCAAGCTGGCGAGCAGTTCGCGCCGCGAAATTGTCTCAAGGGTACGGTTGCTCATCGTTGCCCTTCTGCCGAAAGCGCCCAGGCTTCATTGAAAAAGCCCGCCCATACGATTTTGCCCGGATAACGAAAATCTGGCGGCGTGGTCGTCTCCACCACGGCGTAATCCGGCAGTTTCGGGATTTGTCGTGCGTTGTTTAGATAATCGAATTCGCGAAAGGTAAACCCGCTGTTGAGCACGACGTAGCGTTTGGGATTCAGCGGATTCGGGAAGATCAAAATCGGTGCGTGCGTTGTGGCCGCAAAGCGTTTGTCGCCAACCACGATGCTTTCCGCTGTCCATTTGAGCGGCAGCTTGTCGGCAATGCGCGCCAGGATTTTGTTGCTGGCCGGATCGCCCCACAGAATCAAATTGCTGGCGGCAATGTCGGCCTCGGTGATGTCAGCATCCTTGCGTACCTGTGCGTCACCGCGAAAATGCCGCCGCCATTCGGTAATAGCGCGTTGTTGTTCGCTCGCTACCCATTGACCGACTTCGGCAACGAGCGGTGTGCCAGTCGGCGTGACAAAGATAAAGCTGTCGAGAAATGCATCATCCACGGGGCCTTGCAATCCGTGAACTTTGCGCAATCCTGCCGTGACGGGCGATTCCACCACCGCCCATTGATTGCCGTTTCTGCGGAAATGCGCGCGCCACGAACGATCCGACAGCGGCCCCGCGACAGGCAGCTTTTGCCCGTCAATCGTCACCACCGGTTTTCCCGCCAACGCCAACGGACAACCACCCGCGCCAAAGTCCAACGTGAAGGCGGTGACATTGGCCGTTTCGACTTTGACGCTACGTTCGGTTTCGATTTCAGCGTTCAGGCGGGCGCGTTCCCAGTGTTGACCGAGCGCGTCTACCGTCACCCATTTCATCTGGTTGTAAGCCAGCGTCCAGGTGGTAAAACGCAGCTCGCGCGGATAGGGATCGCGTCCGCGTTCGGCGATGGCGTCCAGAATGCGATCAATTTCGACTTTGGAATCGGGATGATAGCTGTGACCGGTTTTGGGGCCGACGATGCGCAACAAGCGCGCGCCTTCTGCTGCCAACGCTTTTTCCATCATATCGGCAGCCTGCTTTTGTCCGTCGTTTTCGCCGTTGTAGGCGACCAGCGGCGTATTGAACAGGTTCGCGGCGTAATCGGTCGCGTCGTATAGGTGAAAGAGTTTCTGTTCCCACCACGGCGGAGCCTCAGGCCCATCCAGTTTCAATTTCAGAAACTGCGCCGATTCGCTAAAGCCTGCGCCCGGCGCAATCGCCGCCCATTGTCCGGCAAAATGCACGCCGAATTGCCAGGTTGCTGCGCCGCCCATCGAAAAGCCGCGCACCAGAATGCGATTGTCATCAATTCGATATTGCCGTTTGACCTTGTCGAGCGCCTCGAACAAGTCAACTTCGCCTGCAAATTTGTTGGCGTTGCAATAACGGCCATACAGATGCAGCACGATGGTGTCACGCGGCGTGAATTCACCCGGGCGCGTTTCGCGTTCGGTCAGAAAGTTGACCTCGCTCAAGGTTTCATTGCGACCGTGAAACCAGGCGTCCAGTCGCCAACGATGCGTCGTGTTGGGCGTAAAAGACGGCGGAATTACCAACCCATAGGGCTGCACGCTTTTGTCAATTTTGGAAACGTAGCCGCGCACGACCAACCCCGTTTGCGTTGTCCACGGCGCTTTGCCTTCGGCCAGTTGGCGTGCGCGCTCTTCGCCGTGTTGCAGCAACAGTTTGGCCTTGAAGACTTCTTCCAGCTTGAAAAACTCATTGTATTGCAACGCATAACGAACGGCTTCGTGATAGATCATCACGTCAGGCAACAGCGGATGGTCTTTCACTTTGTCCATCGCCGTTTTCAAACGCCGCAACCCATTTTCCAGTTCGGTGCGATCCGCTGCTGGGACTTCGACGCCCACGGGCGGAATCGGACGCATTGCCGGACGTTGGGCATTCGGCTGTGTTGTTGACTGCGTTGCCGACTGCGCTGATTGCTGTCCGGGAGCTTGCGCCAAAGCACTCACGGCAAGGAAGAAAATACAAACCAGTTGTTTCATGGGAAGTCTCACCAAAAATGAAGCGGGTTCTGAAGAAACACGGGTTACACCGCGTTAGCCGGAGAGTTAGATCTGATGCTCAGATGAAGCCCAATCAGCATGTATCCCAGAATGAGCCCTTTAACGATTGCGACCAGCGTTGTCGAAAAAATGCCCGGATCGCCCGTCGCCGTCCGGTAATACTCAAACTGGCCCAAGAAGCTGAGAAACAGCGCGCCAACTCCGATTCCCCAGGCAGCAATCAAAAACGAAACCGCGTTTGGCTTTCCCCTTTTCACGCCATAGGCAGTAACCAGTAGAATCCCGCCCAACAAGTAATCGTCAAACCAGTTGAAAAATCGGGCCGGATCAAGCAGTTGATTGGAACGTCTAAGGGTTTCCGCCACTGGCAACAAAATCCCGATTAAGATCGTCATTGTCACGGAAGCTTTTAAAGATTTGTTTTCCATATTGGGGCCACACAAGGCTTTGACATCACTGTTTCAGATGCGCGACCTTCGCCTTTCCTTTCGCATACACCGTGACCACGAACAAATCATCAAACACGGTTTCGTCTATGGTCGGCACGACATCACCGCCAAGCGCTTTGATAATTTCCGGCACGGTGTTGCTGTGACCCACGATCAACACATTGCCAGGAGCGCTGGCGGCTTGTTCGGCCATGCTTTTTAGATATTCCGGCGAAAGCTCACGCGGATTTGTCTTGCTCATGGAAACAGGCACGACCTTAGCGGTGAGGCCCAATTGTTTGGCCAGCGGCTCCGCCGTCAATTTGGTGCGCAAGGCTTGCGAGGTAAAAATGGTTTTGATGTTCGCCTTGCTCAAGGTGCGCGCCAACTCTTCGGCGCGTTTGCTTCCGGCTTCGAGCAACGGCGGGTCAGCCGCAGGCGCAGCGGCTTTTTCTGCGTGGCGAACCAGATAAACCGTCGTGACCGTGAAATCGCTTTGCGAAAGCGGTCGTGCCGCGCCGTGTTCGCGCGAAAGCAACAGGGCAAGGCAACAGAGAGCCGCAACTCTCAAGCAAGTGCGTGTGAATGTCATCGCGAATCCTTTTGTTTGTTGTGCGGCTAATGCGCCGCGTGGTGTGGACGTAACCGGATCAATATCAGGCCAGTAACCAGACCAAGCAGAAAACCGCCTCCGGCCAGACATCCCAGATATAACAGCGCGCCGCTGATTCCTCTGATCGAATGCGAGCGAAACAGCGCATCAGCCAAACCAACCAAACCCGCCGCCAGACTCCATCCGAGCAGGCTGCCCGCAATCCACCAGCCCGCGTTTTGAAACCGCGCACGCAACAGAACGTATTGCCAAATGCTGACGAGCAAGCCGCTGAGCACGACGCAACTGTACGGGTAAAAAGGGAAGTCGCGTGAAGCCAGCTTCACCATGTCTACGGCCAGAAAGGGGACTCCCAAGCCGACAACGCACGACCAAAACCAGGGCCAAAACTGTTGCAACACGCCGTGCATCAGGCGTCCTTGCATCCATCCGATGCCTGCGCCCATGCCGAGGCCAACCAATACCTGAATGCCGCCGATGCCTACCGCTTCGCCGAGCAAGGCCAAGGCCGCGACAAACGGAATGCCCAGCATCCAACCCGCGCCCGAGAGGCGAACCCATTTCCAGAAAAACTTCTGTTCGATCATCGCAAGCGTCTTTCTGTCAGAGCGCGGAAAGCATTACTTCTTCTTTGTTTTTGAAGCGGCCTTGGCTGCCGCCTTGTCCAGGTTTTGCTGGACGCGAAACTTTACGATTTTGGTGATCAGCGTCAGCGGCACCCGTTTATCCAGCGGAAATTGCACCGTGCCTTTTGACGTTTCGTACCCAGCCAGCTCTTCCTGAAACGCCGCAATTCCGCTCGCGCCGGGATAAAAGCCGATATGGTTTTTGAAGGCCGCGAAATGCACCAGATTCCCGTGCAGCTTGAACGTCGGCATCATATAGCTGATGGCTTCTTCGGCCTTCGGCGCAGCCTTGCGGATCGTCGCGCGGATCGTTTCCAGCTTTTCCTGAATCTCCGGCGAGAAGCCTGCAATGTATTCGTCAATGGTTTGGGGAATGGATTGACCCGATTTCACGTTTCCTCCTCCTGAAGTCAATGGCATCTTTTGAGACAGCGGTGGCCTATCGGTAAGGCTGTAAATTCAGCCCTGCAATAAAGCGAAAGTCACGCTGATTTTTTGTGATGAAAGGCTGGTTATGCTCCAAAGCGGTTGCTGCTATCAGTGCGTCTGCAATCAGCAAGCCGTGGCTCAAACGATACTGCTGCAACAACTCAACAGCCCGATCAGAAATCGGCTCTGTAATTCTCAAAAGCTGGAAACGCCGCAGGAAGATTTCAAGATCGTGCAACTCTGTCTTGTTGCGGCAACCGACCATCAATTCCATTTGCGTTATGGTACTGACAGCGAGGAGGGAATGTTGGGCAAGATGTTGTAAGCAATCAATGGCTTCCTGCATCCCACGCCCAACGTCAATCAGAATGTCTGTGTCAATAATCGTGAATGCCACGTTATTGCCTCCACTCCGATTCGCGGACGCGGCGCACCCAGCTTGTGCTGTCGGTTACATCATTTCGGTCGCGCCACATACCAATGAAATTTTCGTCCTGTAACGGCACGTTATCTGATACTGCGGCAGGGCGCGCATAACGCTGCCGCAAAAATGCCAGAAAGCTTTCGACGAGGCGTTGCCCTTCTGGCGGCAGCGAATCAATTTCCCGTAAGATTTCTTCGTTCGTCATAATCCCCTCCGCTAGCAATTGTCTCTCCGCGAGGGCGGATGTCAATGACAGGATTTAGTGTTCCTTAAATGACGGAATCTATAGCGAATCGCTTCTTCGGTCTTCAGCGCAACCTGCAGATCGTCGCTCGAATCGTTTCCAGCTTTTCCTGGACTTCTGGTGGGAAGCCGACGATGTATTCATCAATGGTTTTGGGCGCAGCTTGATCAGATTTCATATTTTCTTTTCCTGACTGTTGCAGACTTGTTCGATCATTTTCCCCAGGTCGCTATGTAGCGTTCAATCAAGCTGACGGCGTTGTCGAGTCCGTCTTCGTTGCTGATTCGCTCTTTGAGGTCAATTGCGCGCTGTTGCATCCCAACATCGGAAACTGCCTGCCGGATCGCAGACGCCAGATTGTCAGATGTGAGTTTGCTTTGTGGAATCGGAGATGGCCCAACACCAAGCGACGCGACGCGCTGTCCCCAAAATGGTTGATCGGCTACAAACGGACAGATCACGCTGGGTTTGCCTGCACGCAACCCTGCGGCGGTAGTGCCCGCTCCGCCGTGATGCACCACGGCGGCCATGTGTGGAAACAGCCAATCATACGGAGCGCTTTCCAGTTTGAACACAGTCTTCGGCAGGTCTGCAATTTCCAACCCGCCCCAACCCGTGACGATCACTCCGCGTTGGCCAGCTTTGGCGAGTGCTTCCAACACCAGGCGAGTCGCTCGTTCCGGGTCGCGCCCGCTCATACTTCCAAATCCTACGAAGACAGGCGGCGATCCGGCTTCCAAAAACTTCAGCAATTCAGGCGGCGGTTGCCAATCTTTGACTTCATCAAGAATCCAATAGCCCGTCACATGTACATTTTCCGGCCAATCCGCTGGCGGTGGAACGAGATGCCGACTAAACGAATAAAGCACCGGTACAGGTTGCTTGTCAGTACGAACCAATTCGCCTCCGAACATCGAGCGAGGTGGAAGTTTCAGCGTTTCCTTGCGCCACGTTTGCACGACGCTGCCATACATGCTTCCGGTCATGATTGGCAACAGGCGATAGGTCAAGCGGTTATAGCCCCGTCCTAGCTTGAGATCGGGAAGGGCAAAGCTGGGAAAGTCACCGGTTGGAACCCAGGTTGGAAAAGCATCAGCCATAATGCCAGGCACTCCCAACGCCTCTGCAATGTGAAACCCTCCGACTGATGCGGGATTGTAGATAATCAGTTCCGCGTCTTGCGCGCTTTTCCATTCTTCCGCCAGCGTTTTGCGAAAGATCGGTTTGAACAACCGCGCAGCGTCTGCCATCCACTTGAGCCTGCCTGCCATTCCCCCCCACTGTTCCATTGCTTTGCGGCCAGCCTCTCCCTGAGCAAGTTCTACGAATTCGTTGTTAATGTAGCGGTATTCCAGCCCATGCTGCTCAACAAAGGGGGAAAAACTTGAACTGGTTCCCAAGGCCACATCATGCCCGCGCCGTTTTAGCTCTTGCCCAAGGGCCACAAAAGGTTGAACATCACCGCGAGTGCCTAACGTCAAAAGAAGTATTCGCATATGATCAACCACTAGGCTGAAACTTTTGCCTTCATGCTCCGGTTAAGTGACGAGGATTCGCCTCTCTTACTTATAGGCCACCCCAGCGCTTGCCGGACCTGCCAGCGGAATCACTTCGGTTTTCGTGAAGCCAACCTCGCGGCACCAGCCGGAGAAATCCGCACCGGTGAAATCGAAAGCGTCTCCGAATTCGATCAGCATATTCAACGACATCATCAAGCCAAAGGCGTTTTCGCGCCGCGCGTCATCAATCAAGTGTTCAATCACGACGAAAGCGCCTCCGGGCGGCAGCGCGTCATAGGCGGCGCGGATCAGGAACATCTTTTTCTCCAAATCCCAGTCGTGCAGGATCAATCCCATGGTGATGACATCGGCTTTGGGCAATGGATCGGCAAAGAAATCTATTGGCTGTGCGGTGACGCGATCTGCCAAACCCGCCACTGCGATTTTT
>JAEUQO010000165.1 GCA_016789605.1 Acidobacteriota bacterium
GCGCCCGGCTTTGTCGGGTTGGATCAGATCAACGTTCCGCTGCCCAGATCGCTGGCGGGGCGCGGCGAAGTTGACGTGGTCATGACTGTGGATGGCGTGGCGGCCAATACGATACGCATTCGCATCAAGTAGCCCTGTCAGGCAACCGTCGCGCAGGCAAAAAAAAGGGCAAAAGGTTGGCGCAATCACTGGTGCGCCTTCCTTTTGCCTTTGCATTTCTTCTTGAGCATCCTGGTGCCGTGGAGCTCCAAGAAGACAAACCGAGAACGGCGATACGTGCCTGCCTCAATTAGGCCCGCTCTACGATCCTCAGTTTGTGATGCATAGATGGCTTGCCAATTGGCAAACCGACCCTAAAAACGTGATACCGAACAGTGGATCCTCCCCATCCTCCTTTCGCTCTGCTTCGCTACGATGCGCAGTTGAAAATGCTTGCCATTGCTTTTCAATGCCATTGCTTAATCACGCGAAATGACGCACCAGCGCACAGCAAAAGATTGCGCGGTTAAGACTTTTACTGGCGCTTCGCGCCATTTCACGTTGCAGGGGAGCGCAAACTCGTGTGCTTGGCGAGCTTGCCTTACGAAACTGCTGTAAATTTCCCCTTCATAGGTAAAGGCGAGAACGGCTCGCGGAAATTATCATCGCGCAAAAATTTTCTTTCGAAATTTTTTGGGAAGAGAACTGCGGATCGAACCTTTGCTCCCGCGGCTTTCTTATTTCTCTGCGCGGCAAGGCATAATTGGCTGGCAAATACGCAAGGAGACGGCAAATGAAAGCTTATCTGACAATGTGTTTTGTTTTTTGGCTAGGCACTGGTGTGGGCCAGAACGTCTTCGCCCAGGGCAAACGTGCGGCGCACGCCCAAACAAAGCGCCAGGCCGTTGATGTCTGGGAAGAAGCGGCAACCACGCAAGTCAAAACCTATGTGTTGCGGTTGCTGCCCGGACAGGATTTGCGGTTGGAGCTGGAGCGTTTCACCAAGACCAATCGCATTCAGGCGGGCTTTATCGTGACTGGCGTCGGTAGTTTGCGAAAAGCCGCCTTACGGCTGGCCGATAAAAGCGAGACCACACAATTTGATGGCAAATTCGAGATCGTTTCGCTGGTGGGAACCTTGACGCCGGATGGCCCGCACTTGCACCTCTCGCTTTCAGACGGCACAGGCAAAACCATCGGTGGACATCTGACACCGGGATGTGAGGTATATACGACCGTTGAAATTGTCATTGGCGATGCTGTCGGTTTGAAGATGACGCGCGAACCAGACGCCCAAAGCGGATACAACGAATTGAAAGTACGCCCGGCGACACCACGCAAACGTCGCTAGACAGAAAACTGTTTGGTTGTAACCGTTACGCCTTGTTGAATGCTCTCCATTTTTTCGGAATTGGCTTTGTGATTTCTGGATAGGCAGGCGACAAAATTGTGGATTTGAGGTGCGCTTCTCAGCCGTTAATGACTGCTTTATAACGAGTTAGCCACCAGTTTTCATTTGCTTCCTAATTGGAATATCAATTGCGTATTTTCGATTACGCTTCTTACGCATACATCAATATCGGTATAAATTTAAGACATAGGTTTCCAGGTTCTCGTTTTGAGCGATGTCACCAGGGAGAACAAGACTTCCTGTCGTCGGTCTCCAAAGCAAAAGTTTTCAAGACACCCCATTGCGAGCTTCCTGCCTGCAAAAATTTTCAGGAGAAATTTCGATGAGACACAGTGGCTTTTTTGCTCGTGTATTGATCGGCGTGGTTTTGCCAGTGTTGCTGGCGACCATGGCCTTGGCACAGGGCACGACTTCACGCGTGACTGGGATAGTCACCGACCAAGGCGGCGCTGCGGTTGCGGGAGCGACCGTGACGTTAAAGAATGAAGCAACTGGTGTTGCTTTCAATACGACGAGCAGCAGCAATGGTGTGTACGCGTTCGACCTGATTCCGCCCGGAACGTATCAGGTCACAGTCGAAAGGGCTGGTTTCAAGAAATACATCACGACCGGCAATACCGTACAGATTAACCAACCTGCGACCATTAATGTGGCCATGCAGGTGGGTGAAGTCTCGGCCTCTGTGACTGTTGAAGCTTCCGCCGATGTGGTGCAAACCAGCAGTTCGGGCAACATCGGCAGCACGATCAATCAACGTGCCTTGGAAACCTTGCCCGTGGTTGGTACGCGCGGACGCAACCCACTTGATTTGTTGAACTTCCAGCCAGGGTTTGTGAGTGGCGCGAATACCGGTGGTGGCACGCACGTGCATGGCTCACGTGACCGCGCGTTCAACTTCACGCTCGACGGTGTGGACGTGAACGAAACCAGCGCGGGCGGATCGAACTTCACGCCGTTGCGCATGAACCCGGATTCGTTGCAGGAACTGCAACTGGTTTCCAGCAACTTCACGGCGGAACTCGGTCGCAGCAGCGGCGCGCAAGTCACGATGGTGACGCGTTCTGGCACCAACGAAATTCACGGCAATGCGTTTGAGTATTACCAAACGCCGCGTTTCAACGCCAAGAGCTACACGGGCAATATCAATAATCTGCCCAAAGACCAGTTCGTGCAGCACATTTTTGGCGGCAGCCTGGGCGGGCCGATCATCAAAAACAAACTGTTCTATTTCGCCAATCTGCAAATGTTGCGTGCCTATGACACGGCGCTGGTGACGCGCACGGTGTATACGCAATCGGTGCGTGATGGCATCTATCGCTATGTTGTGGGCCGCGCCAATGCGCCGAACGGTTCGGCGACGGCAGCCGTGGACGCCAGCGGCAATGCGACTTTGCCTGCGTGCAGCGCCACCGTGACGACGCTGTGTATTGCCACTTACAACATCGCCAACAATCCGGCGGGCATTTCGCGCGACACGACCTTGATGGGCGTGCTCAATGCGCAACCTTTGCCGAACAACTTCAACACGGGTGACGGACTCAACACGGCAGGTTTCAACTTCGCTTCGCCACAGCACGAAAAGCAATATGACTTCGTCACGAAGGTGGATTACGCGCTGAACGAACGCAACAATATCTATGTCCGTTATGCGCAAGGCGCACAAAACAGCTATGGCGATTCGGCCAACGGTGGACGCCCGGTCTTCCCGAATTCGCCGAATCTGGTAGACACCTTCCGCGATCCGAAAAACCTGGCGGTCAACTATCGCTGGAATCCGACGCCGCGCATCGTCAATGAATTTGTGTTGGGGTTGAACCGTTTCGCGTTCAGCTTTGACACGCCGCAACCTGATCCGGCGGCGAATTACTCCTTTATCAACGTGGCGACGGCCAACACGAACTTCATCAGCAATGCGCGCAAGCTCAATACCTGGCAGTTTGTGGACAACGTTACGTTCGATTTTGCGCCGCACATTTTCAAAACCGGTTTGAATTTCCGCTTCAATCGTCACATTGACGACCGTTCATCAGTGGCGGGGATCGGCTTGGAACCTTCGGTGAGTTTTGGTGGTGCGGCGGGCTACACGGCCTTCAACCTGCCGACTGCAGGCGCGACCAGCATCAATGCGAACGATTTAACCCGTTTGCAAAACACCATCAACGATCAATTGGGGCGCGTCAATAACGTGGCGCAAGCCTTCGTTTCTGATCCCAACAATCCCAGCCAGTTTGCGCCGCTCGGCACCCGCTGGAATTTCACCGCGACCTATCCCGAATACGATTTCTATGCGCAAGACAACTGGCGTATTCGTCCCAACTTCGTGGTGGATTTGGGCGTGCGCTGGGAAATCAAATTGAATCCGCGTTCGGATGGTCGCCCGATTTTGGTGCCGAACCAACCCTTTACATTGGGGAACCCGGGGACAAACACCCTGCGTTGGGTGGAAGGCGATTTGTTCAAGAACGACTTCGGAAAGATTCTGCCCTCCATCGGGTTTGCGTGGGATCCGACCAAGTCTGGCAAATCTTCGATTCGCGCAAATTACCGCGTCTCGTCTGATCGTTTGGCCTCGCAATTGTTGGGGGCGAACATCTTCCAAAACATTCCTGGCAATGCGCTGGGGGCGACCAACACGGCGTTTGGCCAAGGCGGCGGTTTGTATCGCAACGTCGCGCCGGTCATTGCTTCATTGACGCCTTCTTCGACGCCAGACGCTTTGCGTCAGCCGGCGGCTTTTGGCGCTGCTTCGATTAACGTCTTTGATCCGAACTTCGAGTTTCCGCTGATTCATTCCTGGTCGCTGAGCTATCAGAAAGAATTGGTCAAGCAGATGGTTCTCGAAGTGAACTACATCGGCAAACGCGGCACGCACTTGACGGGCGGCTACAATGCGAATCAGGTGAACATCAACGCCAAGGTCGCCGGACAGAGCGAAAGCTTCCTGGATGCGTTCAACAACATTCGCAATAGCACAACGTATAACAGTTCGTTGATCAATTTGTTGCTGACGGGCAGCGCGGCGAACAATGCCGGTACGGCGCTGTTCCGCACCTTGAATCCAACGGCGCTGACCCAGGGCAGCGTGGCTTCGCTGGCGCTGAACGTTTCGCAACGGTTGTGCGCGGCGGCGAACGTGACCGCCGGTGTTTGCACCAGTGCCAACCTGAATCGTCGCTTGCTCGACGTCAACGGTTATAGCGCGTTGTTGCAACCTTTCTCGCAATTCACCGGCGCTCTGAACGTGTTCGATAGCAACGATTATTCGAACTATCACGGCGTTGAGTTTATTGTCCGGCGGCAAGTGCGCGGTGGCATGTTCCAGTTGAGCTACACGCTGGCGCGTTCGATGGACAATCGTTCGTGGGATCCGACGTTCAGCACGGTTTCCACCGCGAACGCCCAGTCAGCGTCGAGCACTCCGTTCGACAACAACAATCGCAAGTTGAACTACTCCTGGTCAGATTTCGACCGCCGCCACGTGGTGCAAGGCTACTATGTGTATGAACTGCCGTTCGGCAGAGGCCGCAAGTTTGCCAACGGTTCCCATCGGGCCGTGGATGCCGTCATCGGTGGCTGGCAATTGACCGGCACGCTGGTGGCTCAATCGGGCCGTCCGTTCACGGTGTATTCGGGCTTGAACACGTTCAGCAACGTGGTGCAGTCGCTGGCCGATTGCAACGGCTGTTCGCGTAACGAAGGCAAGCTGGTACTGGAAAGCGGACGCAACTTCTGGTTTGATACCACTTCTCGTGCGAAATTCACCTCGCCTGCGGCAGGCACCATCGGCAATACGAAGCGGAATTTCTTCCTCGAACCTCGTTATTTCCAGATGGACCTTTCGCTGAGCAAGAATTTCCGGTTGACCGAACGGTTCAATTTCGATTTGCGCGTGGATGCTCGTAACTTCACGAATACGCCTTCGCTTGCTGCTCCGACCGCAACGTTGACGTCCACGATTTTTGGACGCATCAACGATAGTGTGAACAGCGTTGCACGCCGTATTCAGATTTCAGGCAAGATCAATTTCTAGGCTGACTTGGTCTCAGTCACGAAATCGCCAACGGTCGTTTTCGTGACGAGGCAAGGGAAGCAGACGACCTAAAAATCATTTTGGGTCGAGATAGATCGCAACAGTTAAAGTAGACCTGAACTTCCGCCGCAGGACTGCTTCATCAAAGAAGTTGGGAACAGCTCCCGGTTTCTTTGATGAAGCGAGCTGCGGCGCTCTCTCTTTCTGACCTTAACTCTCGGAGGACCCCAAATGAAACAACGGCTGTTTACCTGTCTAGGTGTGCTCGGATTGAGCTTGCTCCTGTTACTCACAGGATCAGCTCAAACCAGTACATCGAATATTTCCGGGACAGTGACGGACGCCACAGGCGCGGTCGTGCCCGGCGCAAAAATCACGGCCAAAAATGAAGCAACCGGTGTGGCTTATACGCAGGCCACGACCGGAGCGGGGCTGTTTTCGTTTCCTGCGCTTCCGGTCGGGCGGTACACCATTACCGTGGAAATGAGCGGTTTCAAGACCGTGAACAAAACCGGCAACGTGCTGGAAGTCGGCACGCCGCTGGTCGTGAACGCGGCGCTGGAAGTCGGCCAGGCCAATGAAATCGTCAATGTCGAGGGCGGATATGAACGCATTCAATCGTCGAACGCCGTGATCGGCAACGTCGTTGAGCGAAAAACAATTGAATCGTTGCCGCTCAACGGACGCAATCCTTTGAGCCTGATCATTTTGGAGGCGGGCGTCGTGCAACGTTCTGCCGGTGGCGCCGGGTCTGGCATTCACGTCAACGGGTCACGCGACCGCGCGTTCAATGTGACGATTGACGGCATTGACGCCAACGAATCTTCGGTGCCGAATCCGGTGTCGAACATTTACCGCATCAACCCTGACAACGTGCAGGAATACAAAGTCGTCACGAACAACGCTTCTGCCGAAGAAGGCCGCAATTCCGGCGCGTCGGTTTCGATTGCGACGCGGCGCGGTTCCAACGCGCTTCACGGCACGGTCTTCGAATATGCGCGCAACACAGCGCTGAACGCTTCCGGCTTTTTCAACAACGCACAAGGCACGCCCAAAAACGAAATCAAATTCCATCAGTACGGGTTTGAGCTCAGCGGGCCGGTCGTCAAAAACAAAACGCACTTTTTCGGCAGTTGGCAGGGACAGAACGTCAAATTCACCCAGCCGGTGGATCAAAGCTTCGGCATTCCGGATGTTTACACGCCGACGGCGCTGTCAGGCATTTACCGTTACTGGGTGGCAGACCCGACCACGCCGTTTTTGATTGATGGGCAGCGCATCACGCAAAACACGCCTTTGCTGGTAGATCGCCAGACGGGCGCATTGCGCGCGGGCGTGCGCAATTGCACCAGCGCGACCGACACCAATTGCGTGGCCAGTTTCAACTTCGCGCAATCGCATGCCACCATCAAAGGCGTAGACCCGACCATCGCCAAATTGTTTTCATCCTATCCCAAACCGAACAGTTACGGTTTTGGCGACGGTTTGAATACGGCGGCGTATTTGTGGAATCCGCCGACCACGAACGAAGGACCGCACTTCAAATTCCGTGTTGACCATACCTTCAACGAACGTCATGCGATGTTCGCTCGTTACTTGCACGCTGATCAAAACACGCGGCAAGGTGACCCGCTCAATGGCCGTCCGCAGGTGTTTCCCGGATTTGCGCCGCTTGGCGAAGTCTTCCGCAGCAGCCGCAATCTGGCGGTCAATCATCGCTGGGTGATCAACAGCAGCTTGGTTAACTCTTTTACGATGGGCTTCTCGCGCTTCGACTTCCTGTTTACCCAGGGCGAAGCCAATCCTGACTTTCCGAATATTCCGGGTTACACGTTTAACAACGTTGACCTGCCGTTTAACAACACGCCGCGCACACAACGCGCCGTCACGACGCCGCAGTTTGTGGATGACATCAGTTGGGTGAAAGGCGCGCATCAGTTCAAAGGCGGCTTCAACTTCCGTTTCTATCAGCACAACGACCGGCGCGGCCAACCCGGTGGCGTCAACGTCACTCCGCAAATCAGCTTTAGCCGTACGTTGCGTGTGCCTACGGGATTCAACACGCCCGCGCTCGCGACGACAACCAGAGCGGGGATCGCCAACGTAGACAACAACCGGTTGCTGGGCTCGATCAACGACATCATGGGCATTCCGGCCCGCTTGCAGCAGCTCTTTCTGGGCGACCTGACCAGCGACGCATACTTGCCGTTCCAGAAAGACGGCGAAGTGACGTTGTTCTCGGTCGGCAATCGCGCCAAGCAACTCAACTTCTATTTGCAGGACGAATGGCGCGCGCGCCAGAACCTGTCCATCAGTTTGGGGATTCGGTTTGAAGAAAACCTGGCTCCGACTGAAGCGCACAAACGTGTTTATGTGCCGAATCAGCCGATCATCGGGTCAGGTGATTTGGTCACGTTCGGACAGGCCAAGAGCTTTTTCAATCGTAACAATCTGGCCATCGGCCCGCGCATCGGTATCGCGTGGAGTCCGCGCAACAGTCAGAAATTCGTCGTGCGCGCCGGATACGGCATTGCGTATGACGCGCTGCCGACCTTCCAGGTGACGGCAGTGTCCGGACGGCCTCCGGGGCTGATCGGCACTTGTAGCTCATTAGTCGGAGGAGTGACTACTGCGGGTTGTGAGGCTGCGCCTGACAAACGCATCGGCGATGGTTTCCCGCTGGAGCTGAAATCGCCGAGCTTCAAGCCGTCCTCGCAATTGACCTTGTCGCGTCAGTTGCTGGGCAATGCGCCGCCAGTGACGGTTTTCGATCCGAACCTGAAATTGCCGACGGTGCATCAGTGGAATTTGAGCATGCAACGCGAATTGCCGTTGGGCATCGTGGGGCAAATCGCCTATGTCGGACGGCGCGGTATGCGGTTGCAACGTGCATATGACATCAACCAGATTGATGCGGCTCCGATTTTGCCGTCTTTCTTGTTGATGCAACAAAACGTTGCCAAAGGCTGCAACCCTGATGGCACTGGTTGCCCGACCGGTGTGACCGGCTCCGCCATTCCGATTGTTGGCGCAAATGGTGTGAATGCGGCGTTTGTGAACTCTGCGCAATCGCGCACGGACCTCAGCTTGAACGCGGCGGGCAACATGGCAGGCCGCATCGAGCAAACTACACTGGCGCTCAACCTGCGTCCGAATCAGCAGTTCAGCACGATCACTTACATTGATGCGGGCGGCAGCTCGCATTACCACGCGTTGCAGGTGACGGCGCGCAAACGCTTTGAAAAAGGCTTTTTGTACGGCGCGTCATACAGCTTCCAGAAATCCATTGACGACCAATCGGTTGATCCGGTGGGCGCGTCTTCGGGCGGCGGACTTTCGACGACCAACTCGCGTACGCCCACCGACGTGCGCAAATGGTTCAACGAAAAAGCGCGCTCGGATTTCGACCGTACGCATGTCTTTTCGACGTTTGCGGTGTATGAAATGCCGTTCGGCAAAGGCAAACCTTTTGCTGGCGGTGTGAATTCCGCTGTGAATCAAGTCATCGGCGGTTGGACGGTGAATGGCATTTTCACCTTTATGACCGGCGAACCGTTCAGTGTGCGTAGCGGTGCATTCACCTCGAACTTCTCACACGAATCGCGCGCCGACATCATCGGTGGCGTGAAACCGGAACTGAAGCTGCAAGACATCTCCAACATCATCGGGCCAGTGTTGTTCAAAGACACCACCGGGTTTGCTTTGCCAGCGCCGGGGACGAATGGCGCGGGCCGTAACATTTTTGTTGCGCCCAGCTATTGGAACCTCGATCTGGGGGTGCAAAAGCATTTCAGCATCACTGAACGCGTGAAATTCCAACTGCGCGTAGAGATGTTCAATGCGCTCAATCACACCAATTTTGACAACCCGCGTGACGCGTCGGTCGGTAGCCCCAGCTTCCGTTCGGCTGTGTTTGCGCAAACCTGTTGCGCTGCGGTGGCTCCGCCATCAACGCAGCAGATTATTCAAACGGGTGAGGCTGCGCGCGTGATTCAGCTCGCGGGCAAAATCACGTTCTAGCTGATGGCAATAGGATGCTGCCGGGCAATACCACGTGTTTTGCCCGGCAGCCTTCGGGTCAGAACACAGCCAAACCTATCAATGGTAAATCCGTTTGCCAGGCAGATTGGTTGACAGTCACCAATGCGGCACCTACAATCTCGCAGTTTCGGCGTAAAAGGTTCAAGCAGTCTATCTCGCAAGCAGACAAAATCATGCAACGTCAGGCCATTACAACGCTTGAGTTTGACCGACTCAAGGCCACGCTCTTGCAGTGTGTGCGTACTCCTTTAGGCGCAGCACTGGCAGAGGACTTGGCAATTTCCACTCGCGCCGCAGAAATCAAACACGAATTGCGGCTCACGGGTGAAGGTGTCGCTTACTTGCGCGAAGGTACTGCACTGGACGTCAATGACCTGCCTGATCCGCGTCCGGCTTTGGGCAAACTCGGCATCGCGGACGTCAATCTCGAACCAATCGAAATTCTGAACGTGTTGCGGCTGATGTCCGTGGCGATGGGATTGCGCGAAACCTTCCGCGAAGAAGGGACAAAATTCCCGCTCATACGAGAAATCACTGACGTTATTCCCAACCTGCGCGCGTTGTATCAGCGGCTGCGCGGGCGCATTTCTCCCAGCGGAGAAGTGGAAGATTTTGCCAGCCCGGAATTGCGCGAAGTGCGCTATCAGATGTCCAAGCTGCGCTCGCAAATTCAGCGCTCGCTGGAAACCATTCTCAAACGCGCAGACGAAGCACATGCGTTACAAGACGAGTTTGTTACCATTCGTAACGAGCGTTATGTCATCCCAATCCGCAACGACAATCGCGGTGCGGTGGCGGGTGTCGTTCACGGAATGTCTTCGTCCGGGCAGACGGCGTTTGTTGAACCGCTCGAAACCATCAGTTTGAACAACGAATTGGTGCGATTGCGCGAAATGGAGCAGGTCGAGATCACCAAGGTGCTTTTCTCGATCAGCGAAGAGTTGCGCGAAGAGCGGGAAGCCTTGCACGCGATGGCTGACGCTGTCGGAGCAATTGATTTCATTGCGGCCAAGGCGCGGTTGGCGATCCAGCACGACGCCATCGAACCCGCCATCAACGAAGGCGGCACGTTAAACCTCAAAGACGCCCGGCATCCTTTGCTCGAAGCAAATCTGAAAGCGCAAGGTTTGCCAATTATTCCCATCTCGCTTGAGCTGGATGACGCTCATCGCGTGATGGTCATCAGCGGCCCTAATGCAGGCGGCAAAACCGTTGTGTTGAAAACTGCCGGGTTGCTTTCGCTGATGGCGCAAGCGGGTTTACACGTACCGGCAAAAGCCGCTGACCTGCCAATTTTTCACCAGGTTCACGCCGACATCGGCGATCATCAATCCATTGCGGCCAATCTTTCGACCTTTACCGCGCACATTCAGAACATCCGCAGCATCAGCGATGGCCTGCGCGCTCCGGCGTTGATCTTGCTGGACGAAGTTGGCACCGGCACCGATCCCGAAGAAGGCTCGGCGCTGGGCGTGGCAATGGTGGATTATTTTCGCGAACAAGGTGCGCACGTCATTGTCACCACCCATTACAGCGGCCTGAAGATGTATGCCACCAACCGCGCTGACGTCATCAACGCGAGCGTGGAATTTGACGAACGCACGCTGAAGCCGACTTATCGTTTGTTGACCGGATTGGCCGGCTCATCTTCCGGTATCGAGATCGCCCGTCGTTTTGGTTTGCCGCTGGCGATTACAGAGCGTGCCGCTGACCGCGTCAAAACCGCCAGCGCTGACGCTGCTGAATATTTGCGGAAGCTGAAAGAACAATTCGACCAGCAACACCAGTTGATTGTCGCGCTCGAAGAGGAACGCGCCGTTGTCGCTGACAAATACGCCAAGCTGGAACTTGAATTTCTCAAGCGCGAACGAGAACGCGAAAAGGAATTTCGCCAGGAATTGCAGGCTGTCGTGGCGGATTTCGCCGCCAAAGCGGACAAATTTGTGGCGACTATCGAAGATGCTGCCAGTCAGCGCAAAGCGCGCAAGGAAATCGAACGCCGGACAGTGGAATTGAAAAGCGCTGCGGGCGAAGCTGCCCGCAAAATGCATCAACAGAGTGTTATGGTTTCGGGGGCAGACTCACATGTAAATGATGGTTCTGCTACTCAACCCGAAGAAGATGCCGGACCAGTGGATTTTGGCATTGGCGACCGCGTTCGTGTTTTGTCACTGAATCAAGAGGGCGTCGTCGAATCAGTCAGTGAAGATGTTGTCGGCGTTCAGGTTGGAGCGCTGCGGTTTCGCGAACAGCGTGAGAATTTGCGGCTCATCGAGCGGAAAACCGAGTCGAAAAAGGCCGCCAAGGCCGCTGCAGGCTTGCCCAAAGGCGTCTCGGTTTCTCTCAAAGAGCAACCGGCCATTGGCAGCGAGCTAAATGTGATCGGCAAAACTGTCAATGAAGCGACAGACGACGCGGATAAATTCCTGGATGCTGCTTTCTTGGACAATCATGACCGGGTTCGTATCGTGCACGGCATGGGAATGGGAGCACTGAAACGCGCAATTGCCGATTTGCTCTCTGGACATCCGCACGTGGCCAAATTTTATCCGGCGGCCCCTGGTGAAGGCGGCAACGGCGCAACAGTAGTCGAGTTGAAGAAGTAACCTGTGCGAATCAGAGATTTGCGGTCAGAAACAAGTCATTACTTTCTGACTTGGCGGCTGATTTCGCCAATTGCCTGCTGCCCATATGAAAATCCCGCGCGGTTTCAGCGATGAGTTACGTAACCAAGCCGATATTTTGCGCGTTATTGGCGATTACGTTTCGTTGAAAAAGAAGGGGAATAATCACTGGGCGTGTTGTCCTTTTCATCACGAGAAGACGCCGAGTTTTGCGGTCAACCCGGCAAAACAGCTCTTTAAATGTTTCGGCTGTGGCAAAGGCGGAAACGTCTTTGATTTTGTAATCGAAATCGAAGGCTGTTCGTTTCCTGAAGCTGTGAAAACCGTCGCCGAAAAGTGCGGCATTGCCGTGCCGGTGGTTGAAAACACACGCGAGATGGAAGAGCGTGACCGCCAACGTAGCGAACTGCTCCAGATCAATCAGTGGGCAGTTGAGTTCTTTGAACAAAATCTAAATGAGACTGCCGAGGGACGGCGTGCACAGGAGTATCTTGTCCAACGCGGCATCACAGAAGACACGAGACGTTTGTTTCGTCTGGGGTACGCGCCAAACACCTGGGATGGAATGGGGAATTTTTTACGTTCTCGCGGCGCATCCCGCACGCAAATCGAACGCAGCGGCTTGGTAACGCTCAAAGAGAACGGAGCCGGATTTTATGACCGCTTTCGTGGTCGTCTAATGTTTCCAATCTGCGACACGCAAGGGCGAATTGTCGCCTTTGGTGGACGCATTTTAGGTGACGGTGAACCGAAATATCTCAATTCTCCTGAAACTGCTGTTTATACCAAAGGGCAACATCTTTTTGGTTTGCACCACTCCCGCGACACGATACGGCAACGTGGATATGCCATTTTGGTCGAAGGGTATCTGGATTTTTTGGTGCCATTTCAATTTGGCGTCAAAAACCTGGTGGCCAGCTTGGGAACGGCGTTGACTGACAACCAAGTGCGATTGTTGGGACGATATGCCCGCAAGATTGTGGTCAATTTCGATCCTGATGCCGCAGGCGTTTCAGCAACCAAACGCAGCCTGGAACTGCTTGTGGCCGAAGGCTTCAAGGTGAATGTGTTGACCTTGCCGGACAACTTAGATCCTGATGAATTCATCAGAGCGCGCGGCGCGGATGGCTATTTCAAATTGCTTAAGAACTCCCAAAACTTCCTCGACTACATCGTCGCAGAAGCTATCAGCGCAAATGACCAAAGCCGACCCACCGGTAAAGTCGAAACGATTAATGCCATTCTGCCGTATTTGCGTTTGGTGAAGGATCGCATTGAACGAGCGGAACACGTTGCACGAATTGCAGATTTGCTGAAGATTGACAGCAAGTTGATCTTGGAAGAATTCAAGAAAGCAGCCGAGACCCGGCAGGAACGAGTCAGCGTGCGCGCCGTCACCGCGTCTATTGCGATTAAACCGGCGGAGCGGAAATTGCTAGAGATTTTGCTCAATTTCCCGGTAGTACGCGGGCAGATTGCGCGGCAAATCGCGCGCGAAGATTACGAAGGGCTAAGAACTGAACAACTCTTCGATTTGATTTTTGAATATGAGCGGCAGCAGCAAGACGCTGATTACTCTGTCTTGAGCGGAGCCTTACAGGATGAGAATTTGGCTCGTGAATTGCTGCCCCAGTTGATGATTGGTGAATCAGATGGAGGGTTGCATGGCGAAGTAGACGAGCAAAGCACGTTAACGCGTGCAGAGCGAGAAGCCGCCGAGAGCTTGCATAGTTTGCGTTGTGCCAAATTGGCCGAAAAACAATCGGCATTGCAAATAGAGATTAATCGGGCACAGCGCGGTAACGATAAAACCAAGCTCGGCGATTTGATGATGCAGAAATTTGAATTAGCAAAGCAAGAGCGAGCATTGGCGCAATGGAACGGTCAAGCAACACATTGAGACCGTGAGAAATACACAAGAAAAAAGCCAAAACTTTTGTTCGTATCTTGCCCGTAGAGTGAAGAGAGTCAGTCAAGAGTGAGAAGTCGCAATTGGAGTGGTCGGGCTGATTGCGACGAAAGGAGATGTGAAATTGGAAGAGAAATATACAGACGATGTACAGAAGCTGCTGGATATGGGCAAGGATAAAGCCTTCTTGTCCTATGATGACATCAACCAGGAGCTGCCGGAGGGATTGGTCTCTCCCGACGACATCGAAGACATTTTTGCCACATTGGGGGCAGAAGGCATCAATATTGGCGATTCCGAAGAGAAGTTCCTGGAAACCGCCGCCGCCGCCGCTGGGGGCGATAAGAAATTCGAAGAAACTCCCGAAGAAGAACTTGAGTTGGATTTGTCGCCAGGGGCACTGGACAAAACCAATGACCCGGTGCGCCTTTACCTGCGCGAAATGGGCATCGTGCCCTTGTTGACGCGTGAAGGTGAAGTGGCGATTGCCAAACGCATTGAACGTGGCAAGATCAAAATGCAAAAGGCGATTTCCCGTTCGCCGGTTGCGATTTTGGAGTTGATTCAGATCGGGAAAGAGCTCGCCGAAGGCGAACTGGCGATTCGTGAAGTGGTGACGTTCAACGAGCAGGAAGGAGTCACCGAAGAAAAGATCGAAGAAAATCAGCAATACACGCTCGAAACGATCAACGAAATCGCCAAGGTCTTCAAGAAGACCAACCAAATGTACGAAAAGCTATTGGCTGAGCCCAAACGTTCGCCGAAGCTGGTCAAAATGCGCCGCAAGCTGGCACGGCAACGCATTGAGCTATCACAGCTTGTCCGCCTGCTGGATTTTACGGCGCGTATTCAGGATCAACTCGTCGCCTCCATGCGTAAGGCGCGCGAGGAGGTCATGAACACCGAGCGCGAGATCGAAAAGCTGCAAAAATCGCTGGAGCGGAAACGGAATCCGGACGAAATCAAGGAGACCGAGAAACGGCTTCGTGCGGCGAAAAAACACCTTGCACAGATCGAAGATCACTTCAAATTGCCCGCGCTCGAAGTCAAGCGTGCCATTTTGAATGTGCTGACAGGCGATGCTGAAGCCCAACAAGCCAAGAAAGAGTTGGTGGAAGCGAACCTGCGCTTGGTGGTCTCGATTGCCAAAAAATACACGAACCGTGGTTTGCAGTTCCTTGATCTGATTCAGGAAGGCAATATCGGTTTGATGAAGGCCGTGGACAAATTCGAGTATCGTCGTGGCTATAAGTTTTCTACCTATGCGACGTGGTGGATTCGTCAGGCGATTACTCGCGCAATTGCAGATCAGGCGCGCACCATTCGTATTCCGGTGCACATGATCGAAACGATCAACAAACTGATCCGTACGTCACGCGCGCTGGTACAGGAATTGGGGCGCGAGCCAACGTCAGAAGAAATCGCCAAGAAGATGGATATTCCCGCTTCCAAGGTGCGCAAAGTCCTCAAGATCGCGCAAGAGCCGATCTCGCTGGAAACACCCATCGGAGAAGAAGAGGATTCGCATTTGGGTGATTTCATTGAAGATAAGACCATTCAGAATCCGGCAGAAGCGGTAATCAACATCAACCTTCGCGAAATTACCGAAGAGGTGTTGAAAACCCTGACGCCGCGTGAAGAGAAGGTCATCAAAATGCGCTTTGGATTAGGACCGAATGGCAGCGAGCACACACTCGAGGAAGTCGGTCAGCATTTTGCCGTGACGCGTGAACGTATTCGCCAGATCGAAGCAAAGGCGCTTCGCAAATTGCGACATCCTTCTCGCTCACGCAAACTCAAAGCGTTTCTTGAAGGCCGAGTTTAACTGAATCACATTGGGCAGTTCAGAGCCAGCTAACATTACTGGCCTGGCTCTGAACTGCTGACGTTTTGTTTATCAGCTCTTTGGCCAACATTCTGCCAGCACTGATTGCCGAGGCGTTTGAGCGCTACCAAGTGCCGCCAATGTCAAGAGATAAGGCAATTTATTCCTTGCCTGGCCATACTGCTCGCGCTACAATCGCCATCCGGTGAGCAAGCTTGATAGCTTACTCTTTCCAACTTGATCAGGTGCCTGATCGCCGTTCTGAGTGAAGGCTTTGATCGTATTTCTACATCAGTTCTTTCGTCATAATTCAGGGAACAGACGCTACTCATTGATGATAACCCCGTGGCACAATTTGGCGTCTTTAGCGACAAACCGGCCAAGCCTTCCAGTGCTCAACAGCAAGCAGACGCGCGCCCCCCGTTACTAACACGCGAACTGACCACCGACTGTCAGGCTGAGCGCTGGCCTTCGAGGCTGCCGCGATCCGTGCCTAAAACGGAGACCAACTGTGGGAGTGAGGATATGAAGGTCATCTGTCCAAAATGCCAATTCGAGAATCAAGCCGATTCGTCGCGCATCGTTTGTGCGCGCTGTGCCACTATCATCGAAGTTCGTGCAGAGCAGGGGGGGAACTTTGACGCGAATGGAAAGCGTCAAACTGCGCGATTGCCTTTCACGGGGAATACGGCTGCGCCGCCGTTGTCGAACCCGCCAATCAATCCTGTAAACCAAAGTCGTGACACATACGCTACACGGGTCGGAGACGATTTCGATGACGTGCTAGATATCCCGCGGCCTGCTCAAGGCGGTTTTCCGTCACAAGCAGAAACCACGCCTGCCTTTGATGATGTTTTTGCGATGCCGAATTATGAGGCGTCTGCTGGATTCGATTTTTCGCGGGGCGAAAAAGCACCCACTACGCCCATCGAAAACTTCAACACCGCGCCCTCGCGACAACGAGAAACGCAAGATTACGTTGGCTCTGCTGAGCCTGAGTTTATGGGCTGGCCGGTTTTACCAGAAAGCATCGAGGATGAAGTCGAGCCTGCTAGCGGCATGAATGGCAATCGCGGCGGGTTGCTGCTACGTGTTGGTCTGATCGTGTTGGTGTTTGGTGTGCTGAGCTTTCTGGTCTATTACTTCCTGTGGGATCAGATCACCAAGCGCAAAGAGCAAGCCAGAGAAGTCGCCAGTGGCGCTGCGCCGACACAGACCACACAGGGGAATACGCCAGGGCAACTGCCAAATGTGGATTTGAGCAAGATCGAACCGCCAAAACCGGCGATGACCGAATTGCCCAAACCCGCCAACACGAACGCAAATACCGTGACGCCGCCAACCAAGCAGCCTGACACTGCAGCTCCGTCACAAACGGGCCGTCAAGTGGATATCCCCCCGCAAACGGGGCCGACCGGACCTAAGGGCCCTTCTGATTCGCCCAAACCTGCGCCGCAAACTACCGCTCCGGCGACGAAAACGCCGACCAATGGCAGTTTGACGATTCAGGCAGGTTCGTTTAGTGATCAAGGACAAGCCAATGATCGGGCTGCGCGTTTGAAATCCGCAGGCGTTGATGCGCGCGTTGTAAAAGCGGAACTGGCTGGCAAAGGCACTTGGTATCGTGTCCAGATCGGTGGCTTCAAGACGCGTGAAGAGGCTGTGAGTTACGGGAATCAGCTGCGTGCCAAAGGCACTGTGCAGGATTTTATCGTGACGACCATCGGAAAATGAGGCGCTAAACCTATGCGCGGGTGAAACAACTTGCGTTTTCGATAATCTTTCGAGCCGGGAAGAGTTGAGCTTTGAAGACGGAGATCATTGGCTTACAGGCCCAACGAGCGGCCCACAAGCAAGCACCAAGCGGGCAACCGGGAAGGACGCGCAAAGGCGCTGATCCGGTTCAGCTTTACGCGAAGCTTGTCGAACGCTATGCGATGCTCTTTGATCGTCCCGAAGCGCGACTCCGATTTCTGAACAACACCCTGGCGAAGCAGCGCGAGCGGCAGGTTCAACTGCAACAGTCTTTGCGTCACCTGCGGTTTTTGGAAAACACCCGCGTCTATGATTGGATTGTCGAAGCCCGTTGTTACAGCGCCATTCTGGAAGAGTTGAAAGCGCTTTCTCCCACGCTTCCGCCGAGCAAACAGCGGTTCATCGCACAGTTGCAAGTGCCGTTTTCGGCCAGGTTCCTTTTCTTTGCTCATCAATCGCGTCACGCCTTTTACGCGTTGGGGGTGGTGGCCGCTGGCTTGCTGCTCTTCAGTCTATACTCGTTTGCCAGTTGGTCCGCTCGTCACGTTAATACTTACCTCGCGCAACGGTATCGCACCGCCAACCGCGCTCCTATCATTGTGTCTACCACTGGGCAAGGCAATGATGCGTTCAGCGCCACCAGCGCGAAGTATTTGCCAGGGTATCAACCTGAAAAGGTTTGGCTGGTTGAACGCACCAGCGAATTTGAGCGCTATAGCAATGGGTGTCGCATTCTGACGAAACACGAGATGGAAAACCATCCGCGCGGTTATTACTTGATTCCGCGTGGTTCCGATCAGGAAGGTACCGAATTACGGCGCGATATTGTTGGGATTGTCTATCACACATCCGAAAGCGACATTGTCCCGTTTACACCCGCCAACAATGATTCCATCCAACGGCGTTCGCTGGGCTTGCTAGACTGGATTCGGAAAAACAAGTCCTATAACTACCTGATTGATCGCTACGGAGAGATTTATCGCGTGGTGCGAGATGATCACGCTGCCTATCACGCGGGGAATTCGATCTGGGCGGATGATCAGTATGCGTATGTGGGATTGAATGAAAGCTTTCTGGGCATTTGCTTTGAGTCCACGGTCAGCGCTGGTTCCTTGCATGAAACATTGACCGAAGCGCAAATCGTTGCCGGACGCACCTTGACCAATGTGCTGCGTAGCAAATACGGCATTGATGATGCCAACTGCACGACCCACGGACTGGTTTCGGTGAACCCGGATCGGATGTTGATTGCCTTTCACCACGATTGGGTGCGCAATTTCCCTTTCGAGGCGATGGGGCTGTCTGACAAATACAAAGTGCAGCCGCCGAACATGAGCGATTACGGCTTTACCTACGACGAAGATGTGCTCCAAAAGCTGGAGAACAAGTTGTGGCCCGGAGCAATCGCGGCGGATGAAGAGTTCAACAAACGGGTTGAGAAAATGCGCAGCAATACAGACGTCGTACGCCGTAAGCTGCGTGATCGTTATCTCTCGCAACTGAACAAAGTCCGCCATTTGCACGCGGAGCCTACCAGCGGAGACAGGACCAACCTGACTGCGCAATCGTCGGTCGCCAATGGCGCTGCCGAAAGCGGCAATAACTGATTTTCCTGCCAGCCACGGCTGTCAGCCCACCTTGATCTTGCCCCCGTGTGTTTACGGAGCTGGCGCATTTTTCACGACAGACCCCTGATGAATGCGCTTTGATAAACCAACCTTTACTGGTCTAAAAGCCAGTTCTTTTGTTTGTGCGGCCAATCCGCGCGATACTAACCGCGACTCGTATTCTCATTTCTGAGCAAGCGTAAATACGGAGGAATAATGGAAGATAACAAGACGAATACCGGCGCCACCGAAGTGAGCGTCGAAAGCAGCGATAACGGGGCATTGGGTCTGGACATTGGCACCAGCCGCATCGTAGTGGCCGGAGGTTCCAGTGGGCATAAGGCCGTCACGCAGCTCAACGCCTTTGTCGCGGTGCCCTATTCGAAAATGACCGAAGCCATCCTGCAACAAAACAAGATGGTGTATCACCGCAACGGCAAAGACCTTTATGTGTTTGGCAACGATTCCGAACGCTTTGCCAGCTTTTTCAACGCCGTGCCGCGCCGTCCGATGTCGCGCGGTGTGTTGAACGCGTCAGAACCGATGGGCCAACAGATCATTCAGGCCATCATCGAAGCCATCGTTCCGCGCGCACGCAACAAAGAAATGTTGTGCTTCAGCGTGCCGGGCAAAGGCGACGGCGCAGATGCCAACCTGGTTTATCACGAAGCCGTGATCAAGAACTTTCTGCAATCCATGGGCTACGAAGCCAAAGGCATCAATGAAGGCCTGGCGGTTGTCTTTGCCGAATTGCAGAACGAAAACTTCACGGGCATCGGCATCAGCATGGGCGGCGGCATGTGCAACGTTTGCGTGGCTTTCCTGTCAGTGCCGATGTTGACCTTCAGCATTCCCATCGCGGGCGATTTCATTGATTCCAGCGTGGCGGCGGTGGTTGACGAACCGATCACCCGCGTGCGCCTGATCAAGGAAGAATCCCTCGATCTGTCGCGCCAGCCGAAAGACAAAGTGACCAGCGCGCTGCACATCTATTACGACGAAGTGATCAATTCGCTGGTCAGCAAACTGCGCGAAGAGTTCGAAAACTCCAAGCAGTTGCCGAAACTCGATCGTGCGATTCCGATCGTGCTGTCGGGCGGAACGGCGCGTCCGCGCGGCGTGCTGCAAAAATTCGAAGCCGCGCTGAAAGCCAGCGGCTTCCCCGTGCAGGTTTCAGACGTTCGTTTGGCCAGCGATCCGCTGACCGCGACGGCGCGCGGCTGTTACATCGCCGCGATGTCTGAAGTCCGCTAACGCCAACTGATTCAACCCAGAAGGATGAAGGACCGGCTCATCGAGCCCACCTTCATCCTTCGCCTTTTCTTGCGATGATCTTGCCTCAATCATTCGCTTTGCTGCTTGCTCCTGACCCATCTCCGCCGTCCGTTCTCACTCCTTTCGACATTTTTCAATTAGTCGGTTTTGCCACCGGCGCAGCCCTGCATTTGTATTTGTGTTGGATGCTTTTGCGTCGCTATGGCTTGCGCCAGGTCGAACGCACGCTGGTCGGTTTGGGGATCAGCATTGGCTTTTGGCATCTGGGGAACTTTGCGGCGGCGGTTTATGACTTGCTGGAAGTGCCTGCCGGGCGTTGGTGGATGAAAGCCGCCAACGTCGTTGCGTACGTTGCCTTGGCGTTTTTGCCGCCAGTGTTGGTGCATGCACATTTTCGCATTTGGCACTGGCTGGATGAACGCGCCCCCCAGCGACTGTTCAAGCCATTGATCATCGCGGGCTATTTGCCGTTGCTGATGTTGCCGTGGGTTGTCGCGCGATTATGGAGCGAGCCATATCAGCCGCCGCTCGACAAATTGTCTTCACTGTTGCTGCCGTTCATTCTCTGGATTGTGTTCATCTTTGCCGAATGCGCGGTGATTGACTGGCGCCTGGCGCGACAATGGCAAAGCGCGCGCGAACGTCGCTTTTTTGAAGTTTTCGGGACGTCGTTGATTTTGATCGGCGCGCTGTTTTTGCTGACCTATGTGTTTGGCGCCAGGCATTGGCCCGGTGTGGGCAAATACTTTGATTTGCTGGCCAAACTGTCTTCGGTGGTGCCGACGACGATCGTCGCGTATTTCATTTATCGCTACCGCTATCTCGAATTGGTCATCCGGCAAAGTTTTGTGTATGCCATTGTCGCGGCGGTCGTGATGATGGTTTACATCTACGGCATTCGTCGGCTGAGTCTGGTTTTGCAGGATCGTTACGGCGTGCGGCCCGAAGCCGTCGAAGCTTTGCTGATTCTGGTGGTGATGTTTTTGGCGGGGCCATTGCGACAATTGACCGAGCGGTATCTGTACAAACTGTTTGCGCGCGAAGTCGGGTTGTATCGCGAACTGGTCGCGCAAGTCGGTGCTGCGTCAGCCAATTACGGAGAGCTGTCGCATTTCATCGCCTTTGCCGAAAAGCGATTGCGCGAATCGTTGGAACTGAGCGACATCAGGATTGTTCCGAGCAGCGCGGCGTCCGTGGCCGAAGCCGAAGTCTGCCGTTTGGCCGAAGAGCGACAACAAACCGAAGTCGAAGACCGCGCCTTGCTGGCGCAACTGCAAGCCGTTGCCTGTTTTGCGCTCTGGCGCGAAGGCCGTGTCGTTGGGTTGTTGGTCGTGCGCGGCGAAGCGCAACAGTTCACCACCGAAAAACGAGAAGTGCTGACGGTGCTGGCCGGGCATTTGGCGGTGGCGATTGAAAACTGTCAGTTGCTCGAAGAAAAAGTGAAGCTCGAACGCGAGCTGGCCGAACGCGAACGATTGGCGGTGTTGGGCCAAATGGCGGCCACTGTCGCGCACGAAGTCAAAAACCCGCTGAGCGCGATCAAATCCATCACGCAGGTGATGCGCGAAGACGAAGGCATCAGCCGCGAATACGGTCGTGATCTGGATTTGATTCGCGGCGAAGTTGACCGGCTCAATCGCACGGTTTCGCAACTGCTCAGCTTTTCGCGTCCCGCAGTCATTGCCGCTACGTCCGTCAATTTGCAGGAACTGGTCGAAAGCGTATTGGCATTGACGCGCGCCGAAGCCGAACAACGACAAGTAAAGATTTCGGCACAGCTTGTGGCCAATCCGACGCTTGATGGCGAACAGGCCGCCGCGCTCAAGGAAGTGCTGCTCAACTTAACGCTCAACGCGTTGCAGGCAATCAAAACAAACGATCCGAATGCGCCCACCGCGCCGCCGGGAATCGTCGTGATCGAAAGTCACTGGCAAACAGAACGGGAGTTGCAATTGCGCGTCAGCGACAATGGGTTGGGCATTCCCGCCAGTTTGCAGGAAAAAGTCTTCGAGCCGTTTTTTACGACCAAACAACGCGGGACGGGGCTGGGGCTGGCAATCGTTGCGCGGCGTGTGCGCGAACTCGGCGGCGAAATTGCGATTGTCAGTCCGAATGGCGACAGCCGTGGCACAACGTTTGTTGTGAACTTGCCGCTTTGATCTTTTGGGCGAGGGAAAGTTATGCCAGATGCAAAAATCCTGATTGTGGATGACGAAGAAGCGGCGCGTTATGGCATGGCGCGTGCGCTGAAAAATTACGACGTTGCCGAAGCGGGCAGCGTGGACGAAGCGCGCCGCGCCATTGCCGCACGACGGCCAGATTTGCTGTTGCTCGATATCAATTTGCCGGGCGCCAGCGGGTTGGAATATTTGCGCGAATTGTCTGCCGGTGAGGCTGCGCCGCCGGTCGTGATGATCACAGCGCATGGCAACGAACGCACCGCCGTCGAAGCCATCAAAGCCGGCGCGTACGATTACCTGGCCAAGCCCTTTGAAGTGGATGAGCTGCGTCTGGTCGTCAAAAACGCGCTCGAAGCCGTCGGTTTGCGACAGGAAAACGAACGCCTCAAAGCCGAATTGAAAGC